>JAJFHF010000075.1 GCA_021775775.1 Hyphomicrobiaceae bacterium
GCTTGGATTTCTTTGCGCAAGGGGGCCATCACGGCGCGGGCTTCAGCTGCCAAGCGGCGCTCTTCTTTGCGGCTGATTTTTGGTTTGGTGGCTTGTTCTGCTTTCTCTTTTTTGGCGGTTTTGCCAGAGCGGGTTTGCAGCAGCTCAGAGCGGTAGCTTTCCATATCGCCATCATAAGGCACGGTCGTGCCATTGTTCACCAGCCATAGACGGTCAACGCTGGCCTCTAATAAATGGCGGTCGTGAGAGATGATGATGACGGCGCCTTCATATTCATTAATGGCGTGAATGAGCGCTTCGCAACTATCGACATCCAAGTGGTTGGTTGGCTCATCGAGGATGAGAATGTGGGGACCGTGAAAACTGGCCATGGCGAAGAGGAGCCGGGCCTTTTCACCGCCCGATAAGAGCGAGGCTTTGGTGTCGACCTTTTGTGGGCCAAAGCCAATGGCCGCGCATTTGGCGCGTTTTTGGGCCTCTGTATGATCTGGCATTAATGCCGCGATATGGTCATAGGGAGATTCCATTGGGTTTAACTCATCCAACTGATGTTGTGCAAAATAGCCAATGGTGCATTTCTTTGAACATTTGCGATGACCTGATTGAGGGGCAAGCTGTCCCATCAATAATTTGGCCATGGTGGATTTGCCATTGCCGTTGGAGCCCAGCAGGCCAATGCGGTCGTCACTATCGAGATTAAGATTGAGATTGCGCAGGACGGGCTTGTTTTCTTCATAGCCAACGCTCACTTCATCGAGACGAATGATGGGGTTGCCTAATTTGGTTTTGGAGTTGGGGAAGATGAAGGGGGCGACGCGCTCATCCATTTGGGCCGCGATCGGTTTCATTTTCTCGAGAACTTTGAGGCGTGATTGGGCCTGTTTGGCTTTGGAAGCTTTGGCGCGAAAGCGATCAACGAAGGATTCTAAGTGACGGCGCGCGTCATCTTGCTTTTTCATCATCTTCATTTCAAGGCGTTGTTGCTCGCGTCTTGTGGCTTCAAACTGATCATAGCCGCCGGTGTAGAGGGATAGTTTTTGTTTGGATAGATGTAGAATGTGAGTAACAGATTTGTTCAACAGCTCGCGGTTGTGGCTGACCATCAAAACTGTGTGGGGGTAGGAGCGCAAGAAATTTTCCAGCCAAAGGGTGCCTTCAAGATCAAGATAGTTGGAGGGTTCATCGAGCAGCAAAATATCTGGGGCAGCAAAAAGTGCAGCGGCGAGGGCGACACGCATGCGCCAACCGCCAGAAAATTCGCTGGCATAGCGTTGTTGGGCGGTCTCGTCAAAGCCTAGACCTGACAAGATGGTGGCGGCGCGCGCTGGCGCGGAGTGAGCATCAATGTCGAGTAGACGCAATTGGATGTCTGAGATGCGGGTCGGGTCTGTTGCGATCTCTGCTTCTTGCATGAGGGCGTGGCGTTCGATGTCGGCCTCTAACACAATTTCTAACAAAGTGGTTTGGCCGGAGGGTACCTCTTGGGCTACATGGCCGATGGAGAAGTTCTTAGGCCAGCTTATGGCGCCGTCATCGACAGCTAATTCGCCGGTGATCAGTTTTAGAAGGGTGGTTTTGCCGGTGCCATTGCGCCCGACAATGCCCACTTTGTGGCCATTGGGTATGGCGATGCTGGCATCATCAATGAGCATACGGCCATCAATACGAAAGGTAAGGTTATTAATATGAAGCATAAGGGTGAAAAACCGACAAATGGAGTGAAAAACGGCACTTGAGAGGTTTCTATACGGCTTGTCAAGTTTTGTGAGAAAATATCAGTTTTGGATATAGACTGGGTATGGGAATGGCCAATTGAAAAATTAAATTGGATTTTTGTTAAAAATCAATTATAAACCTACCAAAAGGTAGAATTGCAATTCTATCCTCTAATATGTTATAAATATGTAAGTTTTATACTTCCATATATTCACATTTAGGATGTTTTTGCTAAAATAGAATGAGCATTTGATTCAGAATTAGGCCGAAATAAAATAAACTTCTGCATTAAGGAACCATAAGCTAATGATTTCATTTATAAAGAATTCTCTTGCCGTCACACTTATGATTGGTTCCTTTTTTCTCTTTGGACCAGCGCGCGCCGCTGAATTGCCGGAAGATAGTGCAAAGTCAGTTATGTGGGAGTTTGTTGCTAATGAATTTTTACTTAGCGATAAAGATGGTGGCCAAAAAATTGTAATGGATGATCGTATCCTTGTGCACACACCCAAACTTGCTGAAGATCAAATGAACATTCCGGTTCATGTCGATGCGCGTGCGGTAAAAACTGTGCGTAAAATTGTGGTGATTGCAGATCTTAATCCTTTACCAAAAGTTTTGACTTATTACCCTGAGAATTCAGAAGCACGCTTAAGTTTTCGGATTAAAGTGGAACAAGGTACGACTGTTCGCGCTGCAGTTCTGGATGGCGATGGTGTGTGGCGCATTGGGGCGACTTATGTCGACGCTGCTGGTGGTGGTTGCTCACAACCGGCTATGGCTCATGGTAATGATGGATGGGTTGATCGGTTGGCAGAAGTTCGCGCTAAAGTTTGGCGGAACCCTGCTTCTGAGGCCGCTAAAATGCGCGTGAGCATTCAGCACCCTATGGATACCGGTTTGGCTGATGGGATCCCTGCTTTTTTTGTTGAAAAGCTAGAAATGAAGTCGCCACAAGGTGCACGTTTAGGGCGTATTTTTATTCATGAGCCCGTTTCTGAAAACCCAACGATTACCTTGTTTCCCAAGCTACAATCAGCAACTGATAGGGTTCTTATACAAGGGCGTGACAATGAGGGAAATCTGATTAAGGTTTCTGTTCCGGCGCCCGTTCAGTCATCTGCCTTGTTGGTAAAATAATTAAAATTTAAATTTAAAAGGATTGTCATGGATTTTTTCCGCCGTACCCTTCTTGCAGGAGTGGGTAGCTCTTTAGCTATGCCAATTTTGCCAAGCTTTGCTAATTCATTTGCCTATGACCTGAAGGCTCAACGTATTGCTGAGAACTCTTATGTCATTGTTGGTGAGACTGAGTTTTTTACCATGAAAAATGGCGGCAATATTGTTAATATTGCTTTTATCAGCACCAAAGATGGCGTTGTGGTGATAGATACTGGACCTAGTCGGCGTTATGGCATTGCTTTGAAAAAGTTGATTAAAGAGACCACTGGTCAGGATGTCATTCGGGTTTATAACACGCATTTTCATCCAGATCATTTTCTAGGTAATCAAGTTTTTGGCGCTGAAAAAATTGCAGCTTTGCCCAAAACCATTGCTGGTTTGAAAACCACGGGTGAGGGTTTTTCTGATAATTTGTACCGTTTGCTTGGGGATTGGATGCGCGCTACAGAGGTTACGATTCCGGAGATTGAGGTTACATTTAGCTCTGAAAAATTTGGTGCTCATCGTTTTGAAATGTTGCCGATGTCTGGACATACAGATGCAGATCTTGCGATTTTAGACCACCATACGGGTGTGCTTTATACTGGCGATTTATGTTTTCTTGATCGGGCGGCAACCACGCCACATGCGAATTTATCCAAGTGGTATGACTCGTTAAAGGAACTAAAGAAAATTCCCCATAAAATTGTGTTTCCCGGGCATGGTCCAGCTGATCCAACGGACCGATCTATCGAGCAAACTGAGAGCTATTTGCGTTGGTTGGAGGCCGAACTTATTGCTTCTGTTAAGAGCGGTAAAGATATGATTGAAGCTGCTAAAATGCCAATTCCAAAAGAATTTCAATCAATAAAAGTGATTCATGATGAAATTGAGCGTTCAGTTGCGCATTTATATCCTAATTTAGAGGAAAAATTGCTACCTTTTGTTGGGCAGGGGAACAAGTAATTCATTGAAAGTATTGAGTTATTTTAATTTTCTCATCAAAATATCAAAAAACCTATACTTATTGTCAATAAAAGGCTTGATCAAGCTCCGCTACGTTCTATTCTAGTAGTGTTGTCCTTTTGGAAAATGAATTGATAGTTCTTTAATAAAGTATGAACAAATTTGATTTCAAAAAGGTTTGTATTGAATTGTGAGTATCCATCTTAAGGTTCTCTTAAGTTTACATCTCTCAGAATTCACAAGCATTAAGAAATTGTTTTGGGTTTACTCTGGCAAAGAGACTTTCAAATGAGAAATTTTTAATTGTTCTCAATTCGAAGTTAAATCTTGAATTTTTACAATGGGCGACACGAAAAAAAAACTTAACAAGTCCTAGGGGAAGGGAGCTCAATATGCGTCTTAGCAGAGCAATCTTAGCAGCTGCGAGCATTTTTACTATCGCAGCTAGTACTTCAGCCAGTGCTGAAGGTGTTACTGTGGATGATCTCTTAAAAGATCAATCTACAGCTGGTGATGTATTAACCAATGGCCAAGATATTCGCGGTCAACGATACAGCCCACTTGATAAAATTAATACGACTAATGTTGCCAGTTTGGCACCAGCTTGGGTATTCCAATATGGTGGCGAAAAGCAACGTGGTCAAGAAGCACAAGCTATCGTTTCTGATGGTGTAATTTATGTAACAGCGTCTTACAGCCGTGTTTATGCAATTGATGCAAAAACTGGTACAGAGATCTGGCAATATGAATCACGTCTTCCAGAAGGTATTCTACCTTGCTGTGACGTGATCAATCGTGGTGCTGCAATTTTAGGTAACAAGATTTACTTTGGTACTCTTGATGCTCAGCTTGTAGCTCTTGATAAAAAGACAGGTAAAGTCGCCTGGCGTAAGAGAATGGGTGATTTCAAAGCTGGTTTCTCTTATTCAGCGACACCTCTTATCGTGCCTTCAAAGCATGGTCCATTGATCGTAACTGGTACATCTGGTTCTGAATTTGGTATTGTTGGTACAGTTGATGCCCGCAATGTTGAGACAGGTGAACTTGTTTGGTCACGTCCGACTATTGAAGGTCATGTTGGTACTCTACTTGGTAAACCATCTACTATGACTGGCAAGAAAAACGAATCTTGGCCTGGTGATATGTGGAAATGGGGCGGCGGTGCTGCTTGGCTTGGTGGAACATATGATCCTGATACTAAGCAAATCTTTATGGGTGTAGGTAATCCTGCTCCATGGAACTCACACTTGCGTCCTGGTGACAATAAGTGGGGCTGTGGCCGTATTGCTCTTAACCCAGATACCGGTGAGATTAATTGGGGTTTCCAAACCACACCTCACGATGGTTGGGATTATGATGGCGTGAATGAAGTTATTTCTTTTGATGCTGGTGGCAAAAAACTTGCTGCTACTGCTGACCGGAATGGTTTCTTCTACGTCCTTGACCGTACAAATGGTAAATTCGTAAATGGTTTCGCATTTGCAGAAAATATCACTTGGGCTAAAGGTCTAGATAAGAATGGTCGTCCAATTTATAATAAGGACAACTATCCTGGAGATCCTAAGAAATCTAAAGATGGTAAAAAAGGCAAAGGCGTTTTTGTTGTACCAAGTTTCCTTGGTGGTAAAAACCAAATGCCAATGGCTTATAGCCAACAAACCGGTCTTTTCTATGTACCATCTAATGAATGGGGCATGGACCTTTGGAATGAGCCTGTATCTTACAAAAAAGGTGCAGCTTATCTAGGTGCTGGTTTCACCATTAAGCCTATCTTTAAAGATCACATTGGGTCTCTAAAAGCTGTTGATCCTATCTCAGGCAAAATTGTTTGGGCTGTTAAAAATAAAGCTCCATTGTGGGGCGGTATTCTTTCAACAGCTGGTGGATTGGTTTTCTATGGTACTCCTGAAGGGTATCTGAAAGCGCTTGACGCCAAGACAGGTAAAGAGCTTTGGAAGTTCCAAACTGGTTCTGGTATCGTTGCACCTCCTACCACTTGGGAACAAGACGGTGAGCAAATCATCGGTGTTTCTATCGGTTGGGGTGGCGCTGTTCCTTTGTGGGGCGGTGAAGTTGCTAAAACTGTTAAGCACCTAAACCAAGGTTCATCTTACTGGACATTTAAACTTCCTAAGAAAATGGCCGCTAACTAAGCGATAAGCTATTTATTTAGTTATGTTGGATCCCGGGCTTTCCTTTGAAAGCCCGGGATTTTTTGTGTTAAGTAGGCTTTCCTCTGAAAGCCCGGGATTTTTTTGTGTTAAGTAAGGCTTTTAAAGGAAAGCCTGGGTTTTTTGTGTTAAGTAGGCTTTCCTTTGAAAGCTCGGGCTTTTTTTGGGGCTAAGTGGGCTTCTTTTGAAGCCTGGGATTATTTGGAAATGTTTGTGAATTTTTTTGGAGACGAATTTAATTTTTTATGAGTATAAGTCATGAGATTTTTACTAATAATTCAAAAAAATTGGTTTTTAGTCTAAAATTCTTGCATCAATGCTCTATAGTCGTATACAAAGATTACAGCCTTAGTCTAACGAATGAGGTTCTTTTTATCTGAAATATTCTATTTGTTTTGAGTTTTTGAGTTAGCACTAGAAAACTTAGATTTTTGAAGTGTGATTATAAATTTATATTTTTAAGCCCATAAGCCAACAAATCTCTAGTAGAGCCCATGAAACGTATTTTAATTGTTGATGACCATCCTTTATTTCGTGAAGCACTTCATAATGCGATCCAGAGCGTTATGCCGCGCGTTGAAATTTATGAATCAGAAAGCATTGACAATGCTTTGCAAACATTAAAAACAGTTGGCCGTTTTAAGCTGGCTTTGTTGGATTTGTTTATGCCTGATACGAATGGCTTTGATGGCCTTTTAACTTTGCGAAAACAATTCCCTAAATTACCTGTTATGATTGTTACAGGTCAGGAAGATCGCCGTTTGATTAAAGAGGCGGTTAATTATGGGGCGAGTGGTTTTATTGCGAAAACTGCTAGCGGGGAAGAGATCTCACAAGCGATCTCTGAAGTTTTAGCGGGGAATGTTTATATTCCGGAAGGCTATAATAATGAGCAACTGGATGAGGTTAGCCAAGAGAGAGAAGATTTGTCACGTCGGCTTTTTTCTCTAACACGGCAACAGTTGATTGTTTTGCGTATGCTTCGTGAGGGTAAATTAAATAAGCAAATTGCTTATGAGTTGGGCGTTGGTGAAACAACGGTTAAAGCGCATGTGTCTGAAATTTTACGAAAAATGAATGTGGTTAGCCGCACACAAGCGGTGATTGAAGCCAGTAAAATTGATTTTGACGCGATTTTAAAACAGGCGACCAGCACCTCTGTGCAAGATTGATTGGCCGATCTTTGTTGGTGGTTTTTAGTTTGTTTTTATTTCCTTATATATAATATTTTTAACTCTCTGAGCTGCCCTCGAGTGGGCGGATGCGTAGGTTTATGATTTTGTTTTGTTGTTTTCTAAGCACTTGAAACCGAAAGCCATAAAAGGTGAAAATCTGACCTTGTTCGGGGATGGTCTGGGCTTCATGAATAACAAGTCCAGCTATTGTGGTCGCTTCCTCGTCTGGTAAATCCCAATCCATATGCCGATTGAGATCGCGTATGGGAAGCAGTCCATCGACATTTATCCACCCATCTGGCTGAGGGCGTATGCCACTAACTTCGACATCATGCTCGTCGGATATTTCCCCTACAATTTCTTCTAAAATATCTTCTAATGTTACCAGCCCCATCACTTCTCCATATTCATCAACGACGAGGGCGAAGTGCATTTTTTTGCGCAAGAAGCTATTGAGTTGATCTTGTAAGGGCGTGCTTTCTGGTACAAACCAGGGTTCTGTTGCGTAGTCTTCTAATTTTAATTTTGAAATGTCCCAATCAAGATTGGCTAGCACACGTAACAAGTCTTTGGCATGTAAAACGCCTATGAAATTATCAGCTTCGCCTTGCCATAAGGGTAGCCGGGTGAACTGGCTTTCTAAAACTTGGTGTACAACGCTTTGAGGTGGATCATCAGCATTAATGGAAAAAATTTTGGTTCTGTGTACCATGACATCAGAGACTTCTAGGTTTTGTAAATCTAAAACCCCGCCGAGCATATCTCTATCACGTTTCACCACGCCGCCTTCGACATGGTGTAAATCAATGGCACCGCGCAGCTCATCATGAGCTGAAATCAAACTATCTTGATCGCCAATTTTACTGCCAAAAAGTTGGAAAATATGTTTGATAATCCAATTAATCGCCTTGGTAATGGGAGAGAGTAAAATGATAATTGGGCGTAGCAATGGAGCCACCAGAAGCGCTGTTTTATCTGGATTGGCCAATGCGTAGCTTTTTGGTAGAACTTCAGAAAACACTACGACTAGGATTGTCATTGCTATGGTGGCATAGGCAACGCCTGCGGTGCCGAATTCATTTAAAAATAAACTGGTGGCAAGGGCTGAGGCGAGAATGTTAACCAGGTTGTTACCAACAAGAATGCTGCTTATGAGGCGTCCTCTATCATCGATTAATTTATTCACCAAAGCAGCGCTTTTGTTTCCATCTTTCTCGAGTGTGTACATTCGGGCCTTGGAGGCTGCCGTTAATGCTGTCTCAGAGCCTGAAAAGAAGGCTGAGCAGGCCAGAAGTGCTAGAATTGACAATATGATAAACCAGATCATTGGGGATACCTCTTGTGACAGGTTATGTGCGGTTTTTAAAGAATGGTTGTTTTAAGAAATGGCGAGTTTCTCTTCTAAAAAGTCGTGAAGGGTGGGTTCGGAGATTTGTCGGGTAACCACCGCTTTACCGATCTTGTGAGGGAGAATAAAAACCATATCGCCGCGCTCGACTTTTTTATCTTGTCGCATTTTTTCTATCAGCATTTTTGATGTGAATTCTTGTGCGCCCGGGATGTCTTCTATTCGTGTTGGTAGGTTGGCGGCTTTAAAGTGAGCCGTTACTTTCTGTGTTTCACTTGGTTTGCAAATTCCTAATTTATCGGCAAATTCAAAGGCTAAAACCATACCGATGGAAATGGCTTCACCATGTAGTAATTTGTCCCCATAACCGGTGAGGGATTCAAAGGCATGACCAAATGTGTGGCCTAAATTTAATAGTGCGCGCACGCCATGCTCTTTTTCATCAAGGGCTACAATGTTAGCTTTCATGGAACAAGAGGTTTGAATGGCATGTGTCAGGCTTTGTTTGTCTAATGCATAGATTTCATTGCGATTGGTTTGGAGCCAGGTAAAAAACTCTTCGTTTTTAATTAGGCCATACTTTACCACTTCTGCATAGCCGGCTCGGAACTGGCGCGGTTCTAGGGTTGTTAATACATCTAAATCACACAAGACCAGAATGGGTTGGTGAAAGGCGCCAATGAGGTTTTTTCCATAGTTGCTGTTGACGCCGGTTTTGCCGCCAACTGAGCTATCAACTTGTGCCAATAGACTTGTTGGGATTTGTACAAAGTCGACACCGCGGCGCAGAATGCTGGCGGCAAAGCCTGCTAAATCACCAATGACACCGCCGCCAAGAGCGATGACGAGATCCCCTCTCTCAATCTCATGAGAGAGCAATGTTTCTACGAGCGAAGATAGGGCGTTAAATGATTTTGTGCCTTCTCCTGGGGGCAGGATAATCGCTTCACTGGGTATGTTTGAAGAAGATAGAGCTTTTTGTAATGGTGCTAGGTGGTGCTGTGCAACATTTTCATCAGTGACGATGGAGCATTTAACATCGGGCCGCAATTGAGAGATTAAGGTGCCAGCGTGTTGAAGAAGCCCGCTATCGATTAAAATATCATAAGAGCGGTTGCCTAAGGCAACTTCAATTTTTTTTGTGGTCTGACCAGGTATTGGTGAGATTGTCTGCGAACTCATAAAATCAAAAAACCTTTTATTGGGTGTTACTGGCATTATTGTTTTGCTAGTGCATCAATTATTTCTTGTACGATCACCTCATGAGGGACATCACGGCTTTGAATGGTGATGTCGGCTTTCTCATAGATGGGATAGCGTTGATCTATTAATTTTTGCATGATGGCATGTGGGTCTTCTGCTTTTAAGAGAGGGCGGTGATCCCTTCTGCCGACCCGTTCCATCAAAATGTCAATATCGGCTTTTAGCCAAATTGAAATGCCATGCTTTTTTATGTTTGCACGTGTTTTTTCACTCATGAATGCGCCGCCGCCCGTGGCTAATATGCTAGGGGTATCTAGGAGGAGGCGTTCGATTACTTTTTCTTCTCGGTCGCGAAAATAAGGTTCTCCGTGCTGGCTGAAAATATCTTCGATGCTTTGGCCAGCTGCCGCTTCTATTTCATTATCAGCATCAAGAAAGGGAAGTGTCAATTCTGCGCCGACACGGCGGCCGATGGCAGACTTTCCAGCGCCCATTAAACCCACCAAAACTAAGGATTGGGTGGATAAAAGATGTTTGACAAAAGTTGCCGTGTTTTGTGCATGATTGTTGTGTATCATGGTAAGGCTCTCGTTGCTAAAAGTCTTTTAATATATAAATTAAACAGGATTAAATGATAGATTTTTAATATAGTCGCTTTTGTTTGCGCTGGTTGAATGTGACACGTTCATAGATAGTTGTTCATAGATAGTTGTCCATATCTACTTGTCCATAGATAACATGTCATGTTAGCAATCTTCGAGCAAATATTTGTTGTTTGCCACATGCATTAACGGATATGTGAACATATAAAATAGTGGCTTGTAACTTAATAACTTATAGTCAACGTGTTATGCTTTTATAGTTTGGGGATGAAATGCCTAGCCTGGTACGGTTTTTAACCACTTTGTTTTGGCTGTTTTGTGTGGGGGGCGCTGGTCTTTATATTTTGGCCACCGTGTTTGAGCCTGTGCCACATGAATATCGTCATGAAGTTTTAGGGCTTACGATAGAAGAATAGCCATGCAGCTAATTTCAGAATTCTTGGCAAAATTAAGCGCTGAACGCGGCGCTAGTCCCAATACGCTTGAAGCTTATGAACGTGATTTGATGCGCTATTATAGCTTTATTGATACAAAAAACATCACGATTGAAACGGCTGGTTCTGACGAAATTAGATCCTATTTAAGGGATCTTAGTAATCATGGTTTGGCAGCGTCGAGCCGGGCACGGCATCTATCAGCTTTGCGGCAGTTTTATCGGTTCTTATTGGCTGAATCACTTATCACCGAAGATCCAGCCGCTCATATAGATGCGCCAAAGCAGCAGCGTCCTTTACCCAAACTTATGAGTGTTGAAGATGTTGAAGTGTTGCTTTCTCGCGCGAAGCTTGAGACCACTACCACTAAAAACCATGCGCAATTTCAAGCCATACGTCTATATTGCTTGTTGGAGGTTTTATATGCCACTGGCCTGCGGGTATCAGAATTGGTCGGGTTGCCTTATGCCGTATTAAATGGAGATGATCGTTTGTTCTCCATTAAAGGTAAGGGGGGGCGAGAGCGTTTGGTACCGTTGAATGAAGCAGCAAAAGGGGCTTTGATGAACTATATTGCCCGTCTTGACGCTCTAAACCAGGAAAGAGATGATGGGAAAGCCTTGCGCTCAAAACAACGCCAGAAATGGTTGTTTCCTTCACCGAGCAAAGAGGGGCATTTAACCCGCCAAAGATTTGGACAAGACTTAAAAGCTCTGAGCGAAAGGGCTGGTCTTAATCGTGCTAAAATATCCCCTCATATTTTGCGCCATGCCTTTGCCAGCCATCTGTTGGATAGGGGGGCCGATTTGCGCACAGTGCAGCAACTTTTGGGTCATGCGGACATCTCTACAACTGAAATTTATACACATGTTTTAGAAGAACGGCTTAAGACTTTGGTTGGTACACATCACCCATTGGCAAATGTGGGAAAAGTAGTTAAAAACCAATGTTAACCCATTCCCAATGCTAAGTTGAATGCGGCTTGACATTGGCCTTGTGGCTAGTGCTAATAGGGGGGCTTCTGGCTAGGGCTAATAGGGGAAAAGTGATATGTCTGAACGAGGGCATATTGGGTTATAGGTATTAAAGGGCTGTTGTATGCGCACGTATCTTGATTTTGAAAAAAAGATTGCTGAATTAGAGAGTAAAATCTCTGAGCTGAAAAGCATCACATCTGAAACCGAGGATGATGGTGATTCAGTTTCAATTGATGATGAATTGGACACGTTGGAAGCCAAAGCGCAGAAAGCCCTCAGTGATACTTATGAGAACCTGACAGCCTGGCAAAAGTGCCAAGTTGCTCGGCATCCAGATCGGCCCCATAGTCAGGCCTATGTTGATGCGTTAATTACGGATTTTATCCCCCTATCTGGTGACCGTTATTATTCGGACGATGATGCAATCCTTGGTGGTGTTGGGCGCTTTAGAGGGCGTTCTGTTGTGATATTGGGGCATGAAAAAGGGAAAGATACCCAAAGTCGTATCAAACATAATTTTGGCATGGCGCGCCCAGAGGGGTATCGCAAAGCTGTTCGTTTGATGGAAATGGCCGAAAAATTTAGGATGCCAATCATTACGTTTGTGGATACGGCTGGTGCATTTCCAGGGGTTGGCGCTGAAGAGCGCGGCCAAGCTGAAGCGATTGCACGTTCAACGGATAAATGTCTCTCTCTTAGTGTGCCGATTATTACTTTGATTATTGGCGAGGGGGGCTCTGGTGGCGCTTTGGCGATTGCTACAGCCAATGAAGTTTTAATGTTAGAGCATTCTATCTATACCGTTGCTTCGCCCGAAGCGGCTGCTTCTATTTTGTGGCATGATTCAACGCGTGCGAAAGATGCGGCAGAAAACATGAAAATCACCGCGCAAGACTTGATTGAACTGGGTGTGATTGATGATATTATTTCTGAGCCTGTTGGGGGCGCTCATCGTAATCCAGAACAAACGATTGAGAGTGCGGGTGATATTATTGATAACCGTTTGCAGATATTAGAAGACCTTCCTCCTGAAGAAGTGCGCAAGCGCCGCCAAGATAAGTACCTAGATATTGGTAAATCCCTGCATTAGTCTCCTTTTGGGGGCTTTTTCTTATACTGATAGACCCCCTGTGTTGCCTCAAAAGACACCTCATTGTCTTGAAAATGCCAAAAATGTCGGCTTTGAATATGGTTAGTCTTCAAATAGATGTGATAACCGCTGCTTTTGCCTGCTTGGTTCAATCGAATCATATTAAATCTATTGATGGCTACTTTGGTGGCTATAGAGTTAGGTGCTTATCGCGGCTTAGCAATGTGAGCCTTTTTATATTCTTAAGTTTAACCGTTAGATTATAGCTTTGC
Source organism: Hyphomicrobiaceae bacterium (assembly GCA_021775775.1). Lineage (GTDB taxonomy): Bacteria > Pseudomonadota > Alphaproteobacteria > Rhizobiales > HXMU1428-3 > HXMU1428-3. Next base: position 13,116 of record JAJFHF010000075.1, read on the forward strand.
GTTGTAAATGCTAATGCTTAAGTTCGACGACTATTTTGGATAGGATGCATTGAGATTGGTATTTCAAACTTCATCACGATGGATTAAGGAAACTTGGCAAAGGATGGCTTTTATAAAGAGTGCTTTGTTCATGATAGCGCCTTTCTATGAGTCGTTTGGATCTGCCATAATTAATCGTTTTGAGGCCCTTTTGCGTGGGGTGCGCAAGGGGATGATTGTTTGTGGTCTCCTTGTTGGTTGTGGTCTCCTTTCTGGTTGTAGTCAGGCGATTGAGACGACCTCTTCTTCAAATGCTGCCAATAACCCTATTCCGAAAGCGACCCAAGATTTGCTTGTGAAAAAAGGTATGCGCATCAACTCGCCTATATTTGTGCGCATTTTCAAACAAGAATCAGAGCTGGAGATTTGGAAACAAAAAGATGATGGCATGTTCTATCATTTCAAATCATATCCTATTTGCAATTGGTCAGGGAAATTGGGCCCTAAACTTAAGCAAGGTGATAAGCAAGCCCCTGAAGGGTTTTATCGGGTGTCTCGCGGACAAATGAACCCCAATAGCAAATATCATCTTTCGTTTAACTTAGGGTACCCCAATGCTTATGACAGATCGTTTCGGCGTACTGGTGCTAATTTGATGGTGCATGGAGATTGTAGCTCGGCTGGGTGCTATGCCATGACTGATGCTTTGGTTGAGGAAATTTATGCTTTTGCTCGTGAAGCGTTTGCGGGAGGGCAAACTTCATTTGATGTGCATGCCTATCCGTTTCGTATGACCAGTAAAAATATGAAAATACACAAAAAAAGCCATTGGATGAGGTTTTGGCGTGATTTAAAAAAAGGACATGATGAATTTGAATTAACGCGGGTTCCCCCTAAAATTAGAATTTGTGAAAAGCGCTATCATGTTAACCCCGCTTTTGCTGATCTTGAATATCAAATCAACCCTGCTGGCCCTTGTCCTGGTAATCCTGGTTTTAGGCCTATACGCAAGCGTGCCCCTGATTTGACAATTGCTAGCACCCCTAAGATTAGAGATCCTTTGGGGCAAGGCATAGAGCCCACGCATGGACGCGAGCAGAAAAAACCGGACCCTGGTTTTGATAGTCTTAGTTTGCCAGATGATATATTTAGTGATGATTTTGGTAGTTTAAGAGATGGTTTATATTAAGCCTGTTCCTTCACTGTTTTTAAAAAGGTCTTGGGGTTAAGGGAAAAGGCGTATGGGAAAAAGCAAAAAACATAAAAGTGGGCGCCCGGGTGGTTGGCTTTTTTTGACGATTACCATCGTTTCTGTTTTGGTTTTTTGGTTTCTTACGCCTGCTGGACAAAAGACCATTGATGTGTGGAGCGATGAATGGCGCAGCACTCAAAATAAAGTTTATTACAGGATGGGACGCCCCTTACCAGGAACCCCAGATTTATCAAAACGTGATGAGCGTTTTTTGAGCAAAAATTTGCGATTAGGCGATCCTATCTTCATGCGTATCTTTAAATTAGAGGGGGAGCTTGAGCTTTGGGTGAGGGCTAAAAATAAAGAAGACGGATTTGTGTTGTTCGCCACCTATCCGATTTGTCGATGGTCTGGTGGTCTTGGACCTAAACTTAAAGAAGGTGATGGGCAAAGTCCTGAGGGCATTTATACGGTGCGCAAAAATCAGCTTAACCCGAATAGCCGCTGGTATCGTTCATTTAATCTTGGCTATCCTAATCTATATGATCGTGGTTTTAAAAGAACTGGATCTTTTCTTATGGTGCATGGGGGGTGTTCCTCAATTGGTTGTTATGCGATGACCAACGGGGTTATGAAAGAGATTTGGGAAATTGTAACCGCGACCTACGCCAAGGGACATAAAAGCTTTACGGTGCATGCCTTTCCCTTTCGGATGAGTGAGCGCAATATGAAGTTATATAGTCAGCAAGAATGGGAGCCCTTGTGGCGCGATTTGAAGATTGCTTATGATTTGTTTAATGAAAATCATATACCGCCTAAGGTTGGTGTTTGTAAGCGGCGTTATGCGGTTTCGCGTGGTTCAATAGCTGATAAAACATACCAGCAATCTTTAAAAAGGGATTGTTCTAGCACTCCTAAAAACCAAGAAAATATCTAAATTATCGTTTTAATAAAGCCCATCGGAGAGAGATTTTCCCCAATCGATAATTGTTTGTGCCTGTATTGTTTTAGAGACAATGAGGATGTGAATACACCAAAAAGCGATGGCAACCATATACATGGCGAAATAAACAAATGAAAAGGCACCGCTTGAATTACGCCCTGGGTAGGTGTTTTGGATCAGTTCAAAGTCAAGAGCGCGCTCAATTCTTTTTGCTTCGCGGATAAATGTTTTCACCTGTTTGGTTGTGCGCCTGTCAAATATGGCCGCGAAGATCAATAAGAAAACCACCAAAACTGAGGCGATGACTTTGGTTGCTGGGCTTTCAAGGGTTTTTAGAATGATTGGGTAAAGGATGCTGTTTATGGCAATGACAAAGCCGAACAGTTTTGCTTTGTGGTCAAGGAAATATCTGAAATGTACCAGTGATTGTTCATATTCAACTGGGCGTTCTAATATTGTGATTTTTTCCATTTTACGCAAACCCTTTAAAATCATAATGCTAAGCATTTAACATCAAAAGCATCGGCATATTAAAGGCCACACTAGGGTTTGCTCGCAAGCCCTCTATTTAAAAATAGATCAACTGTTGCTAATCGCTCACTTATTGAGCGATGGTTCATGGGATTTAATGGCTATATTGGTTGTAATAGAGTTTAAAACGGCCAGAACACCAAAATAGAGGGGATTGCGATGGCAATGATGAGAATTTCAAGGGGAAGACCCATGCGCCAATAATCTCCAAATTTATAGCCCCCAGGCCCCATGATGAGTGTGTTGTTTTTATGCCCAATTGGGGTTAGGAAGGCGCAGCTGGCGGCAATTGCCACTGCCATTAAAAAGGGATCAGGGTTTACTTGCAGGCGAGTGGCTAATTCAAGCGCAATGGGGGCTGCTATCACAGCGGTGGCCGTGTTGTTTAAAACATCTGAAAGGGTCATTGTGACGATCATCAAGATTGTTAAAACAACCCAGGGGGCGGCGCCTTGTGTTGCGGTTAATATCCAATTGGCAATGAGACTTGTGCCACCAGAGGCTTCTAGAGCCGCTCCGACGGGAATGAGGGAGCCTAGAAGTACAATAACCGGCCACTCAACTGAATCGTATATTTTTTTAACAGAGACGATGTTAAATACGACATAGCCAATGACCGTGAGTCCTAGGGCAAAGGGGAGGTATAGAATACCAAAGCTGGCTAGCATAATGGCCCCGGCAAAAAGAGCAACGGCTAGCAGGGCTTTGTCGCGCTTGATCACTTGCAAGCCACGTTCTGCCAAAGGTAAGCAGCCAAGCCAGTTGGCAATTTCAGATAGACGTTCAGTTGGGCCATAGAGCAACAAGATGTCACCGGCTTCGATTTGTTCGCGCCGGACGCGTTTGTGGATTTGTTGACCCTGACGTGAGATGCCCATCAATGTGACGTTGTGGCGATAAAGTAGCCGTAGGTTTAGCGCTGAGCGCCCTTCGATGCGGGCGTTTTCTGGCACGACCACTTCTAAAAACCCTGTGTCGGCAGAGGTCAACACGCCTTCATGTTTTTCAGAGCCGACAAATTCTACACCTAGCAGCCCGGCTAATTCCTCAATGGCCTGAGGGGTGGCTTCAACAACCAATATATCCCCTGCCTCAATGACTTGCCATGCGGCGTTGCCGGGCAATTTATTGCCGCGCCGAACCACACCAATAATTTGGGTATCATTTGCCTCTTCAACTTCTTTCACGTCACGCAGGCGCTTGCCAACAAGAATGCTGTTTTCTCCAACACGGACTTCTGCGACATAATCATCAAGTTCGAATAATTCTCTGGCTTGGTTGTGTTCTTTGCGCGCTGCTGGGATTAAACGCCAGCCAATAAGAGTGACAAATAAAACGCCAACAACGGCGCAAATAATCCCCACGGGGGCAAAGTCAAACATGTGATAAGGCTCGCCGAGCGCCTTTTCTCTGTAACTGGCAATGATGATGTTGGGCGGGGTGCCGATTAAGGTGACTAAGCCGCCAAGGATAGAGGCAAAGGAAAGTGGCATGAGTGTAAGGGCAGGTGACCGCTTGGCTTTTTCAGCTGCTTGAAGGTCTACGGGCATTAAAAGGGCCAAGGCGCCAACATTGTTCATTACAGCTGAAAGGGCGGCTGCCAGGCTTGCCATTATGCCAATGTGGCCGGCAAGGCTACGCCCGCTATCTATCATGGTGCGGGCAATGAGCTCAATGGCCCCTGAGTTGGATAGACCTTTTGAGACAATCAATACGAGGGCGATGATAATAACCGCTGGATGTCCAAAGCCAGAGAACGCACTGTCTTGAGGGATGACCCCTAAAATTACGCCGGCGACAAGGGCTGAAAAAGCCACCAGATCATAGCGAAATTTTCCCCATATCAGTAAGGCAAATACCACGCCTAATAGGCCAAACAACATCATTTGGTCAGTGGTCATAAAAAGCCCCTCTTGCATTAAACTTTAAGGCTTCAACGTAATCATGAGCCACTGCAAAATGCAAGCGGGATTAAAGATGAGTTGTTTTAAATCAACTTACTTTTCATTTTGCCCTTTAAAGTTGCGGTTAGCTTAATTTACCGTGACATTGCTTGTATTTTTTACCAGATCCACACGGGCATTTATCATTGCGGGCAACTTTACCCCATGTAGCAGGGTTGTTGGGGTCAATTTGGGTTGCCGCTTTGCGATTTCGGATTTGGGGTTGGATTGTTTGCTCATCATGAGACTGAAACTCATCTTCACCGGACGATAAATCAAGGTGATGGGCTTCCATATCTGGCAATTGAGCGTCGTCAAGAGAGGGTAAGCCTTCATCCATTGATAGTTCGACATGAGATAGTTGGCCTGTAACCTCTTCGCGTAATTGAGCAAGCATGGCTTCAAACAAGGTGAAACTTTCTGTTTGATATTCATTTAGCGGGTCACGTTGGCCGTAACCGCGCAAACCAACCACTTGGCGCAAATGTTCAAGGGTAACGAGATGATCACGCCACAAATGATCAAGTGTTTGTAACAGCACAGATTTTTCAACTTGGCGCATAATATCTGGGCCAAATTCTGCTGCTTTTTTGGCAGAAAAAACATTGGTTGCTTCGGTTAAACGGTTGAGGATTTCTTCATCGGCTATGCCTTCTTCATCTGCCCATTCGCTTATAGGGGGTGTGATGTTGAAGATCCTTTCAACTTCAGTTGAGAGCTTTTCAAGTTCCCATTGTTCTGCGTAAACATTTTGAGGGATGTGCCGGCTTACCAGTTCATCAATCATTTGATGGCGCAGATCAACGACGGTTTCTGAGACCTCCTCGTCACGCATTAACTCAATACGTTGGTCAAAAATTACTTTACGCTGTTCGTTCATGACATTGTCGAATTTTAAGAGGTTTTTACGAATGTCATAGTTATGGGCTTCAACTTTTTTCTGTGCTTTTTCTAGCGCCTTGTTGATCCATGGATGGATGATGGCTTCACCTTCATCGAGGCCTAGCTTTTGTAAAACACCGTCCATGCGATCTGAACCAAAGATGCGCATTAAATCATCTTCTAGTGAGAGAAAGAATTTTGAAGCCCCTGGATCCCCTTGGCGGCCTGAGCGCCCTCTTAGCTGATTGTCAATACGGCGGCTTTCATGGCGCTCGGTTCCTACGACGTAGAGACCACCAGCTTCTAAAGCTTGCTCCTTTTTGGTCTCAATCTCAGCTGTGATGGTTGCTATTTTTCTATCACGTTCTGCCCCTTCAGGGACATCGGCTAGCTGTGTTTCAATTACCATTTCAAGATTGCCACCAAGCTGGATGTCTGTCCCGCGGCCAGCCATATTTGTAGCGATTGTGACCGCGCCTGGACAGCCCGCATCGGCAATGATTGCTGCTTCTCGTTCGTGATGGCGGGCGTTTAGGACTTCATGTTTGATTTTTTCGCGTTTTAAAAGATCTGCTAAAATTTCAGATTTTTCAATTGAAGTGGTGCCAACTAATATTGGTTGGCGCCGCTCAGAACATTCACGTATGAGCTGGATGATGGCTTGGTACTTTTCTTGAGATGTGCGGTAGACCTCATCATCTTCATCAAGGCGTGCCACATCTTTGTTGGTGGGGATATCGAGCACGTCTAGTCCGTAAATGTCCATGAATTCTTCAGCTTCTGTGGCAGCAGTGCCTGTCATGCCGGCCAATTTGTCGTAGAGGCGAAAGTAGTTTTGAAATGTCACAGAGGCTAGTGTTTGGTTCTCTGGTTGGATATCGGCGCCTTCTTTTGCTTCTAAGGCTTGGTGGAGGCCATCGGAGTACCGGCGTCCATCCATCATACGGCCTGTGAACTCATCAATGATGATCACTTGCTTGTCTTTAACGATATAGTCTTTGTCTTTTAAAAATAGTTTGTGGGCGCGCAAGGCGTTGTTGAGATGGTGAACAAGGGTTACATTCTCAACATCATAGAGGCCACCTTCTTTTAAGAGGTCGTGGTCTTTGAGTTTTTGTTCCGCTGTTTCATTGCCAGCATCTGTGAGAGAGGCTGTTTTGGATTTTTCGTCTACTTCATAATCTTCAGGGGCAAATTCTGGTATAATTTTATCAATTAAGGTGTAGAGTTCTGAGCGATCTTCAACCGGGCCTGAGATGATTAAGGGAGTTCTTGCTTCATCAATGAGAATAGAATCGACTTCATCAACAATGGAGAAATAGTGACCACGTTGGACCATTTCTCCTAGGTCATATTTCATGTTGTCACGTAGATAATCAAAACCAAATTCGTTGTTGGTGCCATAGGTAACATCAGAGGCATAGGCGTCTCTGCGTTCTTCATCGTCCATATCATTGGTGATGGTGCCGACGCTTAACCCTAAAAATTCATAGACTTTGCCCATCCATTCAGCATCGCGTTGGGCTAGATAGTCATTCACTGTAACCACATGAACGCCGCGACCTGATAAAGCGTTTAGATAAACGGCTAGAGTGGCAACAAGGGTTTTACCCTCGCCTGTGCGCATTTCAGAAATTTTACCATCATGCAAGACCATGCCGCCAATGAGCTGTACATCGTAATGACGTTGACCAAGGGCACGCTTGGCGGCTTCTCTTACTGTGGCAAATGCTGGAACGAGTAGATCATCAAGGCTCTTGCCCTCAACCACTTCTTGACGGAATTGCTCGGTGCGGGCTCTTAGCTCCTCATCGGATAGTTTCACGATTTCTGGTTCGAGGGCGTTGATTGCTTCAACTCGCCCCGCATAAGCTTTGATCTGGCGCTCATTTGATGAACCAAAGAGTTTTGCACTTAGTGCTGCGAACGATACCATTTCTTTTCGGCCTAACCTGATTTTTTTAATTTTAAGGAGGCTCATTCTATTTTGAAAAATCGAATAAGCTAATTCAATATTATTCACTAATCATACAAATTGATTTGATGATGATGGGTAAGATATCAAAAAGAATACCCTTACCGTGCGCAAATCAAGCAGCATGATTAACACCAATTTATTCTCAATACAAACAGCAGATTTTTAGCTTCTCTAAAGCCCTAAAAATTCTATCTTATTGCTCTTAAGATGACAGATAGAAAGCTGGAGAAACAATGTCAATGTATATGAAATTATTAAGTCAGCTTTGGGTCAAAAATAACTAATTTATTAAAATATCTTGCCCTAAAGGTGGGTTTCTATAGGTTAAACTTGCGTAAAAGCTGGATTTATCCTAATGAGGACACAAACTGCACATACAAATTACGAAAATGCAAAAATGCCTGTATGGGCGAAAGAATAAGTAGCAAAACCATATATTGAGGAAGTGAATAGTGAAAAACTTGCATAAAAGCGCGATGGTTGCCCTAGTGGCTCTTTCAATCTCAAGCGTACAAGTGAGAGCTGAGACGAATGTTGTTGCCAAGGTTGATGGAATAGAAATTACTGAAACTGATATGAAACGAGCGGAAACCGAATTGTTTAATCAGTTGGTTAGCATCCCTAAAAAAGCACGTAGAAAAGTTTTGGTAGAATATTTGATTGAAACTCAGATTTTAGCAACAGCGGCTAAGGGCGAAAAAATTGGCGAGAGCCAAGCTTTTAAAGATCGCAAAGATTATTATCACCGCCGTGCGTTAAGAGATACATTCTTTGATAGCAAAGTTTTTGATACTGTTTCTGATGCTGATGTGAAAACAACTTATGAAGATGCTGGCAAAGAAGAAGAAGCCCACGTTCAGCACATCCTTGTGACGGACCCTAAAAAGGCGAAAGAAATTGTTGAGAAACTCAAAAAGGGTGGCGATTTTAAAGCTTTAGCGAAAGAAAACTCAATTGATCCTGGCTCAAAAGAAAAGGGCGGTGACCTTGGCTTTATTCTTAAATCGCAGGTGGTGCCATCATTTGCCAAAGCGGCTTTTGATTTAAAGAAAAAAGGTGATCTATCTGAACCGGTTCAAAGCCAATTTGGGTATCATATTATTCGGTTAGAAGAAAAACGGAACCGGGCATTGCCGCCGTTTGACTCTGTTCAAGGGCGTATCAAAGAAGTGCTTTGGCAGAAAAAAGCGCAAGAGCTTATCGAAAATTTGCGCAAAACCGCAAAAGTGGAATTTGTTGATAAAGAACTTGAAAAGCCATTAGAAAAACCTCGTGGTAGCAATTAAAGTTTCTTCAAAACTTAAGTCTTTAAAACGTCGCCTGGTTCTGCTTGGCGACGTTTTTTATTGCTGCAAATTGCGCGGGGGGGTATGACAAGTTCCAATGTAAATAGATATGATTGCTATGAAGCGAGTGCCCTTTTATGAAGACTTCACTTTTTGCCCCTTCCAGATATCCTAAAATGCCATCCATTACCGGCTGTAAACTAAGTACTACTGAAGTGGGAATTAAATATAATGACCGGGCTGATTTGTTTTTAGCTGCGTTTGAGCCCGGGACAGTTGTGGCTGGTACTTTTACCAAATCTAAAACGGCATCTGGTGCTGTCGAATGGGGCCGTAAATATTTAGCGGCTGGTGGGGATGGCCGTGGTTTGATTGTTAATGCTGGGAATGCAAATGCATTTACAGGGGCGCTTGGTGAGAAAAGCGTTGAACTGATTGGCGACTATGTTGCTAAAATTTTAAACTGTGCTCCAGGCGAGGTGTTTCAAGCTTCAACTGGGGTTATTGGCGAACCGTTAGCTGATGATCTTATTGTTAAAGGTATACAGAGATGCGGCGCCCATTTTGAGGCGAGCTATGCTGATTGCGCCCGGGCAATTATGACTACAGACACATATCCTAAATTTACTAGTCATGACTGTATGATAGAGGGTGAAAAAATTACCTTAAATGGGATTGCTAAAGGGTCGGGTATGATCGCGCCTGATATGGCGACAATGTTGGCGTTTTTCTTTACGGATATGGCAATTGAAAAAGATGTTTTGCAAAAAGTGGTCTCAGGGGCAGTTGCGAAGACGTTTAATTGCATCACTGTTGATGGGGATACCTCTACCAGTGATACGGTTTTGGTGTTTGCAACCAATAAGGCAAAGATGGTGCCTATTACCGATGAGAAAGATCCTCGGTTGAAACCTTTTACCCGCCTGTTAAAGAAAGTTTTTAAAGAGCTTGCTTTGATGATTGTTAAAGATGGAGAGGGGTTATCTAAGTTTGTGACCATCAAAGTTAGGGGCGCAAAAGGAAGCCGGGCTGCGAAAAAAATTGCTATGTCTATTGCTAATTCTCCTTTGGTTAAAACAGCCATTGCGGGGCAAGATCCTAATTGGGGGCGGATCATAATGGCTGTGGGGAAAGCTGGTGAAGAAGCTGATCGTGATCGTCTTGATATTTTCATTGGTGGCCATTTGGTTACAAAAAATGGCGCGCGCATTCATGATTATGATGAAGCCCCTTTGGCGGCTCATATGCAAACATCTAATATTTTGATTGAAGTGGACATCGGGCTTGGCCGCGGAAGGGCTGAAGTTTGGACATGTGACCTTACCCATGATTATATCTCAATTAATGCTGACTATCGCAGCTAACGGCACGAAATGTTTGTCTGTTTATCTCAAAAATAAAGACAATATTAAGTGTGTTTGTCGGGAAAAAATTAATAGAAGCTTGATATTATGAATGCATTGAATGGTTCCAAAATGCTGCTTGTTGTGGCTTGTGCTCTTATTGACCAAGATGGGCGTGTATTAATAGCTCAGAGGCCTGAAGGGCGATCAATGGCAGGTTTATGGGAATTTCCAGGTGGTAAAGTTGAGCCTGGAGAGGCCCCAGAGGGAGCTTTGATACGAGAGTTGAGAGAAGAATTAGGTATAGATACGAGCGAGACTTGTCTGGCTCCTTTTACATTTGCTAGTCATGAATATGATGACTTTCATTTGTTGATGCCGCTTTATTTGTGTCGGCGTTGGAGTGGCCATGTCGTGGGCCAGGAAGGTCAAACCCTTAAATGGGTGAAGCCTAATCTGTTGAAAGACTATCCTATGCCACCGGCTGATGTGCCTTTGGTGGCGATGTTAAGAGATTTTTTGTAGTTAATATGAAATTATCTGCGGGTATAAAATGAAAAAAAATATAAAAAAAA
>JAJFHF010000076.1 GCA_021775775.1 Hyphomicrobiaceae bacterium
GCGCAAGCGCCGCGCCGTCGCAGGGCTTTTCGCTTTCGCGAAAAAATAGCCCGTGAGACAAAGATAGGCATTTTTTTCCTCTTTTTTATAAAAAAAGTTCAAAAATTAAAACTCTGTTTAGGCTTTGGTGGGTAAATATTGCCTAGGACACTTTTATTGAGGGCGCCTTTAACGAGGGATATCTAATTTTTATTAGGAAAGGCGCTCGAAAAGAGCAAAACCGGGGGGCTGGGTTTTGTTTAATAAATTGCACAGGCTCAATGGGGAATTTAGTTCTTAAGTAAGTGCATGCACATCATGCAAATCCTCTCGATCGTACAATGAAGCATTAAGTATGGAGCGAGTGAGTCTTATGAGTGAGAATGTATCAATTGGTAATGTTGAGATTAATCAAAGTGGTGGTATCGGGGCGTTTTTAAAGTCTTTAGGTGTGGCCCGCGTAGCGGCAATGGCAACAGTCGCCTTAGGCATGATCGGGTTTTTTATATTTCTAATCACCCGCTTTAACCAACCCCATTTAACAGTTCTTTTTTCAGATCTTGAATTTAAAGATTCGGTTGAAATCGTAAAAAAACTAGAAGGTCTTAACATCCCCCATGAAATTAGAGGGGAAGGGGCCGTTGTCTTGGTCCCGAAAGATCAAGTTTTAAAACTTCGCCTAACCATGGCTGAAGATGGCCTGCCCGCAGGTGGCACAGTGGGTTATGAAATTTTCGACAAAAGCAACACCTTAGGGGCCACTAATTTTGTACAAAACATCAATCACTTACGTGCCGTCGAGGGTGAATTAGCCCGCACCATAAAAGCACTGAACCAAGTCCAACAAGCCCGCGTTCATTTGGTTTTACCAAAAAGAAAGCTATTTGCCCGCGACAAAGCCAAAGCTTCAGCCTCCATCGTTATTAAATCAAGAGGCAATCTAGACCGCAGCCAAATTCGCGCCATCCAACATCTTGTGGCCTCAGCAGTCGAAGATCTATCCCCCTCCCAAGTATCCTTGGTTGACGAAGGCGGGCGTTTATTGGCGGCTGGTTTGGGTGAGGGACAAGATCAAGACGCCCTCTCCCAAGAAGTGGCGGAACGCACCAGATCATATGAAATGCGCCTCACCAGAGAGCTAGAAGAAATCGTCGGGCGCGTTGTCGGTGATGGGCATGTTCGTATCCGGGTAAATGCCGAGATGGATTATAACCGCGTAACAAAATCATCTGAGATTTTTGATCCCGATGGTAAAGTTGTTCGCTCTTCAAACACCAGAGAAGAAACAAACTCATCAAAACAACCCAAAGGCGACGGCACAGTAACAGTTGGCAATGACCTCCCTGATAGCAATGCAGACCAAGGGGACAAAGGGGCTGCCACAGAAAACCAACAAAAAACCGAAGAAGTCGTCAATTATGAAATCTCAAAAACCAACCAAACAGAGATTATAGAAGGGGGCCGGGTAAAACGACTCTCCGTTGCCGTGCTCGTCGATGGCGTTTACGACAAAGGGGCTGATGGCAAATCAACATATAAACCTCGGAACAAAACAGAATTAGAGCAAATAGCCAATCTAATCCGTTCAGCCATAGGCTTTGATAAAAACCGCGGTGATTTAGTCAATATTACAAACCTCCCCTTCGCTGAAGTAAAGAATCTAAATCTAGATGACGGCGAAGAAGCCTCAATGTTTGATTTCACAAAGGCCGATTATTTCTACATCGCAGAACTTATCATCACCTTGCTGATATCAATGTTTTTCATTCTTTTTGTCATCCGCCCGCTTATCAAACGTGTTTTAGAACCTGAAAAAACCGACATCGTCATCGACCTCGTCGAGCAATTAGATGAAGCAAAAGCTGCTGAAGACGCTCAAGCAAATTTAGATCCAAACAAAATGAACTCCTTCGAAGGAATAGAAAATCAGCTAAAAGAAAACAAAACCGCACAAACAATTGAAAATGCCAAAGCAACAGGAGAAATCCACGCTGAAGCCATTAAACAAATTGGGACCCTGGTTGAAAACAATCCTAAAGAAGCAACAGCAGTGATCCGTAATTGGGTCGATGAACCAGCACCAAAGGCAGCTTGAGTATAATTTATGGCAGACCAACTCCAAAAAGAAAACGAAGTTGTATTCGCCCAAGGCGTCGCTGGCCCTGGCTTATCTTCAGAAAATTTATCTGGCCAAGAGCGAACGGCCATATTGTTATTGGCCCTGGGTAAAGATTTCGGGGAGCCTATTTGGTCATCTCTTGAAGACGATGAAATCGCAGAGATTTCAATTGCGATGTCCAAATTGGGAAAAGTAACGACTGATCAAGTCGAAGAAATTCTAGCTCGTTTCATTTCAGACATGTCCATCTCAGGCGCTGTAATGGGCAACTTTGAATCAACAGAAAGTCTTTTAAAACAAATCCTGCCCGAAGACAGGGTCAACCTAATCATGGAAGGCATTCGCGGGCCGGCCGGGCGCAACATGTGGGAGAAACTTTCAAATGTTCAAGCCCATATATTGGCAAATTATTTAAAGAATGAATACCCTCAAACCATCGCGGTGATTTTATCTAAAATCAATGCCGAACATGCCGCTCGTGTGCTTTCTCTCTTACCAGATGATTTCTCCCTTGAGGTTATCCAACGCATGTTAGCTATGGAAGCCGTACAAAAGGAAATTTTAGAAAAAATTGAAAGCACATTGAGAAAAGAATTCATCTCTAACCTTTCAAGTACAAACCAAACCTATGCTCACGAAACAATGGCCAGCATCTTTAATAATTTTGATCGCCAAACCGAAGCCATGTTCATGGGAAAACTCGAAGAAATAGACCGAGATACAGCTGAAAAAATCAAAAACTTAATGTTCACATTTGATGATTTAGGCAACCTTGATACCTCTAGCATTCAATCTTTATTACGCGAAGTAGATAAAGATGCCCTCGCCCTTGCAATGAAGGGGACTTCAGACAAAATCAAAGAATTCTTTTTGGCAAATATGTCAAAAAGAGCTGCTGAACTCTTACAAGATGAAATTGAGAATATGGGCCCTGTTCGCTTAAGTGACGTTGACGAAGCCCAAGCTGTATTAATAAACAAAGCCAAAGACTTAGAAGCTTCAGGAGACATCGTTATCTCCAAAGGTGATAATGTCGAAGAATTTATTTAAGGAATAAAAACCAGTTATGTCCGTACCGCAAAAATATATGTTCGATAACGCCTTCGACAAAGAAAACGAAGCCCCTGACCCATTAGTCGAGCTGAAAAAAAAGTTTGACCAGAAAGTTCAAACAGCAAAAAAAGAAGCCTTCGAAAAAGGCCGGCTTGCTGGCAATCAAGAAGCCTTAGAATCGATTGAAAATCAAACCAAAGATGCACTTGTTGCTCTGGTGGCTCAAAATGAAGAATTAAACAACTCATACCAAGAGAGTTTAAAAAAAATAGAGTTAGAATCGGTTGAGTTTGGCATCACCGCAGGAACAAAATTAGCCGGAGATTTAATGCGCCGCGAACCAATTGATCTTTTAGAAACATTCTTCAAAGATGCCTTTAAAATCATAAAAGGTGTACCTGAAATAACGGCTCACATTCATTCATCTGTGAGCGAAAGCATAAACAATACCTATCAAAAATGGATGGATGAAACTGGTTATACAGGCAAGATATCCTTCATTACAAACGAAGATTTCGCACCAACAGATGTATCGATTAACTGGAATGAAGGTGGCATTCAAAGGTCTGTTGATGATCTCATGAATGCCATAAATAATTCCATGACCAATTATTTTAATGCCCGCGAACAAAACACAATCTCAAACCAGCCCATCATCGATCAACAAATCAATCAAATTGAACAAGAGCTAACGATTAACAATAGTGAGGGCCCATCATGAGTGATGATCAGCCAAATGAAGAGAATTTAGAACTTGAAGAATTCTCTGAAAATCCAAAAGCATCTGAAGATAACGGTCAAGTTGACCAGACCCCAAAACACATTGAAGACTTAGAAGCAGTCTTTGATGTTCCGGTAAAAATTTCAGCTGTATTAGGGCGCACAAATGTCGAGATATCAGACCTTCTTGCCCTAGATGAAGGCGACGTTTTAGAGCTAGACCGAAAAGTAGGCGAAGCCATTGATCTATACGTTAACAATCGCCTCATTGCGCGCGGCGAGGTTGTTCTGGTTGATGACAAACTAGGCGTCACCATGACAGAAATCATCGCCAGAAAAAAAGAAAATAACTAATCTTTCGCTTTCTCAAGGAGCAAAAAAATGCGTTTAACAATCATCGGCAGTCTACATGGCAACCTTTCACTAGCCACAAAAATCGCAATGGATACCGGCGCAAAAGTAATCCATGCCGGCACCATAGACACAGCCCTCAAAGAATTAAGCAATGGGCAAGGTGCCGACCTAATTATGATCGAAGATAGTTATGATATAGCAACTTTGGTTGAACAATTAGAACAAAATCATATTCATGTCCCTATCGTCGCGTGCGGCAGCGGAGATGACACAAGAGCTGCCGTCAAAGCCATCCAAGCTGGAGCAAAAGAATACATCCCCCTCCCCCCCGATCCAGAGCTGATTGCTGCCATTATCACGGCTGTCGCCAAAGATCAAAAAGCGATGATTTACCGTGACCCAGCAATGAACAAAGTCATTGAACTGGCCGACCAAATTGCCAACTCAGACGCCAGCATTTTAATCACCGGTGAGAGCGGCACAGGCAAAGAAGTTATGGCCCGTTATGTCCATGAAAAATCCCCGCGCGCCAGCAAGACTTTCATCTCCGTAAATTGCGCTGCCATTCCTGAAAACTTGTTAGAATCTGAATTGTTCGGCCATGAAAAAGGCGCCTTCACCGGGGCCCTACATCGCCGCATCGGGAAATTTGAAGAAGCCAATGGTGGCACGCTGTTATTAGATGAAATTTCTGAAATGGATGTACGGTTACAAGCAAAACTCCTACGCGCCATTCAAGAACGCATTATCGATAGAGTTGGGGGTTCAAAACCGGTCCCAGTTGATATCCGCATCATCGCCACCTCCAATCGCAATTTAAGCGAAGCGGTAAAAGATGGCAGCTTTCGAGAAGATTTGCTCTATCGTTTAAATGTTGTCAATCTCACCCTCCCCCCCTTGCGCGATCGCAAAGATGACATCTTAGCGCTGACCACTCATTTCATTGAAAAATACACTCAATCTAATGGGTTACCCAACAAAACCATCACGCCAGATGCAGTAGAAATGCTCAAAGCCAACCAATGGCAAGGCAATGTACGCGAGCTAGAAAACACCATCCACCGCGCTGTTTTGCTCTCAAATGGTACAGAGATTGGCGCTGATGTCATCCGCCCACCAGAAGCTTTAACCTCATTAAATGATGAGCCAGCCGCCCAAGCCGCCGCCACCGCACAATCGTTGCAACAAAATCTGGTTGGCATGACAGTGGCACAAGTTGAGCGCGATTTAATTCTGGATACATTGGATCATTGTATTGGCAACAGAACACACGCTGCTAATATTCTTGGTATCTCGATTCGCACGCTGCGCAACAAGCTAAAACAATATTCAGATGATGGCGTCGCCGTCCCCATGCCCAACGAAAGCCGCACCGCTGTTTAAGTTAAAAAAACAATGAACAATAAACAACGAACCATCCATATCTCAGTCCCGCGTCAGTAAATAAGTTCACAAATTAGCAATTTAGAAGAATTCGAACGCCCCGTATCGCGCAGATCAAAAAACGTAGGCGCAGCCGTCAGCGCTTAGCGCTGCGCATCGCAGGGCCGCAGCTTCGCTGCATAGCCCGTGAGACAAAAGAGGAGCTCATTTATGAGCGAAACAACGGTAATGGATCGATTAAGAGGGCATGGCGACATTGGCCTGGCCCTTGGTGTGATTGCCATTCTTGTCATGCTGATCTTACCGATGCCATCGATGATGCTGGATATGGCTCTGGCCATTTCAATCACCTTTTCTGTGCTTATCTTGATGACCTCTTTGTTCATTCACACACCGCTAGAGTTCTCCTCTTTTCCAACGATTCTACTGATCGCCACCATGATGCGCCTGGCTTTGAACATCGCTTCAACAAGGCTAATTCTTAGTCATGGCCATGAAGGGCCCAGTGCCGCGGGTCATGTCATTGAAGCCTTTGGTAATTTTGTCATGCAGGGCAATTTTATCATTGGTATTATAGTGTTTTCCATTCTTGTTTTGGTGAATTTCGTGGTGATCACCAAAGGTTCTGGCCGGATCGCAGAGGTCGCCGCTCGCTTCACCTTAGACGCGATGCCCGGCAAGCAAATGGCCATTGACGCGGATTTATCAGCTGGTTTAATCGATGAAGAACAAGCCAAAGCAAGACGCTCCCGATTGGAAAATGAAAGCTCATTTTTCGGCGCGATGGATGGTGCCTCAAAATTCGTGCGTGGCGATGCGGTAGCTGGTATTTTAATCACTTTTATCAACATCATTGGCGGCATTGTCATCGGTGTTGGTCAAAATGACCTCTCTTTTGGTGACGCGGCACAAACCTATACGCTGCTGACCATTGGCGATGGGCTGGTTAGTCAAATCCCAGCGCTTATCGTCTCCACCGCTGCTGGTCTCTTGGTCTCCAAAGCCGGTGTTGATGGCGCCGCAGACAAAGCTTTATCACAACAACTCTCAGGCTATCCAAAAGCGTTGGCTATGTCGGCATTTTTAATGCTTGTTATGTCAACACTGCCAGGCATTCCCATGTTTCCATTTTTAAGCTTAGCCGCTGGCGCTGGCTATCTTGCTTGGAATTCCTCGCGAAAACAAAGCCAGCAAAAAGTTGAGAAAACCCAAATGGAAGCAACCCAAGCCCTAGCTGCGGCCGCAGAACCGGCAGAAGAACCAATGCGAGACGTACTAAAAATTGATGATCTAAGACTGGAGCTTGGCTATTCACTTATTCCCATGATCAAAGATGGCGCCCCAGATGGCGACAAACTAACAGAACAAATCAAAGGCCTGCGCCGCCAATTGGCGCAAGATATGGGCTTTGTCATGCCCTCAGTACGCATTCTCGATAATGTTCACTTAGGCGCCAATGATTATATTATTAAAATCAAAGAAGTCGATGCAGGCGACGGTCTGTTATATCCCAGCCAATATCTGGTTATGGACCCAATGGGCAAGCAAATTGACTTACCAGGCATCAACACAACAGAGCCTACCTTTGGACTAGCCGCCAAATGGATTGGCCAAGACCACCGCGACGAAGCTCAAATCAAAGGCTACACAGTTGTTGATCCCATCACTGTGATCTCAACCCATTTAACCGAAGTCCTCAAAAACAACATGGCTGATTTACTATCTTACACAGAAGTAAGCGGCTTGTTGGATAATTTAACCCCAGACCAGAAACGCTTAATGGATGACATTGTGCCCTCTCAAATCAACATCACCGGCATTCAGCGCATCTTGCAAAATCTTCTTAAAGAGCGCGTCTCCATAAGAGATCTACCAGCCATCCTTGAAGGCATTGCAGAAGCAACCGCCTACACATCCAACGCCCAATCGATCACTGAACATGTGCGCGCTCGTCTTGCACGCCAAATCACCGCCAACTTCACCAATCCCGATGGCACACTGGCCATCGTATCAATGCACCCACAGTGGGAACAAGAATTTGCCGAGACAATCATCGGTGATGGCGATGATCGCCAATTGGCCATGGCACCCAGCAAACTGCAAAGCTTCATCCGCTCAGTGGCAGCCGCCTTTGAAGAAGCGTCTGCCAATGGCGATTATGCTGTCTTGCTAACCAGTCCCAGTGCGCGCCCCTTTGTGCGCTCCATCGTTGAGCGCTTCCGCTCAGAAACAGCCGTGCTCAGCCAAAGCGAAATCCACCCCCAAGCCAAAATCCGCACGGCCGCTACAGTGCTCCCACTTCAGGCTGAGGCGTAATGAATTACAGTCTATAATGTCTATTTATGAAAGATAGAAAAGGACCAGCTTACAAATCCCCTGCTTTAAAGCTATCACAGCGATCAAAATCATCACTGTCAAACCCGCGCTTAAACCAAGCTGAGCGCTGTTTTGAAGTCCCATGCGTGAAAGCTTCGGTGATCATTCTTTTTTCTTTGTTTTTAAAAACAAAATCATCCCCCACTTGTGCCGCCGCGCGCAAGCCTTCATCAAATTGGTCTGCTTTTAACCACTCAGTTGTCTTGACCCCATAACGCGCCCAAAGCCCCGCAAAACAATCAGCTTGCAATTCCAAGCGCAAGCTAGCCTTCCTTGGTCTAATCAAAACCCAGCGCGAGCGGTTAAATTTTACCGGCCCCGTTATGTTCAATAAATTTTGCACATGATGGCCCACTTCATGCGCCACCACATAAGCTTGGGCAAACTTACCAGATGCACCAAATTTAGTTTCTAAAATTTCAAAAAAGGAAACATCAAAATAAATGGTCTCATCTATATAACAATAAAACGGTCCCATTTCTAAATGCCAATTTCCACATGGCGAACTAACTTTGTCTTGAAAAAATTCAACTTTCGGAACGACATATTTATACTCCATTTCAACAAATTTCTTTTGCCAAAACAAATGAGCATTGCTTAAAACAAGCTGCACAAAACCTTCTAATTCTGCGCGCTTCCCTCCCTTTTTTTCTTCACTTCCCCCACCAACCAATACAACATTGGCAAAAGGCCAATGATCAGAACCAGAAAGTGAAAGAGAGCCAAAAACGTGAGAGGGAAAACAACAAAATGAAACAACAACAAAAAAGATTGTACAAACACTCCATTTAGAAAAAGAGGTCAAATAAATCTCCCGCACACAATCTTTTTTAAATTATGAAAAAACTATAACAAATCTTACAATTTAATTATACACTAGAACCAAAGACAAACAATTTAAGGTCCTATGTTCAACACTCCTACCTCATCATTCCTCGATTTAATCCTGCCGCCCGTTTGTCTAAACTGCCACACCCCCCTATCGACCCCTAACAGCCTATGCCCACCTTGCTGGCAAGGTCTCACCTTTATTTCACACCCCATTTGCCAAAAAACTGGCGCGCCATTGCCCTTTGCCATCGGGCCTGATGCCCTGTCAGCCCAAGCCATTGCCCATCCCCCAATCTATGACCAAGCCCGCTCTGTAGCCCATTATGAAGGCACCATGCGCTCATTAATCCATAAATTAAAATATCAAGACCGCCACGAGCTCACAACCTTACTGGCCACATGGTTATTTCATGCAGGTAGACCCCTAATTGAAAAAAGCGATCTTATCATTCCCATCCCTCTTCATGCCCACCGTTTATGGCAGCGCCGGTTTAATCAATCAGCATTGCTGGCCAAAAGGTTAGGACAACTAACCCAACATCGCGTTAGTTATAATACTTTAAAGAGACGAAAAAAAACCCGCTCACAGGTTGGCTTAACAATGAAAGAAAGAAAAGAAAATCTAAGAAATGCGTTTGTTGTAAATCACGAGCATAAACAAGATTTGGCAGACACATCAGTACTCCTGATAGATGATGTAATCACAACAGGAGAAACAGCAAATGCTGCGGCCAAAACCTTAAAAACAGCGAGAGTTTCATCGATATACATACTCAGTTTAGGGCAAGTGGGAATGAATTCGATCTAAAAACTTTAATTTTTAATACAAAAATTCAAATCATCTAATAAAAATACAAAAAGAAACAAGAATAAAAAATTCCCAAAAACAAAAAAACCATCTCTATCAATAATACAATATTATAAACCTCAAAATATAATAAAGATAATTTACAGCCATTTTTATACTATTTGCAAATATTTACGCCCTCAAATGCACATATAAAGAAGTAAAACCAAAAACAAAAGTCAATACATGAAAAGCCCGTGTAAAACCTATAGTTGTACTTTATTGCTTTTGTTAAAAAGATATTATCCAAACAATATAAAAACAGAGAGAGAACATTAATAGTATTATATATACTGTTTTTCTTTTAGTAATTTTTAGAATATTATAATACAAAGTGGTACATATTTTATAAAATTAATATGACCATTGGGTGCAATCCCAAATAATACAAAGTATATTTTTATCGTTTATAAGTACTGACCATCATTTTTAAAGACATAATTATTTTAATCTGTAGTCGAACAAATAACAAAAAATATATCCAAAATTAATAAGGAGTGATCCATCTATGGAACAAGAAAAGAACAATGTTGCAGTCGTAGAATTAACTGCTGATATTGTTGCAGCATATGTAAGCAATAACACTGTCGTCGCTGGTGATGTGCCAAATTTAATAAGCGAGATCTTTGACGCACTTAGCAAAGCAGCGCGCGTTAGCCCTGGCAGCACACTAGAAGACCTTAAACCAGCCGTACCTGTAAAAAAATCAGTAACAAATGATTTCATCATCTGTCTTGAAGACGGCAAACAGTTTAAATCTTTAAAGCGGCACCTTAGAACCCACTATAATCTTTCACCTGAAGAATATAGAGACAAATGGAATTTACCTCATGACTACCCTATGGTTGCACCAAACTATGCAGCTGCACGCTCACGGCTAGCAAAAAAAATGGGGCTAGGTCAACGCGGCCCAGCTTAACCACCCAAAACTGTATAGAGATACCAAATGCCCCGCTTTCAAGCGGGGTATTTTAATTTCAAACATACAAACCCATGACAGAGATTCCTTAAAAGAACATTTGTTCTCTTTTGTTCTTGACTTGTTCCGAAAATAAGATTAGAACGTAATGAGAACAAAAATCTTCTAGGGTATATAAATCATGAAAAAACAATCAATCACTCAACAGCAACAAATAGCACCAGCTACAGTTGCTGCCCTTTTAGAACAAAGCCACAAGCCATTAGCCTCTCATATTTCTGTCCCGACACAAACGCGCTCAAGTACGCCAGAACAATTACAAGAAATGAGCATCAGCTTTACAAAGGCACTCAACCACATCACCCCTACAGAGCTTTTAAACCATCAAACCAACGATGACAGCTCACAACAATCTGAATTAAACTTTGGCGCCCCTCAAATTGATCTAGCCTTACCCAAAGGCACATTCCCAGTTTCTGGTTTGCACGAATTCAACCCCAAATATTGGCGCGATCAAATCGCAGCTCTCACATGTACCATCGCTCTAGCTGTGCGCCAACGCGAACAACAACAAACAACGACACCTATTTATTGCTTTTTATCTAAAGAGCAAACCCAACTTATCCAATGGGTTACAACCTATCAAACCAGTGCTTTTAATCTAAAGCCACAAGATCTCATCATCATTACGGCCAATCATTCCGATGATCTTTTATGGGCTATTGAGGAAACCATGCATGCAACCAATGGGGCTCCCATCATCGCTCATTTTAACCTATTAGATAATCTTAGCGCGCAAAGGCTTAGTTTTCTTGCAAAAACACAACAAAACCCTTGCTTCGTTATTTGCAATCACAAGATAGATGGCCCCAAACATGCCCATTCACAATGGACAATTCACCAACACCCAGAAAGCAAAACCACCATACCCAGTCTTTACCTATCGCTAAACCAAACTAATAAAGAGAGCACCCCTTTAGGGTGGCATTTAAAATGGCAACAAGAGCAACAACGTTTTGCAGCCACTCGTGAAAAATCTGCCCAACAAAGCGAACTAACACTACATTAGATCATCACTACCCCAAATCAATCGCGGCCCAAACGCGACATCTATCAAGATCAATTTTTGTTTAAACAAAAATCTCAAGTCCCTGAACCTTCTCATTTTATGGTTTCCCCATCTGCCATAGCCATAAAATGGGAAGGTTTTTTTCTGATCGATCCTTGAAAACACGAGACCGACTTCTTATATCTAATATGAGGCAAACGGACTTTATATTTTATATATCTTCTGTTCTTAAAGGGTCCGTTATGATTGACAATAGAAGCAAGATGCCCATATAAATAATCCAACCTTTATGCGTAAGCTCGGCCATTCATTTAGTAAAGTGCCGGCTGTTTTTAATATCCTACTTATACTCAATATGAGCATAAAAGAAGTAATGAAAGAGGTAAGCTATGACACTCATGGAAAAAGAATTGGTCAAACCCATTTCAAATAACCAGCGCTCAGCTACCAAATCCACCACTCTGGAATATACACCTGAGATAGCAAAAGAAATGGCACCTCTTTATGAAAAGGTTAAAGATGTTATTCCCCCTGTGGAATGGCCTCAAATGGCACCCTTAATTAAGGCCATTAACGAATTAAAGAAAAGCCGCAATGCTGTCATCTTGGGCCACAACTATATGACCCCTGAGATTTTCCATTGTATTTCAGATGTTGTTGGAGACAGTTTACAGCTCGCCATTGAAGCCAGCAAAGTAGAGGCCGATGTAATCCTTCAGTGCGGTGTTCATTTCATGGCTGAGACCTCCAAACTTATGAACCCAGAAAAAACCGTGCTTATTTCTGATTCAAAAGCAGGCTGTTCATTAGCCTCTTCAATCACAGCTGCTGATGTTCGCGCCCTAAGAGAAGCATACCCAGGCGTGCCCATCGTGACCTATGTCAACACATCAGCTGCTGTAAAAGCTGAGTGTGACATCTGCTGCACCTCTTCAAACGCTGTGGATATTGTGGAGAGCTTTGACAGCGATAAAGTCATCATGGTTCCAGATGAGTATTTGGCAAAATATGTTGCCACCAAAACCAAAAAAGAAATTATTGCCTGGAAAGGTCATTGCGAAGTTCATGAACGCTTCACAGCCCAAGAACTTGAAAATTATCGCCAAGCCAACCCTGGCCTAAAAATAATCGCGCACCCTGAATGCCCACCTGAAGTTATTGAAACGGCTGATTTTACTGGCTCAACAGCGGCTATGATCAATTGGGTTCAAGACAAACGCCCTGCAAAAGCGATGCTGGTAACAGAATGTTCAATGAGCGATAATGTAGCGGTCGATACCCCTGGTGTAGAGTTTATCCGCCCATGCAACTTCTGCCCTCATATGAAGCGCATCACTCTACAAAATGTATATGAGGCACTTCTTGATATGAAAGAAGAAGTAACCATTGATCCAAAGATTGCCAAAAGAGCACGAGCCTCTGTTGAGCGAATGATTAATGCGGTAGCAAAATAGATAACTCATCTAGACAAGCTCTTAATAACGCACAGCCAAATCAGAGGAAACAAACCAGAGGAAACAGGCCCAACCAAGCCAAACCTAGCGGTAAGTAAACAGCCTGAACAATAATAAAATGGCATCTCAAAGTGCAAACACCCAAAACAAGGGCCCCACTTCACAACAGCACCGATCATCACAAGAAATTGTGATAATTGGTGCTGGCCTTGCCGGCCTATTTACCGCACTTTGCCTCGCTCCCCTCCCCACCATCGTCATTGCTGCCAAAGCCCTTGGCGGCGGCGCCTCAAGTCTTTGGGCCCAAGGCGGCATAGCAGCCGCCATCGGAGAGGGGGACACACCAAAAGCTCACGCCGTTGATACAATCAATGCAGGTGCCGGCTTGGTGAACCCAGACATAGCAAACATCGTCGCCCAAGATGCCCTAGGGCGCATCACAGATCTACTTCAATACGGCGTCCCTTTTGATAAGAATATACAAGGCAAGCTAGATCTTGCCCATGAAGCTGCCCATTCAACACGCCGCATTCTCCACGTTGAAGGAGATAAAGCCGGTGCTGCCATTATGGCAGCCATAATCGACAAGGTAAAACAAACCCCTTCCATACACGTTCTCGAGCAAGTTGAAGTTCACAAACTTGAAGCAAAAGATAACCAAATTACCGCTGTTTATTTATGGCCCTCAAAATCAAAAGGTTTTGGACAAGGTCACCGCTTAGAAGCGTCAACAATTGTCCTAGCAACGGGGGGCGTTGGTCATCTTTATTCCAAAACCACCAATCCTGAAATGGCGCGCGGCGAAGGCATCGCGATGGCAGCACGGTGCGGTGCGGTCATTAAAGATCCTGAGTTCGTACAATTTCACCCAACTGCCATGGATGTTGGCTTAGACCCGGCTCCACTGGCGACAGAAGCCCTTAGAGGAGATGGGGCGACCCTCATTAATTACAACAATGAACGCTTTATGATCCCCATTCATAAAGATGCAGAATTGGCACCGCGCGATATTGTTGCCCGCGCCGTATACAACCAAATCAAAGCAGGCAAGGGTGCGTTTCTAGATTGCACCCAGTCCCCTAATCTCATAGACCATTTCCCCACCGTCCAAGAAAACTGCCAAAAGGCAGGCATTAACCCAAAAACCCAACCCATCCCCATAGCACCCGCCGCTCACTTCCATATGGGAGGGATCTTAACCGATGAAAATGGCGCCAGTTCCATTGAAGGTCTCTGGGCCTGCGGCGAAGTCGCAAGCACCGGCCTGCACGGCGCCAAC
This sequence comes from Hyphomicrobiaceae bacterium, assembly GCA_021775775.1. GTDB lineage: Bacteria > Pseudomonadota > Alphaproteobacteria > Rhizobiales > HXMU1428-3 > HXMU1428-3. Next base: position 14,384 of record JAJFHF010000076.1, read on the forward strand.
CGCCTTGCTTCAAACTCTTTATTAGAGGCTATTGTTTTTGGAAAACGTATTGCCCAAACAATCCAGCAACAAACCAATCACAAGCCGTCCACTCAAGAGTTTGAACTCAACGCAGACATTGAAGAGATGCAACAAAACCATAAATATAAGCTCATCGATTTCAAACCTGAAATTGAAACCTTGCGCCATCTTATGTTCACCCATGTAGGCGTGGAGAGAAACGCCAAAGGGTTAACCCAAGCCTTAAGCAAAATACAAAAATTAGAAACGGTCCTGAACCAAAGTGAACGAACCAAAAATATGATTTTAACCGCAAAACTCATCACACAAGCCGCCCTTGACCGCCAAGAAAGTCGCGGCAGTCATCACCGCACAGATTTCCCGCAAACATCCCCCAAAGCTGAACACACCCTACTGGACACACAAGACCTAAAAGCATAAACCCTCTGTCCAAACCCAAATCCAAAAGAGCCACAAATGAACGCACAAACAACAAAGCCCACGCCGCCGCCCTCAGCGCTTATTGCCCAAAGCGTTGCTCTCGCACTTGAAGAAGACCTCGGCCTCGCCGGAGACATCACAACCAATGCTATATTCCACGAGAAGAAAAAAGGACAAGCCATCATCCAAGCCCGCCAAGCTGGTGTGCTCGCTGGCCAAGACTTTGCAACTGAAAGTTTTCTACAAATAGAACCCACAACTGAGATTATTTGGCACAAAAGCGATGCCAGCCCCCTATTACCAGGTGATAAAATCGCCACCATCAACACATCCATCCGCGCCCTCTTAACCGCCGAACGCACCGCCCTTAATTTTCTAGGTCACCTCTCAGGCATTGCCAGTCTCACGCAAAAATATGTCGAAGCAGTAAAAGACACCAAAGCCAAAATTGTCGATACAAGAAAAACCACCCCCAACCTGCGATATGCAGAAAAATACGCGGTCCGTGCGGGCGGGGGAGAAAATCATAGATTGCGTTTAGATGATGCCATCCTTATCAAAGACAATCACATCGCTTTTGCAGGCGGTATCAAACAAGCCATCACCAAAGCGCGAGCATCCAATGGGCACATGGTCAAATTAGAAATTGAAGTTGATACCATCGAGCAGCTAAAACAATGCATCAAGCACAAACCAGATATCGTGCTTCTAGATAATATGCAGCCAGATCTTTTAAAAGAGGCGGTTGCTCTAATCGATGGTAAAATAGTAGCTGAAGCCTCAGGCGGGGTAAATTTAAAAACTGTGCGAGCGATTGCGCAAACAGGTGTCGACATCATATCGATCGGGGCCTTAACCCACTCAGCCCCCTGTTTAGATCTAGGCCTTGATATTGACATGAGCTCCGCTTAAAAAAAGACCTTGGTGAATAGACCCATCATATCAACAAAACACTAAAACGAACGAAACACGAAAATAAACAAAACACTCAAATGGACAAAACACCATGCAACCGGGCCAAATTCTAACCATCGTATTAATCATCTGGATAATCGTCCCCATTTTAGCGGGCTATTTATCCGCCCGCAAAAAACGCGATACAAGTTTTTGGGTTTTTGCCTGCGTCATCTTCCCACCCTTGGTGCTTATATTAGTTTTTTTGCCCAAAAGAGATGCCCCACCCAAAAAGCAATTTGGACAAGACCGCGAAAGCGACGATAGTTTCTTTCCTCCCCGCGATTGAAAATAAAAACAATATTGATTTACGAACTCACACGTAAAAATGCCCCGTAATTTCAAAAGAAATTACGGGGCATAATTCAAAAAATCATAAATTCAATGAAAAACAAACCTTACCGAATGGCAACCTTAGTTTGCTCAGTAAAATATTTAGCCCGATAAAAAATATGAACACCGATTTGTTTAATCCGTTTCATACTCCGGCGCCATTTCGGACGCACATAATTTGCATGATAATGGCTTGCATGCCCGATATCAGCCAACCAAACTTTACCTGTGGTAACTCTGGTTGCAAGCTTCTCAGCAATAACCCAGCGCTTCTTATCTTTCGCCTTATCAGCAATACCATCACAAGCAAACGAGAATTGACAGGCATTGCGTTTATGAGCACCCTCATAAACCACACCGCATACGGTATCTGCATAATAACGGCTGCGCACGCGATTCATAATCACTTGAGCCACAGCAATTTGGCCTTTAATCGGTTCACTGCGCGCTTCAAAATAAATAGCTGTCGCAAGGCATCGTTTTTCACGTTTACGAAATTCCCCTTCGGTTAACCCACCAAAGAATTTACGCCGACCGCTACCTAAAGAAGCAACATGTTTAACTTCAAGCCCTGTAAAGCCTGGCTTTTCTTTTCCATCAAGCCGAGCAACCTGTTTCTGGCGCTCGCCTAACAAAGAATGCTTGGCGGATCGTTCTCCAAAATAAGGAGCGTTATCAAGGTTAAACACACCAGCCACCCGTGCCTGACTTATAATTGGCAAACGAGCTTCAACTTTTCCCCGATTGATCATTCCCATAGGATCTTCATCAGTTTTAAGTTTTGCCGCGAACTTACGATCATCGAGCCGGCGATTACTTTTCGCCACCCGGTTAACAGATTGTTTTGAAGGATAAACACTTGTGACAGAAGTATCATCAAGGCCATCACTTCGCGAACCCTCACTCTCAAGCCCTAAATCAGCCCGGCGGCGGCGCTCTTCATAGTCAGTCGTGCTAGCAATTCGTTGCCGGTACAACAAATCGGCACGAGGCCCCTTACCTTTTATATCAAAAAGGTCATTCGCTTCAGCAATAATAGGAAAAATTGGTTCGCTAGCATCTGGCACCTTACCAGCAAAATCGCTCCCCTCACCAGAAAGCGATAATTCCAAATTCATTCTATATTCAGATAACATATCACCATTACCTGCAATATACCCCACACCCAAAAACGGTACAGCAAGGGCAGCTATGGCCAAATAATGCAGCGGTGACAAAATTAGACGTGACATCCGTAAAACTACCTAACAATCTTGTTAAAAATTTACTTATATTATTAAGATGTGTAAATACAGCTAAACACAACACAGTTAAAAATACATTTAACTGATTAACAAAGGTTAATTTTGGTTAAATTATGTAAGGCTGCAAATATAATGATTCGCAAGACCTTATAATTAAGCTGTAAGCGATTATCCAATGCAAAAACATAAAGCCTACAGTGGTCGCGCCAGAATTGAGCATAAAAAAGAAAAACATTCAACCTATCTTGTGTAGATAGACGCCCACAGATGTTGCCTTTCAGACACTTTGACTAATCAAATACAAAAGTCCACTATTTATTCTCTTAAAATCAATAGGTAAGCAGCTTGGCATAGCGTTTCACAATTAAGCTCTATAAACAGCTAAATTATTAATCAGTGCTTTACGGTGACAAAAAGCCGATCAATCAACAACAATTGTCGCGCAAATGGACCTAAATCATCTAAACCAACAACATTCGCAACAAGATCAAAGCCCTTCTCACCAAAGTCATGGCAAATACGGCCCTTGAGCCATTTTTCAGCCTGCTCTTTTCTTCTTTTTTCTAGCTGATTTTGCGTTTCTTGCCCAATAAAATGGCTATCAATGGCCTCAATAAGCTCTTCAATTCCTTTATTTTTTAAAGCAGAAACCTTAAAAACGCGAATCGATTGAGTTAAATCCTCATTCTCAGTTAAAGACAAAGCCCCAGACAAATCAGAAAACGCCCGGCTGGCAGATGGCTCCATATCTGCTTTGGTAACGACAGCAATATCAGGAATTTCCATAATCCCCGATTTCATAAACTGCAAACTATCACCAGAACCAGGCTGAACACAAAGCACAACACTATCCGCGTGCGAGGTAATATCTGCCTCAGACTGACCAACCCCCACAGTTTCAATGATAACCACATCAAACAGAGCTCTCATCAAGACCAAAACAGGAAAGGTCAGTTCCGACAAGCCACCCAACTGCCCCCGGTTGGCAAGTGAGCGCACAAAAACCCCTTGATCTTCAGGGTCCGTCATCATCCGTGTGCGATCGCCCAACAACGCCCCGCCACTATTATGCGAGGAAGGGTCAATCGCAATCACGCCAACCGTTTTATCTAACAATCGCCACTGCTTGATTAAACCATTAATTAAAGTTGATTTCCCAACACCGGGCGGCCCTGTAAACCCAACCACATGAGCACGCGGTTTTGCAAAAGCTTCATCCAACAGTGAAATGATTTCAGGATTTGAAAGTGACGTCTCAAGTCTAGCCAAAGCTTGCGCCAGGGCCCGTTTACCCCCGGCTAAAACATCATCAATCGTCGTCTCACCACTCAAACAAATCCCCTAAACCTTTAAAGCCAGCTAGGCTTTTGATGCCGACTTATCTTTAGAATTCAAGTGAGCTTGGGCACAAGCTAACCGGGCAACAGGCACTCGAAATGGCGAACAAGACACATAGTCAAGCCCAACCTCTTCAAAAAAAGCAATAGAAGCCGGATCCCCACCATGCTCACCACAAACACCAAGTTTTAAATCAGATTGCGTCTCACGCCCCGCTTGCGCTGCCAATTTCACCAAAGCCCCAACCCCATCTTGATCAATAGATACAAAGGGATCAATCGGTAACAAACCATTGGCTGTATAGTGATTTAAAATAGGAGCGGCGTCATCTCGGCTTAACCCAAAGGTTGTTTGTGTTAAATCATTCGTTCCAAAAGAAAAGAACTGGGCCGATTTCGCAATATCACCCGCTTGCAAAGCAGCGCGTGGTAATTCAATCATCGTCCCCACATCATAGGATACTGTATAATCTTGCTCTTTAAAGACAGTGCTAGCTGTTTCATCGATCACCACCTTCAAGCTATCAAACTCGGCTTTTGTTGCAATCAACGGTATCATAATCTCGGGGTGAACCGTGGCGCCATCGCGCTTAGAGACTTCAATCGCGGCCTCAAAAATAGCGCGCGCTTGCATTTGAGTAATCTCGGGATAAGTAATCGCCAAACGACAGCCCCGGTGCCCAAGCATCGGATTAAACTCATTCAGCTCACTTACGCGCTTTTCAATGTCCTCAACATTTAGATCAATTTTCTCAGCTAGAACTTCCATCTCAGGGCGATCATGCGGCAAAAATTCATGCAAAGGCGGGTCCAGCAACCGAATGGTGACAGGCAAGCCCTTCATCAAAGCAAACAATTCAACAAAGTCATCGCGTTGCATTGGTAATAATTTATCGAGGGCCCGACGCCGCCCCGCCTCATCATGAGCTAAAATCATTTCTCGCATGGCGGTAATACGGCTGGCTTCAAAAAACATATGCTCGGTACGACAAAGACCAATCCCTTCACAACCAAACTGTAATGCTAAGCTGGTCTCGCGTCCGGTCTCAGCATTCGCCCGCACTTTCATGCGGCGGAACTCATCTGCCCATCCCATCAACACACCAAAATCACCAGACATCTCGGCCTGGCGCATTGGGTGTTCGCCGGCCAAAACTTGTCCCGTAGACCCATCGATGGTCAAAATATCACCTTCTGAAAACTGATCGCCGCCAATCGCCAATGTTTTTTCTTTTGCACTAATCTTAAGAGTGCCCGCACCAGAGACACAAGGACGCCCCATGCCGCGCGCCACAACGGCCGCATGACTTGTCATCCCGCCGCGCGCAGTTAAAATACCACTGGCCGCATGCATACCATGAATATCCTCAGGGCTCGTCTCCACCCGCACCAATAAAACAGATTTTCCCTCGCCAGCTAGCTCTTCAGCCCGATCCGCATCAAACACGATCTGCCCAACAGCGGCCCCTGGTGACGCTGGCAACCCGCGGGTCAATATTTTACGCTCGGCGCAAGGATCAAGTGTTGGGTGCAAGAGCTGGTCAAGCGCCAAGCAATCAATCCGCAGAACCGCCTCTTCCTTAGAAATCATCCCATCATTTGCCATTTCCACGGCCATTTTTAAAGCCGCAGCTGTTGTGCGCTTACCAGAGCGGGTTTGCAACATCCAAAGCTGGCCATCCTGTATGGTAAATTCAATATCTTGGCAATCACGATAATGAGTCTCCAATTGCTTTGTAATATCAACAAACTGGGCAAATGCCTCCGGCATCACTTCTTCAAGAGCTGGCGAATTATCACCAGCTTCATGTTTAGCTGCAAGTGTTAAAGGTTGTGGTGTGCGAATGCCCGCCACAACATCTTCGCCCTGAGCATTAATTAGAAACTCACCATAAAGCGCATTTTCACCCGTGGCAGGATTACGTGTAAAGGCAACGCCTGTCGCGCTATTCTCACCCATATTCCCAAAGACCATCGCCTGCACGTTAACAGCAGTGCCCCAGTCATCAGCAAAATCATGCAACTTTCTATAAGTCGCAGCGCGGCGCGAATGCCATGATAAAAACACAGCCGAAATAGCACCCCAAAGTTGTTCATGCACATCACTTGGAAACGGCGCGCCATGATGCTCAATCACCAGCTCTTTATAAAGATCAATAATTTCAGACCAATCATCAGCACTAAGGTCTGTATCGCGCTCGAACCCATTTAGGTTTTTAAAATTTTCCAAAACATCTTCAAAATGGTCATGCGCAACACCCATCACCACAGACCCATACATCTGAATAAACCGGCGATAGCTATCATAGGCAAACCGTCGATCTCCAGAGCGTTTTGCTAACCCTTCAACCGTCTCATCATTTAATCCTAAATTTAAAATCGTATCCATCATACCAGGCATGGAAACACGAGCACCAGAGCGCACAGACACCAAAAGCGGGGCCTCAACACTGCCATACTCGGCCATCACAGTTTTACCAACATGATCTAAAGCCACCTCAACCTGGCGTTTCAAATCACCTGGTAACGTCTGATCATTTTGATAAAATTCGCTGCATACATCGGTTGTAATTGTAAAACCTGGGGGAACGGGTAAGCCAATAGCCGCCATTTCCGCCAAATTAGCTCCCTTACCACCAAGCAAATCACGCTCATTGGCAGCGCCATCAGCTGATCCCCCTCCAAATTGATAAACCCACTTTGGAACATTAGAATTTGCCGGGGTACCGATCGTGTGAGACATACAAAAAACCTTCATTCAACAAAATAATTGGCGCGAAATAATAAAACCTAAAATTTCACACTTTATCGCCTGTTCGCAAGATAAACAAAGCCTCTACCAACCGCTGGCAACAGTCACAAAAAACAACGATTAATGACAAATGAGGGTAATCTCTATTTACAAGGGCAACAAGTCAAGCGTGAAAATCTCACTTTAGTCGCCCGAGGGCTCAAGAGCAATCCAAGAATGTTATAAACGACGAAAGGAGGAAATAAAACAATCAAACCAAGGCAGCTGATGGTTGAAAATAGCCTGAGGGCAAAAGCCAACTTGCATCAACCCGATTTTGATAGACATAAACCCAAGCTCGATAGTCAATCCCATCTGTGTCTCGAACAGTCGCTTCAACACGCGCAAACTCATGGGGTCGCGGATCATCCACCCCACACCTTTCATATGCATCAAGCAGCGATAGCAAAGCATTTGGATGATTGATTTTATAAAGCTCACCGTAAACAGCTGTACCACTATCGGCTAAAATTAATCCTGGATAAGGCCCTAAATCATACAGACGCCCCGCAATAATAGCCTCGGCCACATAGGAGGTATGTGAGCGCATCATAACCCCAACAGGATTAGCAACACTGCGCTTTA
>JAJFHF010000077.1 GCA_021775775.1 Hyphomicrobiaceae bacterium
ATATCAAGATATTGAGTGACAAGGTCATCAGTCATTTCAGCTTGAAGCTCAGCAGAAAGTGTTTTTTGATAAGCATCAAAAGCTTCTCCCTCAGACTTCGCCACGACATGATCCTTAACACGCACAATGAGCCATTTCTGATTTTTGCTATCAAGACCAGTGGTAATGCTTCCTTTTTTCACGCCAAATAATCGATTGGTGAAAAACACCGGCATATCATCAACATTGGCCCCGCGGCCAAAAGCTTTGGGCTGAACAATCTTGGCTTTAACTGAAGCTGCAGCTTTTTTAAAATCTAGCCCATCTTCAATTTGTTTAGCCAGTTTGGCGGCAAAATCAGAAGCAAGGTTCTTTTGCTGTTTGTCGAGCCATTGTTCTTTAACTTTGGCTTTGACCTCATCATAGTTTTTCAAGCGCTGGGGTGTAATTTCCAACACATCAAACCAAACATAGCCTCCATCTTGGTGGCGCACAGGGACAGTGTCATCACCAATTGAAGAATCAAATATAGAAGCTGTCAGTTTCGTGGTGGCAGGTAAGTCTTTAACCGGTTTGCCGTCAAGTCCAGCGCTTTTTCTATCCATCTGATCTAATAAAAGCGCTTTGCCGCCCATCTCTTTAGCAAGCTCGACAACGCTCATGCCACTTGCACGTAAGTCCTCAACACGATCATAAATCGTTTTAATCTCTTTGCGCGCAGCACGTTGTTGTAAACGTTTTTCAATATCAGGACGCACATCTTTAAGCGTTTTTTCATCGCGCGGCTTAATTTCATTTGCTTTGGCAATGGTAATCGCAAATTTACCTTCAATAGGGGCGGTAAATTCGTCTTTTTTCAACGCAAACAAAGCATCAGCTAATTTAGGGTCAAGCATTGCCGCTTTCTTAACGGGGCCAATGGCTTCACTCTTTTTGTTTTTTGCAAACTTTGTCGCAACATCTTCCAACTTATCACCTTTTTTCAAGGCTGCGTGTGCCTCTAACGCTTGTTCCATCGTTTCAAAAACAAGTTGGTCATAAGTGCGCGTCTCAGGTGTTATAAAGTTGTTTTTAAGGGCTTCATAGCTGGCCTTGATATCTTCTTCAGAGATTTTAGTGTTTTTCTCTAGCTCTCCTAATGACAAGACATAGAGCGCTGTTTTGCGATATTCAGGCGCTCCATAAGAGGTTTTTGCACCATCATAAAATTCTTTTAGTTCAGTCTCAGAAGGCACCTTTAACTTTTTACTGGCCTCATCAGGAATGGCAAAATATTCCGCTTCAACTTTATCTTCCCGGTAATGATACATAGCCTGCATCAAAATATTAGGTATAAATTTCTTTTGGCTAAACACGGAGGTGATTTGAGAGCGCGCAGATTGATCACGTTGTTCATTAAAGAATTGGGCTTCTGATATTCTTTCATTGCGCAAAACTTGTTTGAGCAATTCTTTGCTAAATCTGCCACCTTCTTGGAGCGACGCGCTGTTTTTAAGAATTTCACCAATTTTTTCATCAGAGATATTTAGTTTTAGCTTCCTTGCATGGTTTTCAACCACAGCTTTATTAATCAGCCGGTATTTAACCTGGTCAGCAATGCCAAAAGTTTTAATTTGCTGACGGGTTAATTTGGTTTTTAACCGTTCATTCCATTCTTTAATCACATTGGGATAAAGCTGCTGATAGTCAGCTTGGGTAATATCAATATCACCAACTTTAGCAATATCCGTATCTGTTGAATTGAGCATCAAACCATTCACGCCCCAAACAGCAAAACTCAAAATCAAAACACCGATTAAAATCTTAGCCAACCAACTTGTGGCGCCTTTTCGAAGGTAACTTAACATGAGATCCCTGTTCTTCTGGTTCGTTATCGTTTGGTTCGTTTCGCCGCATTGATAATGTTTCAAATATAAGCGATATCTATATAAATTTAGCAATCTTATCGTTTGCGTAGCACATTACCAAGCTATGTATGATGATAAAAAGCGATTAATTCAAGTGATGGTTATTTTTTTTGAGTCTAAGTATCTTGCTGGCGATGATCTTGCAACCACATAATGTTGCAGTCATGTTCGTAAAGAGCCAATAAAACGTCTAGGCAGGCCATATTTTGCATAATTATAAAAATAGATCAAAAGTTAATGACGACAACAGTTAAAGGGCGGAAAAAACATTATGATTAAACCATTGGTTGCAGGCAATTGGAAAATGAACGGTATTGCAAAATCAGCGACGCAAATTATCAATTTAAATGATGGGATATCAGGTCGATCAGCAAATTGTGATGTTTTAATTTGTCCACCGAGCACTTTAATTATGGCCTTTTCCAATATGTTAAAAGATAGCCCCATAATGTTAGGCGGACAAGATTGTCATAAAAATGAAACAGGCGCTCACACCGGTGACATCGCGCCTGAAATGCTAAGCGATGCTGGGGCGCAATATGTCATCGTTGGGCACTCCGAGCGGCGCATGGACCATAAGGAACGCGACAAAGATGTGTGCGAAAAAGCGCAAGCTGGTTGGCGCGCTGGGTTAAAAGTTATTTTGTGCGTGGGTGAGTTGAACGGCGAACGTAGCGCTGATTTAACTTTAAACGTTATTGAGCGCCAACTAAAAAACTCAATACCAGAAGGCTCAACACCTGAAAATCTGATCATCGCCTACGAACCTGTTTGGGCCATTGGTACAGGCCTGACCCCAACCACCAAAGATGTTGAACAAGTCCATAGTTTCATACGCAACTATCTAATTTCCTCACTAGGCGCGGAAAAAGGAAGCAATATCAAGATTCTATATGGCGGATCCGTGAAACCAAACAATGCCAAAGAGCTCATGAGTGTGCCCAATGTAAATGGGGCTCTTGTTGGCGGCGCCAGTTTAAAAGCAGAAGATTTTGCGCAAATTATTGCAGCCTACGAATAGCTAAGCTAAGATAGCCCTTACATCTACATCATATTTGAGAGGAACAAGTGTGGTGGTCGGTCAGCTATGAACACATGCCATCTGAGATAAGAACCAATTGCGGTCAAGAGGGCATCTGTGATTAGCGCAAAAAGTGGTGCGCGCGAAAATCATCATGAGTATATTTTGGTAGGGGTAGTAAAGTTGTTCATGTTTAAAGTTTCAAAAATCAAAAATCATAAAAATCAATTTTTCAATTTTTTATTTTTAGGGCCATTATTGTTAAGCGTGCTGTTGTTTGCACAAAATGCTCAAGCCGCAAAAACAAAGAAAAAAAACAATCATCGCATCGAAAGATGCCAAAACTTATCAAAAGAACTAAAAACGTTAAAGTCTGACGAAGCTGTAAAAAACATGTCCAAAGGCTTTGAGTGGGTTAAAGCCAACATGGATGGTGAGGCTCTATTGCCGATCAAGCAATATCTAGAAATCAGCGAAGAAATAAAATTTCAATGCCCACAACCAAAACGCAAAAAACCCATTACCAAAAACAAGCCTAAATCAAAAAAGGCAAAATCGGTAAATCTAAAACAAGTAAAGTCACCTGATAAAAAGCGCAAAAAAACTTACAACCCACAGAAAACAAAGCAAAAAAAGAAAAAAAACAAAACAAAGAAAAATAAAAACACCAAAGTAGAAACAGTATCTCCCGGGGATTTAACCAGTTTATTTGATGGTTTTTTCAGCGGCCCAGACCAACCCACGAACAAAAAAAAACCTTAACATAAAAAGTAAATCACCAGATACTGCCCAAGCCTTTCATTTAAGTCCCTCAGAATGGTTGTTTTTTCTTGCTTGAGAGATCAAGTTTGAGTATTGATGTGCTCAAAGTGCGCCTCAAATTGGCTAAAACACGGCTGAAGGCGCTTTCAAAAGCAAACTACGAATAAAATTGACCGCAAAATTCACTATTTTAACCTGTTAAAACAACAGCTTTAGGCGTTCAAACTTGATTTTGTTTGTGGTTAGGCTCATTTGTCGTTTTAGTGCAGTCGTTACAACGCCAGTCTTTGACAAAGGCAAAAGGCGCAATAAAACGCATTTGGTGAATATTAAATGTCTTTGAGAAGACATAAGAAGGATTAATTATGGCAACCATATTGTTGGTTATACACGTGATTATTTGTTTGGCGCTTATTGTGTCTGTCTTGCTTCAGCGTTCTGAAGGGGGGGCATTAGGCATTGGCGGCGGCGGCGGCATGAAATCAGGTCGCGGCTCAGGCAATTTGATGACAAAAACCACGGCAACACTGGCTGCGGCATTTTTCTTAACCAGCATCGCACTGACCGTTCTCGCGCGGACCTCAACAAACACAGAATCCAAAATTGATTCAATTAAAGTTGATGGCAAGAAAGACGCAGGCAAAGTCATTGACGCTTTGACCCCCGCGCCCGAGACAAAAAGCGAAGGGCCCGTTGTTCCAACACCGAATGAAGACCCTGTAACCAAATAAGTCATATAAGCGGCGACACTTGAATGTCTCGAATGTAGCCGCTAGTGGCATAAGCTTTGAAAATAATTGTTTGTAATAAAATTTTTCTATTCGAATCAACCATTAATCATGTAATTCTCTGGGCCCATGGCGCGTTATATATTCATTACTGGCGGCGTGGTATCTTCCCTTGGAAAAGGGTTAACCTCAGCAGCCCTAGCAGCACTTTTGCAAGAGCGAGGCTATAAAGTCCGCTTGCTTAAGCTCGACCCCTATCTAAACGTAGATCCAGGGACAATGAGCCCCTACCAGCATGGTGAGGTCTTCGTAACTGATGATGGGGCTGAGACTGATCTTGACCTTGGTCATTATGAACGCTTTACAGGCGTCCCTTGTCGCCAAGCTGATAATGTAACGGCCGGCAGGATCTATCAAGATATCTTAACCAAAGAACGCCGCGGCGATTACTTAGGCGCAACAGTTCAGGTAATCCCCCATGTCACTGATGCAATTAAGAATTTTGTAATCGAGGGCAATGATGATGTTGATTTTGTGTTGTGCGAAATTGGCGGCACTGTCGGCGATATTGAAGGTCTGCCCTTTTTTGAAGCCATCCGGCAATTGCGCAATGACTTGCCGCCAGGGGATAGTATTTTCATCCATCTAACGCTGATCCCCTATATACCAAGCGCAGGCGAACTAAAGACAAAACCCACTCAGCATTCTGTGAAAGAATTACGCTCAATTGGTATCCAACCAGATATACTCTTGTGCCGCTGTGATCGCCCTGTTCCCAAAGATGAGCGCCGCAAAATCGCTCTCTTTTGTAATGTACGCCAAGAAGCGGTAATCCAGGCCCTTGATGTTTCAAGCATCTATGATGTTCCAAAAGCTTATCATGAAGAAGGCTTAGATAAAGAGGTGTTAAAGTCATTTGGATTAGAGTATGAACCAGCACCTTTATTAGAAAAGTGGGAAAAAATATCCCGCCGAATTCATAACCCTGAAGGTGAAGCCACCATTGCCATTGTCGGTAAATATACCGGCCTAAAAGACGCTTATAAATCCCTCACTGAAGCCCTCATTCATGGCGGCATCGCCAATAAGGCCAAAGTGAATATAGAGTGGATTGATAGTGAAATTTTTGAAAACGAAGATCCCGCCCCTTATTTAGAAAATGTGCATGGCATATTGGTACCTGGCGGTTTTGGCACCAGAGGCATCGAGGGGAAAATCGCCGCTGCAACATTCGCGCGCTCACGCGCCGTTCCCTATTTAGGGATTTGTTTGGGTATGCAAATGGCCGTCGTTGAATTTGCGCGTAACGTTGCCGGCATAACCGGTGCCGGATCTAGCGAATTTAGCACCCCAGATATACCTTTGGTTGGCTTGATGACCGAATGGGCCAAAGGGGACGCCACAGAACAACGAGATCAAAATGATGATCTAGGCGGCACCATGCGCTTGGGGGCCTATGATGCCAAATTATTTAAAGGCACCCACGCACAAAAAATTTATAATAGTGAGATGATCTCAGAACGTCATCGCCATCGTTATGAAGTGAATATGCAATATAAAGACCAGTTAGAAGCGGCGGGATTGAAATTCTCCGGCGTATCTCCTGATGGCCTTTTACCAGAAATTGTTGAGATTCCAGATCACCCTTGGTTTATGGGTGTACAATTCCACCCCGAATTAAAATCGCGCCCCTTTGAACCACACCCCATCTTTGCCTCATTCATAACCGCGGCAATCAAACAAAACAGACTTGTATAAAAAACAAGAGCGGACCATCTCATCCAAAAATACTTTTATTTATCATTTTATTACAAGGCGGTATCAATCTTAATCGTAATTTTAAAAAAATAAGTTTTTGGGTTATTTTTATATAATAATGCTAAATATCTTTTCCTTTTTGAGTTTATAAAGGTCCATATATTATGTTTAGCAATTTTTATACATATTTAACGCACACAGTCATTGCAACCTATTCAGATCTGATCACTCTATCAAGCAATCAAGGGAATCTTGTTACTCAATTTGATTCAACCAGATATAGCCAAGGAGTTACGGCTGAAATAATTTGGACCACATTTTATGTTGTCTCAATAACAGTCATAGGTTTGATTTTTCTTTATGCCCTTTATTCAAAAGCAAACCAGTTAAAAAACACCTTTCTAAATTCTAATAAATAATCCTCCTGCCACTGTTTTTATTGTTCTATCTATATAAAAATTCATAGCTTTCTAGAGCCAGCCAGCTTATGATTTGAGGCAAGAGCCAAAAAAAGAAAGATGTGAGATGAAACTGAAAAAATCAAAAAAACTTAATTCGTATCTTGTTTTAACAAGTTTGATTTTAGGTCTGG
>JAJFHF010000078.1 GCA_021775775.1 Hyphomicrobiaceae bacterium
CATCAAAGATCAAGCCCTAAACGAGCGTGATTATGGCGACTTAGCTGGCCTCAATAAAGATGATGCCCGCAAAAAATGGGGCGAAGAACAAGTTCACATTTGGCGCAGGTCTTATGACATCCCCCCTCCTGGCGGCGAGAGCTTAAAAGATACGCGAGACCGTGTACTTCCCTATTATAATGAGGTCATTTGGCCTGATTACAAAACGGGCAATAACATTATTGTGGCAGCCCATGGAAATTCCCTGCGCTCTCTGGTTATGGAGCTAGAAGGCCTCTCCTCAGAAGAAATTATGCAACGTGAAATCGCAACTGGCGAACCGATTATCTATCGCCTCAATGAAGACGGTTCAGTCAAAGACGTCCGCGAGTTGGATAAATAAAGTAAGCTCTGTTTTCTCTCTCTCACGGAGGGCTTTTCGCTTCTTCAGCGAAAAAACGCCCGTGAGAGAGAGAAAGACCGCCGTTGCCACATAAGCACCAGCCCCAATACCAACAATGCAGGTAAATAAAGCCACCGGGGAGACAACCGCGCTTCATTGGGCACCTTTGCAGCCAAAATCACATCACCAAAATTGAGCCCGGCTTTTTTTGCCACCCCAGCAAAGTTCAGATTGGCAACGGCAAATGCACGCTTGCCCCCCTCTCCTCTAGCGGGGCGCACAGTTAATCCCAGCGCCTTATAGTCAAGCTTATGAGAACCTGTTTTAACCTCTTTTTGTAAGGCTTTATCGTCGGCTGGCCTCACCAAACTCACCCACTTGACCTCTTGTGTGCGCAAACTTTTAACCTGCAAACTAACCTTATCCGTTGCAACACCTTTATCATTTACAAGCATCTCAAGCCCCACAGGCACAAAAGGCTGGCTCACTTTGTCCATAATAAAATCAGGACGCAACAACACAAAACACGCAAGCCCCACAATAATCATTTGCAAAACAGACAACGGCCCACTCATCCATCTGAAAGTCAAAGACGTGAACGCCAAGATCGCCGCCAGAGAGGCCACAAAAATAATCAAGAATTCCCAAACAGTGCTAACCCCAATTAACAACAAATCATGATTAAAAATGAACACAAACGGCAAAATCGCTGTGCGGATAGAATAGAAAAACGCAATAAAGCCCGTCTTGATCGGGTCTCCCTTTGAGATCGCGGCAGCCGCGTAAGCTGATAGCGCGACCGGCGGGGTCACATCAGCCATCAAGCCAAAGTAAAACACAAACAAATGAGCTGCTACCAGCGGCACCTCAAGCCCAACTGAAGCTCCAACTTTTGCAATCACCGGCACCATCAAAGTTGCCACCACCAAATAATTGGCTGTCGTTGGCAAGCCCATCCCCAAAATCAAAGACAACACGGCCACCAAGATCAACAACAGATAAATATTGCCCATGGCCAAAGTCTCAACAATGCCGGTCAACGCATTAGACAAACCAGATTGCCCAACTGCCCCCACAATGATCCCAGCCGCCGCCAATGCAATGGCCACAGACACCATATTTTTAGCGCCCTGGATAAGCCCCTCAACAATGATCGTCCCGCCAGACAACAAGCCAGCCTTCACATTAAACTTAGCCCGGGCCACTTCGCGAACCAGCAACACGCCCATCAAGAAAATGATGGTCCAAAACACCGCTGCCCCTGTCGTCATCCGCAAGCCAACCAGCAAATAGACCAACAAAACCAACGGCAATAAATAATACCCCTGTTGCTTTATCAAAGAGAGCGCCGCCACCCCTCTTTCTTTTAGTTCAGGCTTCAAACCTAATTTTTGCGCCTCCAAATCGGCGATATAAAACAGCGCAATATATGAGATGACGGCCGGGATAAACGCATGCGTAATCACATCAAAATAGCTAATCGCCAACAGCTCCGCCATCACAAAGGCGGCCGCCCCCATAATCGGCGGCATGATTTGACCATTGACCGAAGCTGCCACCTCAATGGCGCCGGCGCGCTCAGGTGATAACCCCGTGCGCTTCATCAATGGAATGGTAAACGTGCCCGTTGTCACTGTATTGGCAATAGAAGAGCCCGAGACCATGCCCGTCATGCCAGAAGCCAGCACCGCCGCCTTTGCCGGCCCACCCCGATAGCGCCCCACAAGAGATAGCGCCAAATCCATAAAAAATTGCCCAGCGCCTGCCCGGTCAAGCAACGCGCCGAATACAACAAACAAAAAGATAAACCGCACCGCCACATCAATCGGGATGCCAAACACCCCTTGATCCGTAAGCCATTGATAGGTCGCAAGCCCCGTTAGCGAGACACCCTTATGCGAGATAAGATCGGGCATATAGGGCCCAAGATAGGAATAAATTAAAAACACCAAGGCCACGATAGCCAAAGGCAAACCCACAGCCCGCCGGGTCGCCTCTAACAACAACGCCAACCCAACCCAACCGATCACCGCCTCATAGGGCACCATGACCCCGAATATCTCGGTCCGCGCTACCAAACCAGCGCGCTCTGAAATGGCATCATAATTCACCCACACATAAAGCGCGGCCGCCACGGCCAAAACCCCAAGCACAAGCGAGACAACAGATGGTCTTTGCCCATTACGCCCAACCACAAGGGATCCAAAGCTTAAAAAACAAAGCGCGAAAGCAAACCCCAGATGAATACCTCTAGCAGAAATCCCGGTGGGCAAGCCCGTCGCCAACCAAAAGGGAAATGGTGAGGCAATCCATAATTGAAACAGGGCCCAACACAAACCAAGGCCTGCTACAATCAAGGCAAAAGGAGCACCAAGTTGAAAATCCCCACGCTCGCGTGCAAGCGCTGCATCAACCCCTTGCTCCAATTTTGCCATATCGCCCCTCTAACTCAAATCCCAACATCTAAGTGCTCTATACTGAAATACCTTTGCTCAATTCAAAACTATTTCAACCAACCTTGTTCTTTATAATATTTTGCAGCCCCCGGGTGCAATGGCGCCGACAATCCAGAACCTATCATCTGTTTAGGGTCCAGCGTTTTAAACACCGGATGATAAAGCTTCATATCTTCTAAACCTTCAAACACCGCCTTGACCAAAGCATAAACAACCCCCTCTGGCTGGTCAGCGCGTGTCACCAAAGTTGCCATCACCCCAAAGGTTACAACATCCTCTTTAACTGTTGAGTATGTCCCTGGCGGAATGCGCGTAAAGCCAAAAAAGGGTCGCTCCTCAACCATCTTTTTCACCGTCTCATCATTCAAAGAAATGATATTAGCCCCGCACCCATCCGTTGCCTGGGCGATCCCAGCATTGGGAAAACCAACAGAGAACCCAAACGCGTCAATATTGCCATTACACAGGGCACCCGCCTGTTCAGTTGAATTCAACTCAGTTGCCAAAGAGAAATAACTCTTATCCACCCCATAAGCCTTCATCAATGTCTCAAAGGTGCCGCGTTGCCCAGAGCCAGCATTTCCAATATTAACCCGCTTCCCCTTTAAATCAGCCCAAGATTTAATACCCGATTTTTTACCAACCAAAATCTGAAACGGTTCAGAATGTAGAGAGAAAACTGAGCGAAGGTCGCCAAACTTATTGTCCTTAAATTTATCAGAGCCTTCATAGGCATGATACTGCCAATCAGATTGCACCACACCAAAATCAAGATCCTTAGAGCGCAGTGCATTTAGATTATAAATCGAGCCACCAGAGGCTGGTGCATTACAACGAATGACCTCCCCGCCAGCCGCCTTAGAGGCCTCAGCTGCCCGGTTCATCAATTGGCAAATCTCATTACCGGCAATAAAATAAACCCCTGTTGGCCCGCCTGTTCCAACAGAGACAAACGTTTTAGCCCCATGAACTTTCGCGCCAAAACTAGCGATGACAAACAGCCCCGCTGACAGAGTCAATACCAATGTCAAAGCCAATCCCTTAAGAGGGCTTAAAAACGAATATTTTTTCCACACATTGATGATATTAAAATTGACCATTTTAAAACAGTCTCCTTTTGACAAAAATCGGATACGTTAAGAGCTAACAAAAAAAGCATGCGGTTTTTAAGACCACCCATTTAACGAGATTTACCAGCCATTTCTAATTCACTAAGATACGTATCCCAATACTCATCTTTGTTAAGGCCCAGCTCATGCAAATAAACCCAGCTATAAAACCCCGTATTGTGCCCATCACTAAATTCAATGCGAATGGCATAATTACCAACTGGCTCAACCGAGGTGATGATCACACCGCTTTTGCCATATTGCAACTTACGGCTTTCTTCACTGTGCCCTTTTACCTCAGCACTCGGGCTTAAAACCCGCAAAAATTCTGCCGTAAAGTCAAATGTCTCACCAGATTGAAAGCTCACGATCAGTTTCTCTTTAGATTTATCCAGGCGTATTTCGGTTGGAATATTTTGCTCCAACTTGTCTTTTTCACTCATAACAGACCTTTATTCAATAACTATGTTGGGGCTAGAAAACCCTGCATGATGCCCTTGCGTGCCAATCCGCTCTTTCACTTTTTTGGCAATATCCAAATAAATTTGTGCCTCTTTGGAATCGCGGCTAGTTGCCACAATTGGCCGCCCACTATCAGACGTCTCGCGAATATCCATATGCAACGGCACTTCACCTAAAAATTCAGTACCAATTTTCAAAGCCTCTTCACGCGCCCCGCCATGGCCAAATATATCAGCTTGTTCCCCACAAGACGGGCAAAGAAAATAACTCATATTCTCAATGATACCCAATATCGGTACATTCACCTGGCCAAACATATTCATGCCCTTGCGTGCATCAATCAACGCCAGGTCTTGCGGTGTAGAGACAATCACGGCGCCAGCTAATGGAGTTTGTTGGGCAATTGTCAACTGCACATCACCGGTGCCTGGCGGCATATCAACCACCAAAACATCCAAAGGCGCCCAGGTTACCTTTTGCATCATCTGCCCTAAAGCAGACATTACCATAGGTCCGCGCCAAACAACCGGCGTCCCTTCCGCGACCATGAAGCCCATCGACATTACCTTGATGCCATAGGCTTCAAGCGCGATGATTTCATCTTTGTCATTCATTTTGGGCTCATCATTAATCCCCAACAGCCGGGGCATGGAAGGGCCATAAACATCCGCATCCAAGATCCCAACTTTAAGGCCAAGCTCCTTCAAGGCCAAAGCTAAGTTCACAGAAGTTGTCGATTTACCAACGCCCCCCTTACCAGAGGCCACAGCAATAATATGAGTAACGCCGGGAATTTCCTGAGATTTAGGCCCCGCGCCGGCAGCTGGTTGTCCATTCCCCCCACCCGCTTGCGGTGCAGGTTTATGCTCAGGATGAGGTTGCCCATTTTGGCGCTCCGCTGTCACGGTCACCCCAACCGAACTGACCCCCTCAAGCTGGCCGATAACACGCTCTGCCAAGCGGCATGTCGGTTCAAACTTTTGTGGATCTTCATCCCCAGCGTCGATTGCAAAATAAACTTTGCCATTCGCAATCACAATTTCAGAAACAATGCGCTTTTCAACAATGCTCATCCCATCATCGAGCTTAACCCCTTCTAAGGCCTCAATTATTTTTTCTTTTGTGAGATCGACCATTCAAGGACACCCTTTCTAAATAAACCCAAACTAAATTTTTGCTTAAACAACCTTTGCCTTATACGTGCTTGGCGCATAAAATACTAGAGCGTGTCACCTAAAAGTGGATACCGGTTTTTGGAAAAATGACACGCCAAAACAAAAATCTAGAGCATTCAAATGAATCTATCTAAAAAAGAATGCACTAGAGCCTGTTAATTGCCATTAAGGGCTAAATGCCTCAACCAACCAAAAAGCCTTGCAAAGCAAATTATGACCAAACCACCAATAAATAACCCCAAACCCATAGATGATTGCTTCTTACATGACAAAGACCGCCTGACCCATCAAGAAGCGCTTGAGATCCTAAAAACCAATATCACTCCTATAAGCACAGCCCAAACCTGCGCCACCAGCGAGGCCCTCAATCAAGTGCTGGCCCAAACCCTAACGGCCCCGCGCCCCATCCCCGCTCATCGCAACGCAGCTGTAGATGGTTACGCGTTTCACCACGGCAATTATGACGCTCAAAAAGGCACACGCTTTAAAGTCACGCAACGCGTCACTGCCGGCGATCCTTTATTGGATACCATTGCCCCTGATACAGCGGCGCGCATTTTCACCGGCGCTGTTATGCCGACAAACCTCGATACAGTTGTCATGCAAGAAGATGTAACCACACAAACTGATGAAACGGGCAAAATCTGGGTGACAATCCCCGGCGGTATGAAACCACAGGCCAATTGCCGCCAAGCCGGAGAAGACACCAAACAAGATGACCCATTGGTCAAAGCTGGCACCAAATTAAAACCTCAACACATCGCTGCCATTGCCTCTGCCGGCATCACACAAATACCGGTATATAGCCCCTTAAAAATCGCCAGCCTTTCAACTGGCAATGAAATCATCCGTGACGAAAAACACTTCCAACTGGGCAAGGTCTTTGATTCCAACGGCCCCATGTTGCAAGCCCTAGCCAAAACCCAGAATTGCCAAGTGCAAGATTTAGGCATTATCAAAGATGACCAACCAGCCATTGAGGCCACTTTGCTAGAGGCTGCCAAAACCCACGATGTTATCATCACATCAGGCGGAGCCAGCAAGGGCGAAGAAGATCATATGATATCAACTTTAGAAAAAATCGGCACAAGGCATATGTGGCAACTGGCCATCAAACCAGGGCGCCCGCTATGTTTTGGTACAATAAAGAGTTTTGGGACTATAAAGAATCTTGAAAAACCCAACGACACACTTTTTATTGGGCTGCCCGGGAATCCAGTAGCAGCTTTTGTCTGTTTTATACTTTACGTGATCCCAATGCTGGCCCGTTTAGGCGGGCAAACTTGGCCAGAACCCACCAGATTTAAAATCCCAGCCAACTTCTCCATAAACAAGAAAAAGCCCGATCGGCGTGAATTTATGCGCGGTACATTGGTAACCCAAGACGGGCAAGCCTGTGTTAAAAAATTCCCAAAAGACGGCTCAGGTCTAATCCAATCGCTAACCCAAGCCGATGGTCTCATTGAAATAGAAGAAGACCTAACCAACCTCGAACAAGGCCAGCTCGTCAATTTCCTTCCCTTTAGCCAATGGGGCCTATAAACAATAGCTACAAACGAGCCTGCCATAAAAAGAACGCACAAACCTGTCAATTAACCAAGCTTGAGCGCAAACCAAAGCACTCAAAAGACTTTATCGAAAACCGGTGCGCACCTTTTTTGTAGCTTTGAGTTTGGTGACCTATGTTAAGTTTTATATCCACAATAATAGCCTGCCTTCATTGGATCTCTAGCCTCATTCAAGGGTCAATCCGCCTGCTGATTTCCATGGTGGTCTTTAATCCCCATTTAGGCCCATTGCGCTATATTACCGGCACCATCTTTTTCTATGTTTTATTTGCATTTTTTCTAGTTTATATCTTCGCCCCCATCAGAGGATGGGCAGGCAGCCATTGGATGGGCCCCAACATTCACTATGCCAGTGAACGCTGGGCCGGCACCGCAATTTATAACAAAAAGGGTCATTTCCTCGGCACCTTTGATCCGCGCATGGATTCCAAACGCGACCTCAACACCACCGGCAAACCAATTTTGCTTGAAGACCCAACTTATATTGCAAACCCAGATCATAAATCCATTCCCGTGCGTGTAGTACCTGACCATTTCTGGAAATGCCTGACCTATCATGAAGACCGCCACCTAGGGGGCCTCATAAACCCTTTCGGCATTGATCTTATGGGGGTCATGAAAATCCCCTACACCACCATTGAGCGCTCAATAGCTGCCAAAAAAATAAAATTGGGCGTTGGCGGCTCAACCTTACCGATGCAGTTGGTGCGCGTATACAACGCTACCGCCCCGAGCCTCTCTGAGAGCAGTTTTGACAAATTACGCCGTAAAGCTTTGGAATGGTGGAATGCACCGGTCTTTTTCTGGGAGCTAACCAAAAACGGCAACATGGAGTTATTAAAACAATGGAGCGCCAATCACCTATGGCTGGCTCACCGCACCGGCGGCCAAGACCTACAAGGCATAGAAGTGACAGCGCGCATTGTGTTTGGCAAATCAGCCAGTGAGCTCACCATTGCCGAGCAATATATTCTTGCCTCATCGGTTAACAAACCCATCATCTTGCTTGAAGGCTCAGACCGGCTCAACCAAGTGCGCCTTGATCGCTGGCGCTATGTGGCGCAAGTGCGCTCAAAAGCCTGCGCCACGGCACTTTTGCCAAGTGATGCAGACAAAAAATCCGTCCTGATCGATCTCAGCTTGTTAAGCGATGGCCCTCCTAAGTCTCAAATTCAACCAAAACTACAAACCACCATCAAAAAACATTACCCCACTTTGGTGAAAGTCGCCGGTGCCAATCCAATAGCCCGAGCAAACTTACTGATTCCAGCAGGGCGCTATGGTGCCAGAGAAGAAATGAAACAAGCCTATGGCTTTAATTGGCGCCATTATGTGCGCGGTGTTGAACTCACACTCGATCCAAGCAAAAACTTACAGTTCCGGTCAACCATATGGAAAAGCTTAGAAAAATTAGATAATAAATATAAATCAAAAATCGACCCTGCCTACAGTTTTAACGCCAAAAAACTCCAAGTCCTTGAAGGCTCAGACATCACCATGCCTGATGTGGTGATCGCTGTTGCCAACCCAAAAGGAGAGCTTGTTCGTTATTTTGAATCAAATGATATCGCCGCCTACTATGGCTCCGCCTATGCCCGTTCACGAGAAAATGGCCGCTACAATCCTGAAAATGAAATCCGCGCCATCGCCTCTGTCGGCAAGATGATGGCAGCCATTGCGCTGGCCAACCAAGGCCGCGACACGCTCCACTCCCCCTATCTTGACAAAGAAGCCCCAGACGCCGGCCTAGAGACCTGCCGCCGCGGTGGCGCGCAACAAAAAATGCGCCGCGCAGAAGTCGCTTTTGCTTGTTCTCTCAACCGCCCGCTAGAATGGCGCATGGCC
>JAJFHF010000079.1 GCA_021775775.1 Hyphomicrobiaceae bacterium
CCCCAACCATAATCCGTTGAATTGCCATCAATCACAAACGCATCAGTGCCAACAGTGCCAGCAACATTTTCATTTTGAGTGGCATCATCATTGATGATATTCACCCCAGGCCCAACCGGCTCAGAAGGAGTAAAGTCAAAAGAACCATCAGCTTGCCGTTCAACCACCCCATTATCAAAGCGAACTTGTTCAACATTATTCAAAATATCAAAATTTGCCCCTTGCAGCTGCCACACAACAATACCTTGGCCATCATTCGTTGCCCCCCAACCATAATCAGTCGAGCTACCACTAATCACAAAAGCATCTGTACCCTGGCCACCAGTGATAAATTGATTTTCCCCAGCAACATCTAGAAACGTCGTCACAAGAGGCGCAGGAATGACCCCATTCAACCAATCAGTAATGGAAAGAGATTGCCCGTTTGAAAATTCAATTTGCTCAACATTTACAACAATATCAGTACCCTGGTTTCCCGCACCGGCACGAATATCTCGTATCGTAAAGCTAGTGTCACCATTGTCACTGATGGTAAAATCATCAAAAGCACCCTCTAAAACCAAAACATCTTGGCCAGTACCACCATTGACAAAATCATCACCTGCTCCGCTTGCCAATCGATCATCACCAGGACCACCATAAAGGCTATCAGAACCAGCGCCCGCGATTAAAGTATCATCCCCAAGACTACCAGAGAGATCTTCGGGACCATCTGTGCCCATAAGTGTTTGATTGTTTGTTGTTTGCAGCGCTAACAGTTCAGCAGGCGTAAATGTACCTGTTCTCGTAAATTCTATGTTTTCAATATTTATAAACCGATTGGAGCCCTGATTATCAACCGCCTCTTCAGTGTCACTTAAAGTCCAGCTACCATCAGCATTTTGTGTGATAATATAATCTGCGTGTGTACCAAAAAACACCAAAGTGTCAGTACCCGCACGCCCATCAATGACATCATCACCTGAGAAAGGTGTAATCCGGTCATTACCTGCAGTCCCGGTAAGGGTATCATTACCAAGCGTTCCAAAAATTTCTTCTTCCATAATCTTATGAAAATCCCACTTAAATTAATATTGAAGCTTAATAGAACACGTTCCATTTGAATGAAATTGTTCTATACAACAAAACTTCTTGCAAAATACATTCCACAAACAAAAAAGACAGCCCACAAGCGGTCTCATTAGAGCGCAATCGAAAATGTTATACAAAAAAGTACCGGGCAATCAAAATCAATCTTGCAAATTATATTAACGAGGGAGAAGAGCTGATTTCTTTAGAAAGATGTTTAACCTTCAAAATTTAGCGCATGCACAATGATTTTGCGCATAACAGAGGGCAGAGCTTGATCTGCCAGTTCATCACGGCTCACCCACTTGCAACACGTCGCATCTGCAAACAATGTCAAATCAGCCATTTTAGGCGTGATGACCCGATAAACCATCAGTTCCAGATGGAAATGAGTAAAGGTATGTTTCACAATCCCAGGCACACGCCACCACTCCCCTTTCAAAGGCGGGGACTTTAAAGCCGTTTTCCTATGAGACGAAGTTTCCTGCCACTCGCTTGATGGCACCTCAAGCATACCACCCAACAATCCCCCATCAGGCCGGCGACGTAACAAAACATAACCATCTTCTCGCAAGGCAAAAAACGCTGTGCCATAACGGGTCGGTTTTGGTTTTTTTGCGGTCCGTTGCGGTAGCAAAGGAGCAACTCCCTTTTGATACCCAACACAATGGGACGATAGAGGACATAAAAGGCAAGACGGGTTTTTAGGGGTACAAACACGCGCCCCTAAATCCATTTGCGCCTGAGCAAAATCTCCAGACCGGCGCGCCGGCGTCAAGGTTGCAGCTTGTTGCCTCAAAACAGGTTTTACCCCAGGCAGCGGGGCCTCGATTGCAAATAGGCGCGCCACAACCCTCTCTATATTACCATCAACAGGTGTCGCCAGTTCATCAAAAGCAATCGCCGCGATAGCCGCCGCCGTATAAGGGCCAATGCCAGGTAATTTTTCTAATTCTTCAGCAAAAATCGGAAAGACACCATTATAATCCTGTTTGATGATTTGGGCACATTTATGCAAATTAGCCGCGCGGCTATAATAACCAAGCCCTGCCCAGGCAATCCTTATCTCTTCAAGATCCGCTGCGGCCAATTGATTGATGTTTTTCCATTTTTTTGTAAATTTTTTAAAATATGGAATGACAGTTTTGACAACAGTTTGTTGCAACATAATTTCAGAAAGCCACACATGATAAGGATTTGGCATCTCCCCTGGCTTTGCACGCCACGGAAGGTCTCTTTGTTCAGCATCATACCATTTGAGCAATTTTTTACTGATCTGCCCGCGATCGGCAGGCACTTTAAGTTGAACAGCTTTATCCCCGTGATTAACAGCCTTGAGCGATTTTGTCATTATCCAGCCTTTCGAATCGACTTTCTCATGGTAAGTGATATTTATGGTTGCTAAAAGCAATATCCATTTTGAAAGCATTTCAACAATGAGCCAATCAAAGCGACAAAAAAAGCCGTACAAAAGAGGGGCCAAAACCGTTGGCCATTACCTCTCAAATATAACACGGCCTGTGTTTGAAAAATTTGGCTTTCAAAAAGCAGCCCTGTTGACAGATTGGGCGTCTATCGTCGGCGAGCCTTTATGCCACTTTACAGCACCTGAACAAATCAAATGGCAAAACCAAACCAGCGAAACCATAAATGTTGAGCAGTTTGGTCAGCGCCAAGGCGCAGTATTGGTCATCCGTGTAGAAGGCCCAGCCGCCCTAGAGGTCCAACACCAAGCCCCTCAAATCATTGAACGCATCAACAGTTACTTTGGTTTTGCTGCCATTGGAGAAATAAGAATACTACAAGCCCCCTTAGAGACATCCCACAAACAAGAAGAAATCAAACGCTATAATCTTGATAAACCTCTGGCTAAAGAGGCTTCGATTAATGATATGGATGATCGCATGGAAAGTGCATTTAAACGACTATGGCGCGGCATTCAAACCCGCAAAAAGGCATCATCGTCTGAAAAATGAAGCCTTTGACGCCAAATATGAAATAAAATGTTGATTTTTCTATACAAGCCACAATTAAAATAAACTATTCTGCTCACTTAAATCTGATCACTGCCCTTATATCTGGCTCTTGTATTTTGGGTCTAGGCAATGCATAAGATCTTCGATGAACTGACATTTATAAAAAACAAACAAAGGCAATCAGTATAGACAGACCCACTTGTTTGTATTTAAGTGTTCGTAATTTATGTTTAATCAATATTAGTAAAATGTGAAGGCAAGCTTTTATGGCGAATAAAACCGATGCACCTCAAAATGGCAGTATGAAATTAATTCTAGGCGTGGTCGTTGCCCTAGCTTTGGCAGCAACAGCCTATTTCATTTACTCAAAAAACAACGCAGCTGAAAAAAACGCTTCAGCAGATGCCGTTGAGAAATTAGCCGACAACGTAATGGGCGATGACAAAGCCCCCGTTACAATCATTGAGTTTTCATCAATGACCTGTCCCCATTGCGCCATTTTTCATAAAGACACGCTGCCAGGTTTAAAGAGCAAATATATAGACACCGGCAAGGTCAAATATATATTACGCGAATTCCCGCTAGATCCACTAGCCGGCGCGGCCTTTATGCTAGGTCGGTGTTTATCAAAGCCTGAATCTTATTTTGATTTTATCGATGTTTTATATGCCCGCCAAAATGAATGGACTTCTGCCAAAGACCGCATTGGCGCGCTCAGAGACTTAGCCAAGCAAGCTGGTTTTACAGATGAAACATTTCAGCAATGCCTAGATAACAAAAAACTTTATGCTCAAATTCTAGATGTCAAAAACAATGGAATGGAAGAATTTAAAATTCGCTCCACACCAACATTCTTCATCAATGGATCACGGCTTGAAGGCGCACAACCTTTGGCAGAATTTGAAAAACTCATCGAACCTGTTCTAAAATAATAAAGACAGCTGATGAAAATAAATGGCCCAAGCAGATAATATGAGGATTTTGCGTTGAAGCTGAGTTCATTGTTAAGCATAGTGTTATTGTTAAGCCTGAGCGCGCTTGCCGCTTGCTCAGGCGAACAATTCTCGCTCGCCACTCAGCCCAAAAAAAATCCCGACATCGTCCACCTTGGGGCCAACGGTTTGCCGGGCCGCGATGATTTGATGAAGGCAGGCCCCTTGGGCGAGAAATGGCAAGGCAAAGAAACAGCCCCCGTCACGGTGATCGAATATGTCTCCTTAACCTGCCCCCATTGCCGCGCCTTTCATCAAAAAACCTATCCAAAATTCAAGAAAAATTACATTGATACCGGCAAGGTGCGCTACATAGTTCGCAATTTCCCCATCGGGCGCTCCGCTGGCAACGCGGCCATTGCCATGCGTTGCGGCCAAAAAGACCGGGCATTTTCCATGATGCATCACTTTTTGACCAATCAATCAAAATGGGTCTCGCAAGAAGTGCGCCCAGATGCCATTTTTGGCGTTGCGAAAAAATCAGGCCTCACCAGGGCTGAGTTTAATGAATGCATGAAGGATCAATCCCTGATAGATGGACTAAACTGGGTCAAAAAACGAGGCCGTAAACTCGGTGTTTCTGGCACCCCCACCTTCTTCATCAATGGCCAAAAGGTAAGAAAACCTCTCACCTATGAAGAACTCAAAGCTTTAATAGAGCCTCAATTGAGTTGAGCCTTTAACACACTTGTATTTCGAACAGCTCTATTTTATGTTTCTTTTCAATTCCTTCGCTAACCTTTTGGAGCCTTTTTGTGCACATTACGCAGCTGAAATTGCTGGGTTTTAAAAGCTTTGTAGAACCCACAGACCTCTTGATCCGCCCTGGATTAACCGGGGTTGTTGGCCCCAATGGCTGTGGCAAATCCAATCTATTAGAAGGTCTTCGTTGGGTTATGGGCGAAAGCTCATACAAAGCCATGCGCGCCGGCACAATGGACGATGTAATCTTTTCTGGCACGCAAAACCGCCCCGCCAGAAACAACGCTGAAGTTACAATCATCATTGATAATAAATCACGCACCGCACCAGCGCAATTTAATGATGAAGAGACCCTAGAAATCACCCGCCACATTCAACGCGAACAAGGCTCGTCCTACCGCGTCAATGGCACCGAGACCCGCGCCAAAGATGTAAAGCTACTGTTTGAAGACGCCGCCACCGGCGCACGCTCTCATGCCTTAGTGCGTCAGGGACAAATAGGGGAAATTGTAAACGCCAAACCTCAGGCCCGGCGCCGCATTTTAGAAGATGCCGCCGGCATTGCCGGCTTGCATACAAGGCGTCATGAAGCGCAATTGCGCTTAAACGCAGCCCAAGACAACCTTGACCGCATCGCAGATCTCATCGGCCAAATGGAGGCCCAACTCACCTCCCTAAAACGCCAAGCCCGCCACGCAGAACGCTACAAAGAAATTTCACAAACATTAAGAGACCTTCAAGCCTTACACTTTCATCTGAAATGGCAAGCTCAAGAACAAGCGCTCATCAAAGCCCAAGCCGATCTAACCCAAGCCCTTCAAAACGTCGCAGAGCACACCACAAATGAAGCCACCGCCCTCACAAAGCGCGAGGCTTTAAGCAGCGCACTTGCTCCTTTACGCTTAGCCCAAGCAAGCACTGCAGCCGCCCTCGAGCGTCTCAACATAGAACAAGAAACCCTCACAAAAGAAGAACAGCAAGCCCTGGAACGCCAAGAAACATTACGCGCCCAGCACGCTCAAGCCAATACAGACTTAACTCACGATCGCCACCTCATCAAAGAAAGCGAACAAATCACCGCCCGTCTTGAAATAGAAAACCAAGAGATCACCAAAGCCCTTGAAAAACTAAACCAAACCACAAAAGAGGCTAAAGAAACCCTCTCCCAACAAACAACCCTTTTAGAAAAAGAAGAAACCAAACTAAGTACCCTTCAAGAACAGGTTTCAACCCAACAAGCCAACAAGAGAGCCAGCGAAGCTGATCTTGCCCATCAAACAAAGCGCGCCATTCATTTTCAAGATCGTGCCCACTCTTTAAAACAAGAGCAAGAAATCCACGAATGCAATCAAGGTGATCAAACACAACACCGCCTCCTGACCCAAAATATAGCCACCCTTGTGAGCGCAATCGCCAAGCTAGAACCTGAGGTGCAAAACCATCAAGAGGCCATTGAAGCATCCCAAACCAACACAGCCACTCTCAAAGATCAAATTAACGATGCAACGGTAAAGCTAACCGCCCTTGAAACTGAAATTAGCCTCATCGAAGCTTTACTTCAAAACACCGCCGATGACACAACCCCGCCGGTGATAGAAGCTATTAAAACAAAACCCGGATTTGAAACAGCCCTATGGCTCGCCCTTGGTGATGATCTAGATGTTCCCTTGGAAAAAATGGCCAAAAATAAAGATCAAACACCCCCGCCATCTGCTTTCTGGCGCACCCTAGCAGCCAACACACCCCCTCCCTCTCTGCCCCCTGGGATAGACAGCTTGGCAAATTATGTCACCGGCCCCAAAGCCTTAAACCAAGCCCTTCTCTTTATCGGAATCGTAGACGAAGCAGACGGCCTGCATCTGCAACAATACCTGCAACCAGGTCAAAAACTTGTTAGCCAATCTGGTGGTTTATGGCGTTGGGATGGGTTTGTCATCTCACCGGGCAAACCAACACAGCTGCCACGCCGTTTAAGTGAGAGAAACCGTCTCCCAGTCCTCCAACAAGAGCGAGACAAACTGAACAGTCAGCGCACAAAACTTGTGAGCGCTTACGAACAAGCGCTTGAACTCTACAAAGCTCAACAAGAAACCCAAACCACCGCTCGAAAAAATCTTTATCAGCACCAACAAGAGTTACAACAACAAAGCCAATCCCAGCGCACCTTTATCCAACAACAACAAGAGCAAATTCAAAAACAGGCCGCCTTAACAGAAGGTATCAGCCATGCCCAACAAGAGCATGAAATTTGCCAACAGCTCATCGCGCAGCGAACCAAAGAGCTGGCTCAATTTGCCTCCTTGAGTGCCCTGACAGATGAATTAAACAACCAACAAGAAAAAGTCCAAGAACGCCGCCGGGCCCAAGCCCAAGCCCAACTCAATTTAGCCAGTTGTGAGCAAGAGCAAAACAACAACAAAAAAAGACACCAAGAAATAAACCGTGAAAGTGAACGTTGGAAATCGCAAAGCTCACAAGCGCAAACGCACGTCAAAGACCTCGAACAACGCATCAAGAAAGCTGACGATGAGCTAGCCCAATGTGCCAACCTGCCTCAACAATTCTTAAACAAACGCCAAGCCTTATTAGAAAAGACCAGCCAAGCTGAAACCACCCGCCGCGATGCAGCTGATAAATTGGCCCTTGCCGAGACCACAGCCAACGATCATGAAAAAACCCTGCGCCAACTACAAACAGCCCTCATTGAACAACGCGAAAACAAAGCCCGGCACGAAACCCGCCTTGAGAGTGCCCAGACCGAACAAAACAATCTCATCCAAACCATAGAAGCTGAATTAAAAATAAAACCAAATCAATGCCTTGAACAAGCAAACCTTGATCCAAACAAACCAATACCAAAACTTACCAATGTAGAAGCCGACATCACCCGCCACAAACAAGATCGCGAAAGACTAGGGGCCGTGAATTTGCGCGCTGCCATCGAGATCAAGGAGCTAGAAGAACAATTTGGCACGATGAGTGAGGAGCGTGATGATCTTTTAAACGCAATCACACAATTGCACCAAGCCATCAACCAACTCAATGAAGAAGGACGCCAACGTTTGCTAAGCGCCTTTGATGTCGTCAACGCCCACTTTAAAAAACTTTTCCAAACCTTATTTTCAGGGGGCGAAGCTGAACTAAAACTTATAGATTCAGACGACCCCCTAGATGCCGGCCTAGAAATCATCGCCCGCCCTCCAGGCAAAAAACCTCAAATCTTGACCCTGCTATCAGGTGGTGAGAAAGCCCTCACCGCCATGTCGCTCCTCTTCGCCGTCTTTCTAACCAACCCCTCCCCCATTTGCGTGCTTGATGAGGTTGATGCTCCCCTCGACGACACCAATGTTGACCGATTTTGCCATATGTTAGAAGAAATGGCGGCCAGCACCAACACCCGCTTTCTCGTCATCACCCATCACCCCATGACAATGGAGCGCATGGATCGTCTATTTGGTGTCACCATGTCTGAAAAAGGAGTAAGCCAACTCGTCAGCGTCGACCTAGCTACAGCAGAGAACTTGAGAGACAGCGCATAAAGAGCACTTATTATTTACAGCGAATAAGTGAGCCTCGATCAAAATGAAAATGATCGGCATGCAAACGGTTCGCTTCAGGCCCCAACACCACCCGAAAATAACTGCACGCCCCATAATGGATTTCTTTTAAAAATTTTGAATAGTTCGTTTCCGAACGCCAATGTTTTAAAACTGAAACAGTCTTGCCATTGGCCAACTTAAAACCTCCCAAATCAATCGCATTCGCTGTTGCATGTTCAGAACGCATATTCAAATATTTTGAAATCAAACTACCCCTGATGTTGCGGCATGCATAAGTACCAAAATGAACGATCGAGCGCACACTGGTCCCCAAATGTTTTTGTGCCGCTGGTTGCACCACCTGGTTCATCCACAGCGCCAACCCAGCCGCCACCGGACACCCCACTTTAGCAGAACCAAAGCGCGCCCCAGCCACACTCTTTAACCGAACGGCATTTTCCCACCCACATCCATTTTTTTGTAAACTATCTTTAATATGCGTTTTTTGCACGGTTGGATGGTTTAATGCCCGCACACAAGCGGATCGATCATACTTTAAACCCTGCAAACGAGCCCCTAGAAAAAACCAACTTTTCTCAACATTAAGCGGCGCAAAAGGCATCATTCCAGTGCGGACATGGCCAGTATATCCCATTACAAACAACAAGATACCACCCAAAACCACCAAAAGTTTTATTGTATTGGGAACCAATGGAATACGCATATAAACCCTCTTTATAAAACGCGGAGTAATCTGTTATTACCACAACAATGTTTTAAATTTAAAAGATCATTTGCGCTACAAATTGTTCAAGTCATCAAATTTGACTTGTTTTGATAAGATCGATATGAAACTGATCATAAAAATAAAGCGCTAAAAAGCGGCCATACACGAAAAAAGGGTACCAAATGACCAGTAACCAAATGGGATATTATTTTCTGCAAGTGCCAGGACCAACCGTTGTACCTGAACAAGTCATGGCTGCCATGGGCATGCCACTGCTTGATCATCGTGGCCCTAAATTTGCTCAATTGGCCGCGCAAGCAGCTCAAAATCTTAAACCCATTTTTAAAACCAAACAACCCGTCATCATCATCCCAGCCTCTGGTACCGGCGCTTGGCACGCGGCCATCAACAATTGCCTATCAAAAGGTGATAAAGTGCTCATTCCTGAGGTTGGTATGTTCTCAACCCTGTGGTGTAAAATAGCACGAGACCTTGGCCTTGAAGTCATCGAGATCCCAGGCGATTGGCGCTCTGGCATCGACACAGACAAAGTTGAAGAGGCTCTAAACGCCGATACAAACGGTGAGATCAAGGCTGTCTTTGCCACCCACAATGAAACTTCAACCGGGGTCACATCTGATATCCCTGGCGTTCGCGCCGCAATTGACAATGCCAAACACGGCGCTTTATTATTTGTCGATACAATCTCTTCACTCGCTGCAATGAACTATGATCATGATGGCTGGGGCGTAGACCTGACCATTTGTGGGAGCCAAAAAGGCTTTATGCTTCCCCCTGGGCTAGCCTTCCTTGCCATTGGTGAAAAAGCCTTAGAAGCTGCCAAAAGTTCTAATCTCATTGCAGGCTATTTTAATTGGGACCCTCTCATCGACGCCACTGATACGGGACTTTATCCCTACACACCGCCAGTCTCTTTGTTTTATGGCTTAAAAAAATCAACCGAAATGTTGCTTGAAGAAGGGCTAGACAATGTCATAGCCCGTCATGCAAAATTAGCCAAAGCCTGCCGCGCCAGTGTCACTCACTGGGGATTAGAGACGCAATGTCAGGTAGAGAGCCAACATTCAAACGCTGTCACAACCATCCGTGTACCTGATGGCGTCAATGCCGATGAATTAAGAGCTGCCATTTTAAAGGACTTCAACTTGTCTCTAGGCGCAGGTCTTGGCAAACTACAAGGCAAAGTTTTCCGCATAGGACATTTAGGCTATCAAAATCCGCTAACATTAATGGGAGCGATTGCTGGAGTTGAAATGGGCATGTATAGCTTTGGCGTATCCTTTAATAAAGGCGGAACCGGCGCTGCTATGGATATATTGTCAAAATAAAATCCGCACCGAAAAACTCTTTATTCATACAAATCTAAAGTTTTAAAGCAGCTCTATAGTCTTTCATTTAAGGCTTAAAAGGGCTGCTTTTTGCTTATTTTGGGGATTAATAAACCCAAATCTCGCTTTTCCATACCCTGTTTTTGCATCTGGCACAAAACAACCGCTATAATGTGGCCTAGTAATGTTTTGACAAACATGTATTTTTTGCTGTTAGTTGCGGTCTGTTTAATGCTGACCAGAACTTTGCGTTAGCAAACATAACGCGCAATCTAAAATTGGAAGCAGAACATTGGCAAGCCGAACAGAGTGTGGAACTCTATGAGTGATCTAGAGATAAATGGCCCAATTCACATGGCCCCTGAAATGCCGCGGCATGAACGTCCCATTTGGATCTGGGATCTATTGACCGCAAATTTCGTCTGGGCAAACAGCCAAGCCATTCAGTTTTGGGCAACCTCAAGCCTCGAACAATTACAAGCCATGCCCTTTGAACACCTCCATCCTGCTTGGCAAACCATCAGTGAAACTTTTTCGCCCCTCGAGCCTTCCAAGCAGGTTTCACCAGATGGAATTGATCTGCAACTTGCTTTTCCAAAAGCCACAAAGATTTATCATTATGAGGCAGCCTGTCGTTTAGCAGTTTTAAAACAGCGCAATGTCGTGATTGTCGAGTTGTTACAAACAGTTTCATTAACTGATGAAGACGCCCCGGTTGAAAGTCAGACCAATCAAGAGCCAATCATCCATCAAAAAACAATTAACGGCAAATCCCCTTTTGAGAGCGCCCCCGCCCAAAGGCCGCAAACCAATGCGATAAACGAAGCGAAAAAACGCCCTTTGCCTAAAATAAACCCACAAGCTTCCGGGCAAATGGACGAACTAGCACGCCTTATACAACAATCCAACACCGCCGATCGCGATACAATTGAGAACGCCGCACCGCAAGACCCCAGCCCTCCACAAACAGCAAACGATCAGATCAAACACAAAGATGTCTGGAAGATCTTAGCTCTCGATATGACTGCGTTGCAAGGGGCCTCTAGCCAAGAAGAAATAGAACAATTATTAGAAGAGTACGAACAACCGCTTGCGATCGTCCATACCCACCACATCATCTACGCCAACAAGCCATTTGTATCTGACTTTGGTTATGGAGACATCACATCCCTAGAAAATGATGGCACAGACTGGATCCTCCCCCAAAGCCGCCCTCTATTGGCCCCTTTTTATGAGGCAAATAGAGCAACCCCACTAATCATAGAAACCGTAAGGCTTTGTTCAGGGCGATCATTAGAACGACCAGTTTTTATCAAACCCATCCGATTGGTTAAATTTGATCGAACATTTCTATTACTTACATTAGGCGACCACCAACCGGTCCCAACAGATCATAAAATTGACGATCAGCGCTTCGCTGAAAATAAACATGTGGTAAGCCCAGATGATCCCAGCAATCTTCCCTTTCTAGCCGCTATAAGTCATGAAGTGCGCATCCCTTTAAATATAATCATTGGCTTTTCTGAACTCATAATACGTGAACAATTTGGCGCCTTAGGCAATGAAAAATACCAAGATTACATCCAAGACATTCATCAAAGTGCAAATCATGCTTATAGTTTAATCAACGACCTGTTAGACTATTCAAAACTAAAGTCGGGCCAATGGAGCATAGAAAAACATCCAGTAGATCTCAATAAGGCCATAAGAGAACAAGTTCACCTGATGCGTGACACAGCGGCGCGCCAAGCCGTAAAATTGCGATCCTCTTTAGAAGAAAATCTACCCCTAATCCAGGCCGATCAACGCGCCCTTAACCAAATCTTGCTGAACTTAATCTCAAACGCCATTAAGTTCACATCGAATCAAGG
>JAJFHF010000080.1 GCA_021775775.1 Hyphomicrobiaceae bacterium
TCCCGCCCCCCGGGCTACGCGCACTGGTCTGGCTTTGCCGTTCGTGTTGCAGCAAGCGCTTTACAACACTCCAGCCGTCGTTTAAGTCACCCAGCAAATCTGCTTTCTCAGCAATCGCATCGTTGAAGAACGTTTCGCAAAATGGTGAAGCACCAGCAATTAGTTTTATCGGCCGGGTTTCAACACCGGGCTGATCCATCGGCAGCATCACAAAACTGATACCGTCACGCTTTTTAGCCTGGGGGTCTGAGCGCACCAGGGCACCGCACCATTGAGATATATCCGCGCCGGAGGTCCAAACTTTTTGACCATTGAGAATGAAGTTGTCACCGTTGTCTTCGGCCTTCGTCGACAGCGAGGCTAGATCGCTGCCCGCATTCGGTTCTGACAAACCAAGGCACCAACGAATCTCACCGCTGGCAATGCCGGGAAGGTGCCGCTGTTTCTGATCATCCGTGCCGTACTCCAAAAGCGTGGGTCCCACCATGGTGACCCCCATGCCCGCCATCATCGGAATAGGATTGAACGCCCCGGCATTTGCTATCTCGTCAGCGAGTATTTTTGCCTGTGGATGACTCAGCCCGGCGCCGCCATACTGTTGCGGCCAGGTTGGGGCACCCCAGCCTCGTTCGGCCAGGCGTTGCCGCCACACCTCGATATCCGCGCCCAGGCCCGTCGCAGACCCTGCCATGCCGAAAGCCACGTCGCGCAACGACGACGGAAAGTTTTCCACCATCCAGCTACGTACTTCCTCGCGGAAATCATTACCTTCGTTTACTTCACTCATTGGTACTCCAACTTCTCGTTTCAATCCTAGGCGTGCAGACTGCAGTTATCCAGATGCCAGCATAATACTTCGATTCAATTTCCAATAGAGGCCCACTCCCTTCGACGACGGCCACCACGAATAGTGACACGATGTGGCTTGTTGGTCGAAAAAGAAAGCAGCTCCCGCATTAACCAAACCCGCATCTCTAAGCTACAATCGTTAAAAACAGAAACGGGATTTGTATGACTGGACCCACTATCACAGCGATTCGAGACCTGCTTCCAGACATTCAACAACGATCCCCGGAGATTGAAAACTCACGTCGCATTCCGCCAGATTTGGTCGCCAGCTTGAAAGCAGCAGGCATCTTTCGACTCATGGCGCCCAAGTCTTTGGGTGGCGACGAAATAGACTTCCCGTCGAGTGCACAAATATTGAGCGAACTGGCCAAAGCAGACGGGGCTGTAGGCTGGTCGTTGATGATCGGTTGTGAGACACCACAATTACTCGCCCTCTTGCCAGAACAAACATTCGAGCAACTATACGCAGATGGACCCGACGTCACGGTCGGCGGTGCCTTCGCCCCCAAGGGGGTCGCCAAACCCGTCGAAGGCGGATTTGAAGCCAGCGGTCAATGGGGTTTCGCAAGCGGCTGCGAACACGCTGACTATCTATTCGGCAACTGTGTCGTCACAGACCCCGAAGCTCCAGAGCAGCCGCCTGAACTTCGCTGCATGCTCATGCCTCGCGCGGAATGGCAGATTCTCGACACCTGGCACACGTCGGGTTTGCGCGGCACAGGCAGTCATGACATCACCATCGACAAAGCCTTTATACCTGCGGAGCACAGCTTCGATCTCTTTGGCGGCACGCCATGCATCGATAGGCCTTTGTTTCGCGCGCCGATACAGCAGTTTGCCTTGCATATCGGAGCAGTAGCGCTGGGTATTGCAGAGGGCGCCCTGGAAGAACTGACAGCCTTTGCCATCGCAGGTAAGACACGCCTGTACGCACGCTCCGCCATGGCTGACGGCGAGCTGTTTCAATATCGGCTGGGGCACGCTGAAGCCGACACCCAAGCCGCACGAGCGCTGCTGGAATCACGTGTTGCAGAGCTGTGGCAACAGGCTCAAGCAGGTAGTATTTCGCCGGATCTGCAGATGCGAGTCATGCAAACCGAAGCCTGGGTAGTGGAAATAAGCGCCCGGGTGGTCGACGCTTGCTATACCGCGGGCGGTGGCAGCGCCATCTACGAGGCGTCACCCCTGCAACGGCGCCTGCGTGACATACATACGTTGACCCAACACGCCTCGGCTCAAGAAGGCGTGTTTGCCAACGCAGGCGCCAAGCTGCTTGGTGACGATACGGGATTTGGCTTATAACGACGCGTTAAACAAGGATTCGATGGATACCATGAAAACCGCACTTTTACTGAGCACCTTAATATTGGTCTTCGCCTGCGAAACCAACCCATCCCTGGTAGCTGTATCCCAATCAGTTCCAGTGGAGAACCCTTCAACTGCCGCCGGAAAAGTCATCGGACTCGACCCTAGTTTTGATCAACTGCTGCACTCAGCTGCGATGATCGAAAAGGTAGCCACGGGATTCCAATTCATAGAAGGCCCGGTGTGGGTGCCTGGCGCACCAAGCCACCTGTTGTTTTCTGACATACCGGCAAACACGGTGTATCGATGGTCCGCGAGGGATGGCGCCGAGGTATTCTTATCACCGGTCCTGTCGGAAAACGCCCAGACCGGGGCTACCGGGGGATCAAACGGACTCGCCCTTGATCCTGCAGGCAATCTCATTTTATGTGAACACGGCAATCGGCGTATAGCCCGCATGAACGCCAATGGCACCCGGACCACGATTGCGGACCGCTACCAGGGTCGGCGGCTCAACAGCCCCAACGACATTGTCTATCACGCAAGCGGCGCGGCATTCTTCACCGACCCACCCTATGGT
>JAJFHF010000009.1 GCA_021775775.1 Hyphomicrobiaceae bacterium
TGGTTGGGCCGGTCAAGGGTCACTTGAGAGCGGAAGGTTTCTTGAAACCGCATATAGCCCACACTCATATCTGCGTGTAATACCAGGCAGTCTTCTTTTTCAAAACGATCAATGACTGTAAGCCCTTCACATAAGGGTAAGAACTCTGGATAGCGCTCAACATCAGCCACGATGTTAAACATCTTTTCAGCGCTATGTGCAACGCGCCGAATGGTATCGTGTTTTGGCATAATCTATCTGGGTCAGCTTGTTTAAATGGATTGATTTAATGAGCGAACTTTAAGCAAACTTTAAGCGAAGTAGGCAGCTCTGGCAGCTCTTAATTTTGCAAAGTCGTCGCCGGCATGATGAGAAGAGCGGGTCAAAGGTGTACATGAGGCTTGTAAAAATCCTTTTGCATAAGCAACTGTCTCGATAGACTTGAATTCATCAGGGGTCCAAAAGCGATCTATGGCGGCATGTTTTAAGGTTGGCTGTAGATATTGCCCTATTGTGATAAAATCAACATCAGCGCAGCGCAGGTCATCCATTAATTGCATAACTTCTTTACGCTCTTCGCCGAGCCCCACCATGATACCTGATTTTGTAAACATTTCTGGATCAAGCTCTTTGACCTTTTGCAACAAGCGAATGGAATGGAAATAGCGCGCGCCTGGGCGGATATCTAGATAGAGGCGCGGGACTGTCTCTAAATTATGATTAAACACATCAGGTTTGGCGCTCACAACTGTTTCTAGTGCGCCCTCTTTTTTTAGAAAATCTGGAGTTAATATTTCTATCGTTGTACACGGTGTGGCGGTGCGGATGGCCCCTATCACTTTGGCAAAATGATCAGCTCCGCCATCGGCTAAATCATCACGATCAACAGAGGTGATGACCACATGTTTTAATTCCAATTTTGCAACGGCGTCGGCCACTTTATTTGGTTCTTCTTTATCTAGCGCCAAAGGGAGCCCTGTGCGCACATTGCAAAACGCACAAGCTCTGGTGCAAATCTCACCCATGATCATCATCGTAGCGTGAGCTTGCTCCCAGCATTCACCGATATTGGGGCACCCTGCTTCTTCGCAGACGGTCGTTAAATTGTGTTCTTTCACAATCTCTTTGGTTTTTTGATAGGCTTTGGAACCTGGCGCTTTCACCCTTATCCAATCAGGTTTGCGCAAGCGCGTGCTATCTGGCCGATTGCGCTTTTCTGGATGGCGCACAATTTCTTTTATGGCGTGGCTTTTTTTATTGTCTATTAAGGTGACCATATAAGTTTTTCCGTTTAAAGAAGTTACGTGGACTTTCTTTGTTTAGGTTATATTTACCAAAAAGAAAAAGATCTATAATAAATAAAGATATCTGTTTGTTTTTGGCTTAAATTTTGCTGTGCTTAGATTTAATACTATTAATCACGCGTTATTGTCTTTGGTTTTGTGTCTTTAGTTTGAAATTATTGGAGTTTTTATGCCTACGATTGCCGACTATATGACAGGCTCACATAATAGCCGAGATAATAATTATAATCTATTACGGTTTTTAGCAGCTTGTTTTATTGCGGTTTATCACTGTTATTTCATGGCTTTGGGGCCCGAAATGTCAGATGTGCGCTATCCAGCGCTTTATCAGTTTAGTCAAATTGTGCTGAATTTCTTCTTTATAACCAGTGGGTTTTTGATTGCCCAGAGTTTTCAAAGACGCCAAGACATCATTTCTTATTGTGTGGCGCGCTGCCTTCGGTTGCTCCCGGGGTTGTTTGTTTTGGCTGTGTTGATTTGTTTTGTTATGGGACCAATTGTTACGCAGGTTTCATTAGCTGAGTATTTTTCCTCACTTGCGATGTGGATCTATGTACCTGTTACAACGGCCTTGCAACCTGATGCAACATTGCCCGGCGTATTTGCCTCTAATATCAACCCTCATGAAATTGATGATGCGCTTTGGACGCTACGCTATGAGGTCTTATGTTATATCGGTCTTGCCTTCCTTGGACTTTGGGGGGCGCTGAGCGTTTCCAGAAAATTTTATTTTGTTAGTTTAGCCGTTTTATTGGGCTATGGGGTTATCACTTATGCCACGTCATTACGCGACATTGCTGGCGTCAATCATCTTATGCATTTTGGGTTAAGCTTTTTTGTTGGCACTTTTGCTTATGTGTTTCGCTCCCTTATACCTTTGCATTGGGGATTGGCCCTTTTGATGGGCGGACTGGCGTTTACTGGGTTTGCTTTTTTCGGCACTCTTGCCGAACCGCTCGTGATTTTAGCAACCGCTTATATCGTGTTTTGGTTGGCTTATGTGCCTGCAGGGTTTTGCGCCGTTACAACCAATTTGGGGACTATTCTTACGGGGTTTATATTTATCATTATCCGATTGAACAAATCTTTATGTTTGCAGTGGGTGGCTTTAGCCCGCTTGGCTTATTTTTGGTCTCTTTTCCATTCACGCTTATTTGCGCTATTTGTTCTTGGATCTTTATTGAAAAACCTTCCCTACAGCGCTTGAGCTCCATCAGTCAGTGGGTAAAAGGCCGGTTTTTTATAGCTGAAAATAAAGCGACCTAATTGTAAATTATCAACCCTTTGGTGGACAGTTTTAATGTTTAAAATACATTCTATTCAAACATATATGGATGGACGCAATAATAACTTTAATCTGCTGCGCATGATGGGGGCGCTGCTCATCATGTTTGCCCATGCCATGTTCATTACCATTGGGGATGATATTAATTTTGAAACGTATCCCGTTAAATATACCCTTGGCATAACATGTCTTAATTTGTTTTTTGTGCTCTCTGGCATGTTGGTGACATCTAGTTGGTTAAAACATAAAAGTCCGATCACCTATGGCGTCTCTCGCGCAATGCGGATTTTACCTGGTTTGATTGTTGTCGCGTTTGTGACAGCGTTTGTAATTGGCCCGCTCATGACCAGTGTGAGTTTATCACAGTATTTTTCAGATCTAAGGACGTGGGCCTATTGGCCGCTTACTTCCTTGCTTTATCCTGATATGACATTGCCTGGCGTCTTTGAAGGTTTGCCGAATGACGCTGTTGTCAATGCCCCTTTGTGGACCTTGCGCTATGAGGCTTTTTTCTATGTTTGTGTTGCCCTAGCAGGACTTTTGGGATGGTTTGGCCCGCGTTATTTTGGCTGGTTGGCCGTTCTTGGTTTTACTGCTTATGTTTGTGTTAGTTTTTTTACCGAGCTGCGCTCAATTGAGGCGATCGATCATTTTATGCATTTTGGGTATGCCTTTTTAATTGGCTCCTGTTTGCATTTGTTTGCCCGCTTCATCCCTTTAAGTCTACCTTTGGCACTTATCTGTATGGGAGTGTCTGTGTGGGCGGTCTATCAGTTTGGCTTGCAAACAGGGGAGATATTGCTAATCCCTTCTGCGGCCTTGTTGGGGTTATGGATCGCTTATGTGCCGGGCGGTTTTCTACGGTATTACAACGGGCTTGGTGATTTTTCGTATGGGGTTTATATTTGGCATTATCCCATTGAGCAGATTATGTATACGAAATTTGGCTATCAAACGCCGATGGAGCTTTATTTGCACAGCCTGCCCTTTGTTTTAATCGTTGCTATTCTTTCCTGGTACTTTATCGAAAAACCAGGTTTGGCAAGCATCAAATACATCGTGCCTTATTTAAAACAAAGGGTGTTCGCTCAGACATAAAGTAGTGACCCTGTTAAAAGTATTGGGCCTGTTATATGTGTAGGGCTTGACCATAAGCATCAAGCACAGATTCGTGCATCATTTCTGATAGAGTTGGATGGGGGAAAATGGTTTCCATCAATTCATGTTCTGTGCTCTCTAGCCCCATAGCAACGGCATAGCCTTGGATCAATTCTGTGACCTCACAGCCAATCATATGAGCACCTAACAATTCACCGGTTTTCTTATCAAAAATGGTTTTCACCATGCCATCTGGTTCACCAAGGGCCAATGCTTTGCCATTGGCTTGGAAGGGGAATTTGCCGACCTTTAGCTCATGGCCGGCATCTTTGGCTTGTTGTTCGGTCAGGCCTACAGAGGCGATCTGAGGGGTTGTATAGGTGCAACCGGGAATAAGTTTCGCGTTGAGCGGGCTGACTTTATTTCCAGCTATGGTCTCAATGGCGATCACGGCTTCATGACTGGCTTTGTGGGCGAGCCAAGGTGGGTTGGTGACATCGCCTATGGCATAAACGCCTTTGATGTTGGTGTGACCAAAGCCATCGGTTTTAATGGACCCGCGATCAAGTTCGATACCGAGCGCTTCTAGCCCCAAATTTTCAACATTGGGAGTGATGCCAATGGCGGCTATGACACGGTCGAATTTTTCTGTTTTGGATTTGCCATTTTTATCTTCAATGGTGAGCTCAATTTGGTCTTTACCTGGCGTTGTTTTTTTCACGCTTGAATTGGTGAGGATTTTCATGCCAGCGGCTTTGAATGACTTTTGAGCAATGGCTGATATTTCGGAATCTTCTGCCGGTACAATGCGATCTGCTAACTCGACGATGGTGACATCGGCGCCAAGGGCGTTGAAAAAATTTGCAAACTCAACGCCAATGGCACCTGAGCCGATCACACATAATTTTTTGGGCATCACATCAGGAGCCAAGGCTTCTTTGTAGGTCCAAATGAACTTTCCATCAGGTTCTAGACCAGGAAGATGGCGCGCGCGGGC
>JAJFHF010000081.1 GCA_021775775.1 Hyphomicrobiaceae bacterium
CGCTCCTAAGGTCGCTTCCTTCTTCGTATGGGGTGTTTGGGGTTTTGTCTGGTTTTGGTGGATTGTGAGATCTGATGTTTGGCAAAAAGACAGCAAAACGCAGTGCCTGTTTTGGAACATTGTCCCGTTTTGGCACTGCGGTTTGTATTGTTTTAAGTCTTAGGCTTACAGCTCAAGACAGAATTTTATGCACCGCGATAGTCTTGAACGCGGGTTGCGCGCAGGCCGGCTAGGCCATGCTTGTCAATTGATCGTTGCCAGCTAAGAAATTCTTCAACGGTTAGCTTATAACGCTCGCATGCTTCCTCTAGGCTCAAGAGCCCGCCACGAACGGCGGCCACAACTTCAGCTTTGCGCCGAATGACCCATCGTTTGGTGGAGGTTGGAGGTAGATCTGCGATCGTCAAAGGGGATCCGTCTGGCCCAATAACAAAACGCGCACGTGGTCTATAATTATGATCGGTCATTTTACTCTCTACTACTACTGACCCAAATACTCAGTTTACAATAGCCTAGACCTTTTAACTTAAGCCTAAGCTATATGATAAAAAGAACTGCAACCTTTGTGCCAATATAATTCGAAATGGCAGTTAAGATCTAATTTTTGCAGTTTTTTCTTGTAAACTGTTCATAATTATTCATTTTTTTCGTTTTTTTGACAATCTTCGTTGCTTCTAACAATGATTGTTTTGACGATTTGACAAGCAATTTTACTTTTGCTGGTTGTGAATAATTTTGATATTTTTACTTTACCGTGAAAGTGTTAACAGTTTACTGCAATATGGTTGTCACTTCTTCAAGTTTGACCCTTTGGCCACCAACCAACAATACCAAACTGTCTCCACTCATATCAACACCTTCAACTAAACCTGAGCTGGCGATGTCAACATCAATGGCCACACCGTCGCTGTTTGTTGCTGCGACTGACAAAGAATAACTGCCTTCTGGTGCGGGAGTGCCATCGTTGGTTTGGCCGTTCCATGTAAAATCTGTAGCGCCTTTGCTAACGGCTTTTGTTTCATTGTAAATAACGTTGCCATCTTTGTCTTTGATGCTGAAAGTTGCGGCGCTTGCGTCATTTGCTGCATTGATAGGCCAGGAGGCTTGCCCTGCTTTTAAATCTTGAGTGGAACCACTTAGTTCTACGGTTTTACCGATATAGGCCACTGAATTTGTTATTGCTGTCGCGGCTTGCAATTTTAAAAGACTCTCAAGATTTTCATTCGATTTTATGGATTGCTCAACTTCACTAAACTGTACCAATTGTTGAGTGAATTGGTTGGTGTCTAATGGTTCTAATGGATTTTGATTTTGCAGTTGCGT
The DNA here is from genome assembly GCA_021775775.1 of Hyphomicrobiaceae bacterium. Lineage (GTDB taxonomy): Bacteria > Pseudomonadota > Alphaproteobacteria > Rhizobiales > HXMU1428-3 > HXMU1428-3. Next base: position 1,324 of record JAJFHF010000081.1, read on the forward strand.
TGTTAACAGTGTCAAAAACGTATCAAAATCATTGGCGATTGCATTTCTTGATTTTGAAGCTTCGCCCACATTGGAGAGGGCAGCAAGTGGATTGATCGTTGGCATATGATTTTCCTAATTAAATGCTGATATCAATGGCGCCTGGCGGGGTGATGCGCTGATATATGGGGGTTGGAGGGCCTGCGTCTTCCTTCTCAGATGCATTTATTTGAGATTTTGGATCGCTGTTTGATGTATCTGCTTGAGTGTTTTGCCCGTCTTGCTGATCTTTAAGAGAAAATGACAGATCTTTATTGTCGATATTAATACCAGCTTGGTTTAAAGCGCGTTCTAGTTGGCGGGCATCTTTGTTTAATAGCTCTAGGGTTTCTGGGCGCTCAACGATGAGGTGTGTTGCCATTTGCCCATCTTTGCCAAATTCAAGACGAACTTCCACACGACCTAACTCAGGAGGATTGAGGCGAATTTCAAATTGTTGCACCCCGTTTTGGGCTTTTTGCGCTATTGAAACAGCAATGGCCTGGGTTGGGCTGGTAAAGCCAGGTGTTCTTACTTGAGTTAGTGGGGCATTGGCTTTGGCATCTAGGTTATTGTTTAGGCCGCTAATGCCATCTGGTCCATCTAGGGTTTGTAAAAGGGCAGGGTCAGCTTTTTGGCTTGAAAATGAAGTGGTTTTTAACAGAGCATTTGTAGCTTGTTGGCCCGCTGCCAAAATAGGAGCGTTGGCCGCTGGATTTTGTGAGCCTAGATTTTGGGCGAGGTCTTTTTGAGCTGTGTTTTGAGTTAAACTTTTGGCGAAACCGTTGCTCTCTTTATTTTGCGTTGCTGATGGGTCAGGTGTATCTAGGCCCTGGTCATCTTGACCTAAGGTGCTCTCTAGACCGGCCTTACCAGTTAGGCTTTTGCCAGTTAAATCTTGACCGGTTGTGGTTAGGCCCGCTTTGTTTTGTCCGGCATTTTCTTGGCCTAGTCCGTTTTGTGCAAGCAGTGGATTTTTAGACTGTTGTTCGTCAGATTTTAACGAGGTGATGTTTTGCTCATCTGTTGTAAGGGTTTGCCCCCCTAGATGGGCGGGATTTAAGGCATCGTCATGAGTTAAAGCTGCCGTTTCTTGTGTCGGCGCTTGGCCCTCTAGGGACTGTGGGTCTTGGTTTGTTACTAGCTCTAGTTTTTCAAGATTGTTATCATCATCTTTTGCTGATGTGGTGTCCTTCGTTGGATTGTCGGCTGTATTGTTTGCTTCTTGATCATTATCTGTTCTGTTGTTTTTAGTGTCTTGTGCGCTGTTTGTTTCTTTAACATTGGCTGAACGGTCTGATTGCTTAACGTTGCTGTATCTATCTTCGCTGTATTTATCTTCTTGGGCGCGTGAATTGGCAGCTTCCTGGCGGCGGTCGTTTTGCTTCTTTTCTTGTCGTTGAGCTTGAATATCTTGCTTGTTTTGGCGGTCAGCTTGCTTGTTTTCATCATGGTTTTTTGAGGCAAGTTTTTCATTGTTCCGTTTGGTATCGGGGGCAGCTGAGGTCACGGTGGGCCGATCGGCATTCAGGTGATTTGAGAATGCTTGGCTTTTTTGAGCTGCTTTTTTGAAATCATCCGGCCCTTTGGAAGGGCTAAGATTTTTTAGTGACTTTAAAGTATTGAGTGCTTCAGCTGTCATTGGTCTCTATTACCGTAATAATTATTGCCTGTGATGCGAATTTGTTTCGTTATCGTATTTGGAGCTATGGCTGGTTAATTGCAGTTTTTAGGCCAGACGCTGATTTTTGTTAAAATCATTAAAAAACAACGTGTTAATCATTGGCGTTTGGTTTTGATAAAGTAGGGGGATAGCTGTAGGGCTGCAAAATTTGCCGAGTAGAGGGTGTTTTTTGCCGCTCTTTTACTTGAATTTTTTTGTTTATCAGATATGATTTTGAGACATTTTTTAATGTCGGCACTTGCAACTATCATAAACTCACCATAGTTTGTTGAGCTTATGTGTTTTGTTTAGCATTAAGATGTGTTGCTAACCTGAGTATTAGGCTTTTTAATTCGATGCATTTAAAATAGGCGTCAAATGAATGGGCTTATGTAAAGGGCTTTGTTGGGCATCTCCAGACTGAGCTTTTCAGCGTTGTTTTTTTACTAGAGTAATTATTTGCTAGTAGAATGAATGCCGCCCAGGATGAGATGTTAGAACCAACATGAATGTATAGACTTGATAAGTTAGAAAATGACAAAAACAATAACCAAACTTAATAGCCTTTCTTTAGAAGGGCCGCCTGAGAATTGCCGTGTCGTTGTGGCGATGTCTGGCGGGGTTGATAGTTCTGTTGTGGCCGCTCTTCTTAAAGAAGAAGGTTATGATGTTATTGGCATTACGTTACAGCTTTATGACCATGGGGAAGCTGTGGGCCGTAAAGGGGCTTGTTGTGCTGGCCAAGATATTCATGATGCGCGCCGGGTGGCTGAGGCTCTTGGTATCCCGCATTATGTTTTGGATTATGAAGCGCGTTTTGCTGATAGCGTGATGGATGATTTTGCCTCTAGTTATTTAGCTGGAGAGACACCTGTCCCTTGCATTATGTGTAATCAAAAAATTAAATTTAAAGATATGCTTGATACGGCCAAGGATCTTGGCGCTATGGCTATGGCGACGGGGCATTACATTTCTAGTCATTTGGGGGATGATGGTTGGGAATTGCGTCGGGCCAAAGATCCTGAACGTGATCAAAGTTATTTTCTATTTACCACCACGAGTGATCAATTGAACTTATTGCGTTTTCCATTGGGGAATATAGAAAAATCTAAGGTTCGAGAGATTGCTGAAGCTTATGAGCTATCGATTGCTGATAAGCCTGATAGTCAAGATATTTGTTTTGTGCCAACCGGGCGTTATACGCAGGTGATTGAGCGGTTGCGTCCAGGGGCTGCCGAACCTGGTGATATTGTTCATGTTGATGGGCGTGTTCTTGGGCAACATGCGGGGATTATTAACTATACTGTTGGGCAACGGCGCGGTATAGGTGTGGCGCTGGGTGAACCGATTTATGTGGTCGAGCTTGATGCGCAAAATGCGCGTGTTGTTGTGGGGCCGCGGGAGTGTTTGCAAACTAAGATTGTTGAATTGCGTGATGTGAATTGGCTTGGCTCAACGGCTTTAGAGTCTATTGGACCTGATGGGCTGTTGGTTTTTGCTAGAGTTCGCTCAACCCAAGCGCCCCAGCCTGCCACTTTGATTTGGCGTGATGGACGGGTTTTGGTTGAACTGCACGTGGGTGAGGATGGTGTTTCTCCTGGCCAAGCGTGTGTTTTGTATGAAAATGGTGAAGGCCAGTCGCGTATTTTAGGCGGCGGCTGGATTAAGAAAGCGATTGCGACAAGCGCTATCGCGTTTGGTGAGGGGGCTGTTGAAGTGATCGGCTCACAATCTGAGGTATCTGTTAATTCGTGAGATTTTACATTTATAATGCGGGGCATTATAATATTTAAATCGTGGGTTGCTGATACAAGGTGAAATTTAGTTCACCGATATATTATTGTTGATTAGATTTAGGAGATTGTTGAGTGGACGCGGTAAAAAAAGCAGTGATGGATAGAGGGTCTGTTATCAAAGCCTATGAACGTTGGGCGCCAGTTTATGATCAAACTTTCGGTATGGTTGCACAAGCCGGGCGGCGTCATGCGGTTGATTTGATTAATCGCCGTCAGGGTTCTGTATTAGAAGTGGGTGTTGGTACGGGGCTTTCTTTGCCGCGTTTTGGCGACCATTTAAATATCACAGGTGTTGATCTTTCTCCTGATATGTTGAAAAAAGCCCAAGATCGGATCATTAAAAATAAACTTCAAAATATTGGCGGGCTGCATGAGATGGATGCCCGCAATCTGGATTTTGATGATGATAAATTTGATACTGTTGTGGCGATGTATGTGATGACAGTTGTGCCAGAACCTGAAGTGGTGATGGAAGAGTTAGAGCGGGTTTGTGCCCCTGGAGGGCAGGTTATTTTGGTTAATCACTTTAGCCAAGATCATGGTGCGCGTGGTTGGCTCGAACGCCGTATGGCGCCGTTTGCTTCCACTATTGGCTGGCGGCCTATTTTCCCGGTTGAGCGGGTGATGGGGCGTGATAGCTTGCAATTGTTAGAGCGTCGCTCTTTGCGTCCGTTAGGGCTGTTTACGATGTTGCGTTTTACGAAAGAGCCCGCACCTAAAATTTCTATTGCTCGCTCTCGTTCAACATCACATGGGGCTTATGTTCCTGAGGTGGTGGTGACGCAATAAAGTTGCTTTCTTTTAAGCTTATTAGAGATTTTTGAAATTATTCTTGTCAAATTGGCTGATGTCGCTTGACGGGGAGCAATTTCCTTTTTAAAAACCTTCTCTTAGTCTTTGGTTTTATAATCAGGGGTGCTTTTCTTTTTTGTGGCTGGCTGATTTTTTGGTTGGTTGATCACGGTTTTGCTGTGATGGTT
>JAJFHF010000082.1 GCA_021775775.1 Hyphomicrobiaceae bacterium
TGAGACAAAAAGAGAGATCATTTTCAATGGACTGGGATAGAGTTCGAATATTTCATATCGTTGCAGAAGCCGGCAGCTTTACGAAAGCAGGCGATGAACTGGAAATGAGCCAGTCCGCAGTCTCTCGCCAAATTTCAAAGCTAGAAGAAGAGCTCACAGTCTCCCTATTCCATCGCCATGCGCGCGGCCTCATTTTAACACAACAAGGGGAGACACTTTATAAAACGGCGCGCGATGTATTTAACCGTTTTAGAGACACCCAAACCTTACTGGCTGATGCCGCCAACAAACCCTTTGGGGAACTTAAAGTCACAACCACCATTGGCTTTGGTTCAGCCTGGCTTACCCCGCGCCTAAACGGTTTTATAGACTTGTATCCAGACATTCAATTACAGATCCTTTTAAGCGATCTCGAACTAGACATCTCCATGCGCGAAGCTGATGTGGCCATATGGTTGCGTGAGCCCACACAACAAGACCTCATCAGGCGCCCAATGTTCACGGTACATTTCAATGTTTATGCAACAAATACTTATTTGAATAAATTTGGCATACCCAAAAACCTAGAAGATCTGGATGGGCATCGCATCTTAACTTTTGGTGGCACAGCCCCTCAACCCATTCAAAAATTAAATTGGTTAGAAACAGCTGGTCTCAAGACCAACGAAAAACGAAAACCTGTTGTCACGATCAACAATCTTTATTCATTACGCCAAGCGGTAAAGCGCGGCGTAGGCATCGCAGTACTCCCCGATTATATCGCTAAAGATGATGATGAATTGGTCAACATATTACCTCGTGCAGACGTGCCTTCATTGCACACTTATTTTGTCTATCCAGAAGAATTGAGAAATTCCAAACGCGTGACCGTCTTTCGGGATTTTTTATTGGCTGAAGCCCGAGCTTGGCACTTTTAGCTTAAAGCCTATTCGCCAGAAAGAGCATCAAGCAATTACGCAGTGGAATAGACTTACAAGAGATCTACGCAGTTTCTAGCTCACCATTTGATTTGGCACTCTCAATCCATCCCTTGATCTCTTCAAGGTCAGGTTCATTGCCAACACGCACCAACCGTTGCCCATCTTTGGTTATCAACAAAGCTTGCAGTTCAACCAACACCGTCTCCGGGTTCGCTTCAATAACCTGAGTGTTGGTACGATAGCCACAGGCCACCAAAAACTGTGCATCATGCCCGCGCAACCGAGGGATGGTTATTTGTAAACGGGCTTGGTCTTGCCAATCCTTCACTTTTTCAGGCGTAATATAGTGCACATCCATTTGAGACGCGACCTCATCAGGGTCAGCATCAAACAGATCTTGAACGGTTTTAACCCCCACAAGATAAAGACGCTTAGCTGTTTTCACCCCAATGGAGGGCGCATCCTCAACATCATCACTGCCACTGAGAAAAAAGGTTGGCCCCGGCTCAGGTCTCTTATCAAGCATGACATCGGTGCCCCCCTCGCCCTCGCCATCATGACGGTCAAGGGCACGCTTATCGCGTCCAACCTCTTCCTCTCCTGAGGGAAGATCATCATCTTCATCACCGACAACGTCAAGTGCCTCTGGTTCCTCACCTTTATTGTTGTCCTCATCCTCATCAACAAGTCCCAACACTTCTTTTTTGTGAATTTGGCGGATTAACGCATCATCTTCAGGCAGATTGTCAATCACCTTCCCCGTTGTTTGCAATTCATCATACATAGCTTGAACCAGGCGCTGATCACTTGCATCACTCATTTTGCGCGTAACCCACTTAATCGGTATTTTCAAAGTGGCAAGAAATGTCTCCGCCGTTAAATTCACATCAGGCGGCGCTTTACCAGAGGCTTTGATCGCTTCATCTAGCATCACAGCAAAACCTTTGGCTGCATAGTGAAGAAGTTCAGCCAACACAACATGACCCCGTTCATTATAGCCCTCTTTAGGGGCCACAACCCCGCGGTCAAAATTATAATGAGCAATCAGATGAGAATAATATCGATGAGAAACTTGCGCCCCCTGGCGCACCATGTCAGCGGCAAAGTCAACACTGTCTTCAGGAGGAAACACCACAAGCATTTTAAAATCTTCATCGGCTCGTTTTTTTAAATCATTATAACTCTTGTTAACCGTCCACTCCGCAGCCCGGTGGATCGCACTCTCAGCCTCAGATTGAGCTGTGTGAAACGGCATGATCGGATCTGTATAATAATGCGAGAGCACACCGGCCGCATAAACCGCATCTTCCCATTTTTCTGCTATAAGCGCACTAACCAAATCATCATACCATTCGCGGCATTTATCAGGCGCACCGCCCCAATAATTATCTCCCACATGCAAAACATGATTTCGAAAATCTTTAAACACTTTATCAGGGTCTTTAGAACCTTCCAGATAACGTTCAGAATGTTTTAAAAACAGCTTTTCCCATTTTTTACTATTTTCAACTGTAAGATGAGGCAAAGCATCAAGCGCCAACTTATGGTGAGTGCCATTCGCGTGAGCGGCATAAACAATATCAAACAGCAAATGCATAACAATAGCTCCTATATGCAAAACAACACAGCTCATCAAAGTAGAGTGCTCAAAAAGGTCAGTTCAATAAATTTAAAAGTCACCAAACTGAAAACGGAAGCCTAAGTGAGATTCCCGCCCCGCACAAGCGGCCTCTTAAGTCCATAAACAACAATTATATGTCCCAAACAAATAACCCGTGCTAAAACCCACACGAAACCAACCTTATTACCTGTAAGCAAAGGTTCAAAAATGCCCACACTCTATCTTGCGAGCGCCATACTTTTTGAAATCATAGGCACCATCACCATGAAATGGAGTGCAAACAACCCTACCAGCTGGGCGATTGCTCTCATTGGCGTGTCTTATTGCCTTTCCTTTATATTGCTCTGGCTGAGCCTAAAGTCGCTTCCTTTAAGCCTTGCTTATGCCACCTGGTCTGGTGTCGGCATCGCCGCCACTGCCGTTGCAGGCGTTTTTCTGTTTCATGAAAAAATTGATCTTGCTGGTTTTATCGGGATTGGGTTCATCATCATTGGCATACTATTGCTGAACGTCGTCTCACAAACCAGCAGCTCGTAAAAAAAAGCCATGCTGAAAGGACAGCATGGCTTCACAAAAAAATATGAGAAATTCAGAACCTAACAGCAACTGCCCTGATCTTTATCTGAAGTAACCCGCACGACCCCAGCTTTTGTCTCTTGTGGATCACGCAAGATGCCAACATCAACAGACATCTCTTCATTTGTCTCAATGGCAACAGCCGGTTCAACACCAATGACTTGTTCGCTGTAGGGTTCAGATGTCATCACCTGGAATGTCTTTTCACTCACAGCCATGCGCTCACCGCGATAATAAACATGCCCTTCATCATCCTCTACGCGCGCCCAAGGCCCTTTATAAATTACGCCTTGATTCTTTTCGATCGAAGGGCCATCAATGCCTTTATAAGCAAGCAACGTCACGGAGCGATATTCAATCCCTTCAACAATTTGCCATGGTTCAGGTTCATACACATCAATCGTTACGCCATGAAAGCCAGCCTCTTCCAAAGCTTGCACAAATTCAGCTTCTTGCAACGCACCTGAAATACACCCAGACCACAATTTAGGATCATTTTTCAAATGATCTGGTGAGATCTCATCGCTGACAATATCAGAGACCGCAATCCGCCCACCAACTTTCAAAACCCGGTACATTTCTTCAAACAATTGCCGTTTCTTAGCGTCACTTACCAAGTTGAGCACACAATTCGAGACAATAACATCAACGCTGTCATCCTTGATCATAGGCTCATCGCGTCCAATACGTTCGATCTCTTGGGTCAGCTCTTCATAATCACCAACAGAAGCAACAGGATGCTCAGCCAAAAACTTATCGACCAAATCAAGATCTGTTTTCAAATCTTCAATATGGCCGCGTACAAAAGATACATTGCTATAGCCAATCTCTTTCGCAACAAGCGGCGCACTATCACGCGCAAGCTTGAGCATTTTAGGGGTCATATCAACACCGATCACTTTGCCCTCACGACCGACAATCTGACTAGCAATGAAACAAATTTTGCCCCCGCCCGATCCAAGATCCAAAACAGTCTCACCAGCGCGGCAATATTTAGAAGGGTCACC
>JAJFHF010000083.1 GCA_021775775.1 Hyphomicrobiaceae bacterium
ATCGCACAAGAAAACCGGCGTCAAGCTTGTGGCTACCGGGGGCAGGCCTGGCATTTAGATGAAAATAGATATTTTCGTCGGTGTATGCAAATTGGTCCAAAAGCGCGCGCGTCTGAGCGCCGGGGCCAACAAAAAGCGATTGATGCTTGTGTGGCTGAACTTGGCTATGGAAAGCAAGCACGGTGTGATCATTACGCGCGTGTCGCAAATGAGCAAAATCGGTCTCGAAAGGCCAATGCATGTGGCATTAAAAATCCCAGCAGGTGGAAAACCAATTATAAATTGCATTATAACTGGTGTTTAAAGGCCAATAAAAAAGAAACCTTTGCTGAAGAAGCAGCCCGCAATAAACGTTTGCAGCGGTGTTATGCCTTTGAAGAGCAAAAGTCTGGGCCTTGTCATGAGTATGCTCAAGTTGCTATTACGCATTTTCGTAAGAATGTAGCTAAGGGATGTGATTTGCACGGCGACCAGTGGCACAATAATTATCGTCGGCATGTAAGTTGGTGCCGTAAGGCTGGTTCTAAACAAAGATCTAGAGCCAATAATAAACGGCGTTTGACACTGAAGACATGTCGCTTGTTTGGCAAGATTGGCATTCAATGGCGTTAGATTTATATTAGGTTTTCATGGGGGCTAGATCCTCCATTTTATAAAAGGCCTTTTGAACTTTGTATTGAAAAAAACAAAAAAGCTCGCATTTTTTTGCGGGCTTTTTTATTTGGTCATTCGTTTTTTTGAATGATTTTATTTCAATGTTTTATAGCCAGCATTAAAGCCACTTAAGGAAACTGGGAAGCCAATGCCAACCTCAGGTGTTTGGAAAATAATAAAAATGGCATTTTTACCTGTTTTGAATTTGGTTACAATTTGATTTGTCACCACAACTTCGGCGATGCAGCCAATTTTACCACATTTCATAAAGGGCGCATGGCCCATATCAGCGTTGTCAATTTTAAGACCAAGGCCAGTGGGCAATAAGACACCGAGAGGGGCGACAACGCGTAGAACTTCTTTTTCACCGTTTTGTGAACGTAAGAAAATCACACGAAGAGAATAGTTTGGTCTTGTTTCATCTGTTACATCTTGTACAAGAGCGCATTTTTCAGATTTTGAGCCGGGCGGTACTCCGCAACTGACATGCCAGTGCCCAGAGGTTTTTCGAACTTTGAATGTTTCTGCTTGTGCTAGAGGGGCTTGGTAGAGGAAACTAAAATATAGTCCTAGGATTAAAAGAATATGTAAACCAATTGCAAAACTAACTCCTCGGTAATGAGGGCTGTTAGGGAGCTTGGCTGTTAAGTGTTGCCATGTAATGGTGAGGGGGGCCATTTTGGGGGAGCACTCACTTGTGGTCTTCATAATTTTGTTTGCTCCATGCATGGTTTTGATCTGTTTGCTTTCAACACTTGTTTTTTAGCGAACTTTTTTGCTTGCTGTATATGTCGGATTTTTTTTCTCCACGTTTAAAGTAACCTCCTTTTCTCAGGGATTGCGTTAAATTTTGGCTAAAATTGGACCTGTGACCAATTGCAAAAGAAGATTTTATATGTCCTATGGATTTAGCAACTGTGATTGAGCCATTTTGTCGCAGTTATTTAGGGATATTTTTTGTTGTAGAGTTGCCAAAGAGGTTTATTGCCTGTAAATCATAATCACAATTCTGAAATGATTGATTATCAAATAATGTTGGCGAAGTTATGGCCGTAGCTAGTATGTATTTGTTGCGGTCCATTGTTGTTTCTTTTCAGTGGGGCTTGTTATTTAAATCTTTTTGTGATTTGGATCATATCAGACTTGGGAAATTAGGCCACAGGGGTGGTTTTAAACTTTCGTTCGGTATTGATTTTGTTGTTTTATATTTTGTGGGCGATGATGATGCGGGCCTTTTGATTTGGTTTCGCAAATCATTTTTAGGGAATAATTTAGGGAGCAATATTTATGAGCTTTTCGGGCTTTGGGTTCAAAAATAGAGTGGCGCTGGGCGTGCTGGCTCTGTTAGGCGTTATGGGAAGCTTTTCAGCTTCTGCTGTCGCAGAAACTAATCATGCAACAGATTGGCAATTGGGTTTGATAAAATCTGTTACGCCAATTATGGATGAAATTGCAGAATTGCATAATATTTTGCTTATTTTGATTACGCTTATTACTTTATTTGTTTTGGCGCTTTTGGTTTATGTGATGGCGCGCTTTAATGAAAAAGCAAATCCTGTCCCGGCTAAAACCACTCATAGTGCTTCACTTGAATTTGCTTGGACGGTTGTACCGCTCTTGATCTTGTCATTTATGGCAATCCCTTCGTGGCGGTTGCTTGCTAATCAATATGATTTTCCCAAAGCAGACGTTACGATCAAAGCGATCGGTCAGCAATGGAATTGGGATTATGAGTATTTAGATCATGAGGATATTTCCTTTACGTCTATCATGAAGGCGGATGATGAGCTTGAGCGCGGCGAGCCTCGTTTGTTGGCAACTGATAATGCTGTTGTTGTGCCTGTCAATAAAGTTATTCATGTATTGATTACTGCTGATCCGTCTGGCGTTATTCATAACTGGACCGTGCCAAACTTTGGTGTGAAAGCTGATGCGGTTCCAGGCCGGGTTTCACGGGTTTGGTTTAAAGCAACCAAGCCAGGCACTTATTACGGACAATGTTCTGAATTGTGCGGTAAAGACCACGCCTTCATGCCGATTGAAGTTAAAGTTGTTAGCGATGCAGACTATGAAAAGTGGCTTAAATGGGCCAATGAAGAATATGCCTCTAAAGATAGCATCAATGATGATGTGAATGTGGCAAAAATTAAAGACGATGGTAAAGGTTATGCAGCGGTTGCTGGTGCTTTATCTGACTAATTATAAAATATTTAAGTAATTGAAAATTAAAGATTTTAAACCTTGGGGAGAGTGTTGATGGCACAAGTAGAAGCTCATCACGATCATGATCATAAGCCCGGTTTCATTACACGGTGGTTTTTTTCAACCAACCATAAAGATATCGGTACGCTTTATTTGTTGTTTGCCATTATGGCGGGTCTTATTGGCGGGGCGCTGTCTGTTGGGATGCGCCTTGAGTTGCAAGAACCGGGGATGCAATATTTTAGCAACGCACATATGTTTAATGTATTTACCACATCTCATGGTTTGATCATGGTGTTTTTCATGGTGATGCCCGCGATGATTGGTGGGTTTGGCAACTGGTTTGTGCCATTGATGATCGGCGCGCCTGATATGGCCTTCCCGCGGATGAACAACATTTCATTTTGGTTGTTGCCAGCCTCTTTCACTTTGTTGATTTTGTCGCTGTTTCAAGGGCCTGAGGGCGCTAAAGGTGTT
>JAJFHF010000084.1 GCA_021775775.1 Hyphomicrobiaceae bacterium
TTATGGAAAATGGTGGGCCAGGTAGGACTCGAACCTACGACCAGACCGTTATGAGCGGCCGGCTCTAACCAACTGAGCTACTGGCCCTAATCACGCCGTATTGCTACGGCTTATCTTAGAGAGAAAAGAGCTATAACTTAAGCTGGCCTTCTATGCAATATAAGAGTTATAGCTTTTGCAATGCACCACAATTTTTAACTAAATTTGCTCGTATGAAGGGGATATTGGCATGGGTTTGCACCGTCTTTTTACTTTAATCGCTTTGACAGGAATGATTTTTATGGTCTTACCAGATGATGGTTTTGCGCAAGATGTTAAACAGCGCACTCTTACTATAACGGCGACGGACAGTGTTGGGGCTGCCCCTGACAGGGTTGAGATTAATCTTGGGGTTACAAGCAGAGCTGAAAATGCGCGTAATGCCCTCAGCGCAAACACGACCAATATGAATGAAATCTTTGAGACCTTGAAAAAAAATGGGATTGAGAAGAAATATATTCAAACCTCTAACTTTTCCATTCAACCTGAATATAAGCATTTTAAAAATGGCGAACCACCAAAGGTGCGTGGGTATAATGTCAATAATACTGTGTTGGTGCAGGTGGTTGATATTGAAAAACTTGGTGTGTTGTTAGATGAAGTGGTTAGCTCTGGCTCCAATCAAATTCATGGCATCCGTTTTTATGTCTCCAAAGCAGATGAGCTTAAAGATGAGGCGCGCAAATTGGCTGTTGCAAAAGCATTGCGCAAAGCGACGGTTTATGCGCAGGCTGCCGGTGTGAGCCTTGGTGATGTTTTGAGTATTCATGAGGGGTCTCGCAATAATGTGCAACCGCGCGGCATGTCCCGCACAATGGTGGCAGAGGCTAGCCCCGTGCCAATTGCCGGCGGCGAGCTGCAGCTTGGTGTTAGTGTGACTATGACTTGGTTATTAAAGTAAGTGGGCTATTAAAGTTAATTGGGTTTTTGAAGATGAAGCGTTTATAGCTTATCAGCTTGTGGTTTCCCCATCTGGGCTTATGTAGATCGCTCTGAAATCTGATATGTTGGTCAGAGTTGGGCCAGTGTTTAGCTCACTGCCCACCATTTGAAAAAAGTCACCCGATTGATGGTCTGCTAACATTTGAGCGGGATCCATTTTTAAGCTTTGTGCTTGCTCCAAAGTATCTGGCCCAATAAGGGCGCCAGCGATTTGACCTTTGCCGTCAATGCCATCCGTATCTGCGCTTAAAGCATGAATGTTCTCATGACCATCAAGGGCAATGGCTAGGGCTAAAGCATATTCACGGTTTGGGCCACCGGTATAATCTCCAGCCCCTGTTACGGTTAGCTCCCCGCCTGAGATAATGACGCCGTGGCGATTGCTTTGCTTTAATTCTAGGGCGTAATTTGCATGGCCTTTGGCCACTTGGGCCGCCTCCCCTTCAACCATATCGCCTAAATTAAAGACAGGGATCTCCATCCCCTTCAAAGTGGTCTCAGCGGCATCTAGCGCGGTTTTGGCCGTTGCTATGATCTCATAGTGATTGTTTGAAAGACGCGGGTCTGCTGATTTGATGGATTCAGAAACTTTGTTCTTTAAGTGCTGGGTTATGGTGTTTGATGTTGTGACTTGATATTTTTTTAAAATATTGCGAGCTTGTTCGCTCGTTGCTCGATCTGCTACGGTTGGGCCCGAGCCTATAGTCTTTCTGTCATCACCGGGGACATCTGAGATGGCGAGCGTTATGGTTCTTGCTGGATAGGCAGCGGCAGCTAAACGGCCGCCATTAAAATCTGACAAGTGCTTTCTTACGATGTTGATTTCTTTTATGTCAGCGCCAGAGGCAAGCAGAGCCTTATTGATGAATTTGAGTTCGTCTAAGGAGATGCCTTGCGGCGGGCAAGTGGTGAGGGCTGAGGCCCCGCCAGATAATAGGAATAGCAGAGTGTCATGCTCACCCAGCGCATTGGCCATATGGAGCATTTCAGTCGCGGCTTGCTTAGAGGCGCTGTTAGGGGTTGGGTGCCCAGCTGTTATCTCTTTAATTTGGCTGAGGGTAACGCTATTGGTATAGGGAGATACAGCCAGGCCATTTATTTGAAACTTATAATAGTGCTCGGCGATTTGCGCCATTATCCCTGCCGCTTTGCCAGCTGCCAGAATGAGAGGATTTTTGAGCGCGTGTTTGTCTAGATAGGGGGTCAAAATATGGCTGGGGTGAACCGAGCGAACGGCATCATCAAACAGTTTACGTAACAGCTGTGATGGGTCTATTGCCGGTTCCATTTGCCGTGTACAGTTTCCCTAATGATGGGCTTTGACATTGTTGTCTTCATCTAACAACACGATGGAAGGGTTGTAGTTGCGCGCTTCCTCAGCTGGCATTGAGCAATAGGCGCAGATGATAATTTCATCGCCTTTGGCTGCTTTCCTGGCTGCGGCACCGTTTAGGCCGAAGGTCTTAGAGCCGCGCTCGACAGGAATGGCATAGGTGGTGAGGCGCTCGCCATTGGTGATGTTGTAAATATCAACTTGTTCAAACGGCAATATGCCCGCTTTATCCAGCAAATCATGATCGATGGCAATCGAGCCTTCGTAATTGAGATCACAAAATGTAACTGTAGCGCGGTGCAATTTCGCTTTGAGCATGTTTACTTGCATCAAAACAACCTCTTAATCATTAAACGAGTTGGTATTTCCCATCTTATATGGGGATTTGGTGTACAATTGCAAGCTGTGAATTTGTCATTTCAGTAAATATAGCCCGCATTGGTAAATATAACCCGCACTTTAATATTATAAATTTGAACTTTGTTTTAGTTGGGACTTTTTTCGTTTGGGCTTTTTTTGTTAGGACCTTTTTCGTTAGGACTTGGAAACAGAGCGTTTGTGCGCCCTGAGGCCCAATACACAAGCAAGCCTAACCATTCTTTTGCGGCTGTATCAGTAATTGTAACACCATCTAGAGCATAATAAAAGGGCGCATAGCGTGACGCTTCTCCGCCCGTTTGATAATCAACGGGATAGGCACTGGTTTTAAAACCAGCCCTGGCAAAGCAGCCCATGGCACGCGGCATGTGGTAGGCGGAGGTGATTAAGAGCCAGTTTTCACCGGCTTTGGGCTTGGCCATTTCTTTGGCAAAAATGGCGTTTTGCCAGGTGTTTTTTGAGCGCCCCTCTACTTCTATGCGCTGCGCCTCTACTCCCATATCAACCATCAGCTGTTTGACAACCACTGCATCTGGGGTGGGGTTTGTGCCGATGGTATTGGGACCGCCAGCCAGTAATATTCGGGCCTTGGGAAATTTATTGGCCAGCTTTACGGCTTCGATAATGCGCTCTGCCCCGCTGACAATAGAGGGAACACCGCGCTGGTCAGAGACGTACATGTGCACTGTCCCTCCCAATACAATAATTCCATCTATTTTTTGCCCTTGAAGCTGATTGATGGTTTGTAGGCCGTAGCGGTCTTCAAGTGGGATGATCAATTGGCGCCCAAGCGGGCTAAAGGCAATGAGCAGCAAAGCCACTGCCCCGGTGAGGATCATTGGTTTCCCAAAGCGCATCCAACGGGTTTTGCTCAGCACAAGGCCTGCCAGAATAAGAAACACGCTTGCAGCGGAAGGCTGGAGGAAAAACCAGATTGTTTTTGAGAGATAGAAGAACATGGGCGGGGCTTTATTAGCTCATACTTATATTGGTGAATTAAGCCTAACTTATCGTATTTCTTGAATAAATGTTACTCACATCCTTGTGATTGATAAAAGCAGGGACCACTAAAAATAGCAGCCCCTAAAAATGAGTATTAATTTTTGTGTTCCAGCTTTTAATTGTCAAGGAAGCTACGCAATTTTCTTGACCGCGATGGGTGCTTGAGTTTGCGTAGAGCCTTGGCCTCAATTTGGCGGATCCGTTCGCGGGTCACGGAGAATTGTTGGCCAACCTCTTCCAACGTGTGATCCGTGTTCATGCCAATGCCAAAGCGCATACGTAGCACACGCTCTTCGCGCGGGGTTAGGCTGGCGAGCACTCTGGTTGTTGTCTCGCGTAAGTTTGACTGAATGGCCGCATCGATTGGTAGGATCGCATTTTTATCTTCAATGAAATCACCAAGGTGGCTGTCTTCTTCATCCCCAATGGGCGTCTCTAGAGAGATTGGCTCTTTGGCAATTTTGAGAACTTTTCGCACCTTTTCAAGCGGCATGGCTAATTTCTCTGCCAGCTCTTCTGGTGTTGGCTCGCGGCCGATTTCATGCAGCATTTGGCGCGAGGTGCGCACGATCTTATTGATCGTCTCGATCATATGCACCGGAATACGAATGGTTCTGGCCTGGTCTGCGATGGAGCGGGTGATGGCCTGCCTGATCCACCAGGTGGCATAGGTTGAAAATTTATAGCCACGGCGATATTCAAATTTATCAACCGCTTTCATCAGGCCAATGTTACCTTCTTGAATGAGATCAAGAAATTGCAGACCGCGGTTGGTATATTTTTTGGCAATTGAAATCACCAAGCGTAGATTGGCTTCGACCATTTCTTTCTTGGCGATGCGGGCTTCGCGTTCGCCTTTTTGAACATGACGCACAATGCGGCGATAGTCAGAAATATCAAGGCCAGTTTCTGATGCTAAGTTTTGAATTTCAGCGCGGATATCATCTATGGTTTGCCGCTCTGCTTTGACAAACTGAGCCCAGCCCTTTTTCTTTGACTGCGCCATTTCATCTAACCAGTTGGGGTCCATCTCATGGCCTTGGTAAGCTTCATGAAATTCCATACGCGGCACGCCGTAACTGTCGCCCAAACGCATCAAGCGGCCTTCATATCCAATAAGCTTTTTGTTAATGGAGTACAACTGCTCAACTAGGGATTCAATACGGTTGTTATTCAATGATAGGCTTTTCACATCATTGATAATCTCATCGCGCAATTTATCATAACGATTTGATTGAGCCTTGGAGAAGGTTTCATCATTTAGATGTTTTTCAACTTTGGTATCTTGCAGCTTTCTGTGTTTTTTATAGTTGGCTGCGATGCTCTCGAAGGTCTCTAAAACTTTGGGTTTTAGCTCAGCTTCCATGGCGGCAAGTGACAAGCTGTTTTCTAGATCGTCATCATCCTCATCATCTTCTTCGCTTTGACCTTCAGTTTGCTCGCCGTCTGTCGTGGTCTGCTGCGTGTTATGAGCATTGGCGGCTTGGGCAACGGGGGGCGGTGTCCCGCCAGTGGCGGCAGCTGGTGTCACCACAGGTTTACCGTCAGGGCCAGTTTGAGTTTCGACAGTTTGGCCATCAGCTGTTTGGCCTTGCGCATTCTGACCGGCTACAGGTTGACCATCTGGGCCTAAAGGTTGGCCCATTATGCCCGGTGCTTTGGCCTCTGGGCCTGCATAGGTTGCCTCTAAATCAATAATATCGCGGAGTAGAATTTTCCCCTCGATTAATTCATCATGCCAAATAATAATCGCCTGGAAGGTCAATGGACTTTCGCATAGGCCAGCAATCATGGCTTCACGACCAGCTTCAATACGCTTGGCAATTGAGATCTCGCCCTCACGAGAGAGAAGATCAACTGTGCCCATTTCGCGCAAATACATACGCACGGGGTCGTCAGTGCGTTCTGTTGGCTCACTGGTTTTGGTTGTTTTGATTATGGCTTTGGGATCTTGAGCAACAGCGGGTGTTGCCGCTTCGCTTTCAAGCTCCTCAACTTCATCCTCATCAACAACGTTGATGCCCATATCTGATAACATGGCCATCACATCTTCAATTTGCTCTGATGAGACCTCGTCAGATGGCATCACATCATTAAGTTCATCATAGGTTACATAACCGCGTGTTTTGGCTGTTTTGATAAGCTTCTTTACGGAGCTATCAGACATATCCAAAATTGGACTATCACCTGACTTGCCATCTGTTGACGTTTTTTTAGCAGCTGGCTTCTTTTTAGGTGCAGATCGCTTAACAGCACTTGCTGCGGCGCTGGCTTTGACCACTGTTGCTTTTTTGGTTGTTGATTTTACCGCTGCTTTTTTTGTGCTCTTAGCTTTTGCTGTCGAAGCTTTTGCTGCTGGAGTTTTTGAAGCGGGAGCTTTCGCTGGCGCTTTTTTGGCAGCTGCTGGTTTGGTAACAGCTGCTTTCTTTGTGGGTGTTTTTGCTATGGTGTTTTTTGCTTTTGTTTTTGTTGTTTTACTAACGGTTTTTGTAATTGGCTTTTTGGCCGCGGCAGCTTTGCTGGCGGGTGCTTTTTTAGTCGTAGATGCTTTTTTTGATGCCGGGCTCGCTTTTTTGGCCGGTGCAGGCTTCCTAGCGGTGGTCTTTGCTGCCGTTTTGCCTGATTTTTTTACTGTAGATTTTGCGGTGGTTTTTGCCACGGGCTTTTTTCCTGATGTCGTTTTTGCTGTTCTGGTCGCCATAAAAGTGCTCCGAGACACAATAGATCGTCGTATATGCGTTATACGGCTGGTTAAATTTTAATATCCCCCTCTTTCAAGGCAAAAGGGGGTATATTGCTTCAACTTAGGTTAGACAGGTGCCCGATGGCCGTACGATGGTGTGTTGAATAAGATTGCACTTAAAAAGAATGATCAATTAATAGTTGGTATTTTACTTATTATCTAGTGCCTTACACCTTACTCATAATTTAGTGTTTTGCGGATAGGTTTCAAGTTTAAAGCCCTTTCCGATTGTAATAAAGCTTAAAAAACGAACCTATTTTGCCAAAATTGCTGAAAATCTAAACGTTATAGAAGATTTAAAAGGGTAAATCTCTCCTTATGGAGAAAGAATGTAGTAATGATTCTCTTATGAACCCTTAACAAGTGGGTACCCTTTGTCATTTGATATTTGGTTGCCAGCAAATGCTTTTGCATAATCACTAAATCATCTCGTTTAAGCTTTGTTCTAAAGCTTGTTGAATGTCTTTTAATCGCTCAAAGTTTTGCTGATTTCCCTCTTCTATATATGCACGTTCAGCAGCATTTAGCTCCTGTCTCAGCTCCTCAGCCTTGTGATGACGCATTATAAGTTCATGCCATCCATCGCGAACCTGTTGTGGTTCCGCATGGGGGTCAGCATATTTAGGCCCGTTTTGGGCGACTATGCGGTGCATACGAGTGGCCAGTGAGGATATATCCAACTTTTCTAAATGATCTTCAATCGAAGATCTGTCAAGTGAATTTTGTGTAAAATGGGCCTCTAACAAGCAATTGCGCAGCTTTTCTGCGTCCTCTGTTGCAAATTTAAGGCAAGAGACATGCTCATCCTCAGTTTCGAGTAACCAAGGGTGGTTCATCAGCATCACCACGATAATCGCCTCATATTGCTCCTTTTTGGGGTCTCTCTTGCCCATCAACGGGCTTGAGATCAATGAAGGCGTGGCCTGTTGTTTGATGTTTTGATTAAATTTATTGGATTTTGACCTTGGCTCAGACTGCCATTTTTTGTTTTGGGGATATCCACTGTTTTTATTGGTTTTTTGAAAAGCACTCCAAAGACGCGACTTTATCTCACGAGAATAATGAGTGCGGACACTTTGATTTTCAACGCTGTTTATCAATTGAAACAAATTTTGCTCTAGGGCTGCTCGGCGCTCTGGTGTCTCCCAAGTGCCATTTGCCACTTCTTTTTCCCATAAAACGTCTGATAAAGGACGGGCAAGGTCTAATATGGCCTGCATCTCGCCCGCTCCGTGTTGTTTTAAAAGATCGTCTGGGTCTTGACCATCGGGAAGAAATGCAAATTTTAAAGAATAACCCGGTTTTAACAGCGGTAAAGCTGTTTCAACCGCCCGAAAAGCCGCCTTTTGCCCCGCCGTATCGCCATCAAAACAAAGGATTGGTTCTTGTGACATGCGCCAGAGGAGATTTATCTGTTCACTCGTCAAGGCCGTACCCAAAGGAGCAACCGTGTTCTCAAATCCAGCCCCCGTCATGGCAATGACGTCCATATAACCTTCGGTTACGATTATAGAGCTGTTTTCATAGGCTGCTTGGCGCGCATTTGCACTGTTGTATAACTGATGACCTTTGTGAAAGAGAGGGGTTTCTGGTGAATTTAAATATTTAGCTGGTTGTTTTGGATCCAAAGCCCTGCCGCCAAACGCAATCACGCGCCGTTTCATATCTGAAATGGGAAATATGATCCGATCACGGAATCTATCATAGGGTACTGGTATATCTGGGCCACCAATTGCCATGCCGGAGAGAATTAGTTCTTCTGACGTGTACCCCTTATCTAATAAGTGCCCCTTTAGCGCATCACGAGAGCTGGGGGCATAGCCTATTTGAAAGTGTGCGATTTGCTGTTTTGTTATGCCGCGACCGTTTAAATAGGTTTGGGCGTGAGCCGCATGAGTGCTTTGCAGACAGTTTGCAAAAAATTGTGCGCTTAACTGGGTGATTTCGCGCAATCTATCGTTTGTTTGTGCCCGCTCCACAGCCTGTGGTGTGCTTTCTGGCAATGGCACCCCTGCCTCATTCGCCAATCGTTCTACACTTTCTGGAAAACTTAGCCCTTCTGTTTTCATTAAAAAGGTAAAAATATCCCCATGTTCACCAGTGGCGAAACAATGATAAAAGCCTTTTTGATCATTGACGGTGAAAGATGGGGTTTTTTCTTGTTTGAAAGGCGATAACCCAACAAATTCACGCCCAGCGCGCTTTAATTTGACGCGCCGCCCCACCACCTGACTAACACTGAGCCTTGTGCGAATCTCATCAAGCAATGCTGGTGGATAGCGCATCGACACTGGGGGTAATCCTTGTAATTGCTGGCGATTTATATTTTTTTTCAAAAAAATAATATGCTGATTCTGTGTGATCTCGCTAAAATTTTTAGATCTCAAAATTTTTTTGTTGAGATTATTGAAATTTGATAGCCAGGTGTTTCGCCTTTGGTTTTACAGACACTTTACAAAGAGGTAAACCTTTGTTTTATCTTCACTTTGTTATCTTGGGATAAGATGGGGATAAGCTTTGGTTGCCGGGCCAATTTTTCTTTTATTCGTGGTGTTTTAGTCGTTATGGACGGGCTAGCCGTAAAATCTTCCGAGGCCTCTTTAAGGCGCCATTTGTGTGATTTGAATTTCTGGATTTTTTGGTAAAGACTGGTACCATTTTGTTAATCCCCTTGGTGTATACATTTACCAACAAGAACAGCAAAAAATTTGAGTCTTTTAAAATGGTAAGAACTTTTTTAAAGCAAATTGATGGCATGACACTGTGCGTAGTGGGTTCCCTACTAGGTTTGACCATTTTTGCCATGGTGACGATTAATTATTTTTTTGTTGATCGCCTTCTTTTAGACGATGCGGAAACTTTAACGGAGAACGTTGCTGATCGCATTAAAGAAGAGCTGTTTTCTCAAACTCCGCTTGCTGGCGCGCGGTTTTCAAATAAAATTATTGCACTCATCAATAATGATAAGACGCTCGATAAAGCTCTGTTTCATCTTTCAGAAAATATGCTCAGCAAAAAAAAGCCCACGCAACGGCCAACTTTTAGACCTCGTATTTTGCTGAGTGCTCCGAAATTAAAAAAATATTTTCAAGAGAACCTTGTTAAGCGCGACTCGTTAAATACCTTGAATGATTACGCCATCTTTTTGCCAACTGGCGTGGTCTTTTTACCCGAGGCTCTTTATAATGATTTCACGCAGCGGAAAACATATACCTCCTCATATTCTATAACCTCCTCGGTTCAAAGTGTATTTGTTAAGGGGCAAAATCTTTATTCTTATCGAGACAAGGAAAATTCTTTTTATACGCGCCATTTTATTCCCTTGAAAGAGGGAGAAAAGGTCATCGCTGTTGTTATGCTTGAAGCGGTACAAACAACCACTGGCATTAAAATGGCAAATGCAGTGGCTCATGCTGTGTTCATGACTGCGATTGCTGGCATTCCTGTATTGCTATTAGTGGTCTATCTTGTTTGGTCTCGTTTGAGGGAAAGCTATAGAGCAGAACAAAAAATTCAATTTCTATCAAATAATGATAAATTAACGGGCTTACCAAGCAGAACCGGATATTATGAATCTGTTGAAAAAGTCAGTCGCTCAAAACAAGATGATGATGATAAATTTGCGGTTTTCTTGCTTGATTTAGATGGATTTCATACCATCAATTTTGAATTGGGAGATAGCGTTGGCGACCAAATTCTTATTAATGTTGCTGGAAGGTTGAAGGAACACCAACCTCAAAACTCAATCGTGACGCGTCTTTCTGGTGATGAATTTGCAATTATTTTGCCTGATGTCTCGACGGGTGAGCAAGCGGCCTCTTTTGCCAAGAAATTTAAAGATGAACTCGGCTTGGCTTATATGGTCGAGGGACAAGAAGTTATCTGTACTTGTAGTTTGGGAATTGTATTTGCTCCTGACGATGGCGTTAGGGGGGAAACCTTAATTAAAAATGCTAAATTAGCGCTCTATCGGGCCAAAGAAGAAGGTGGCAATACATTTAGATTCTTTGAACCTGATATGGATAAAGAACTGCAAGAAAGACGACAATTGGTTAAGTCTTTGGGTTTAGCCCTGGAGCGAGAAGAGTTTGAACTTTATTATCAACCACAAGTCGAACTTATTGGACATTCTATAACCGGTTATGAAGCATTGATCCGTTGGAATCATCCAGAAAAAGGCCTTGTCTCGCCGGTTGAATTTATACCCGTTTTAGAAGAAACCAAAATGATCATTGAGGTTGGGGAATATGTTCTGAAACGGGCTTGCCGTGAAGCTTTAACCTGGAAGAATGGGGAGACGGTTGCTGTCAACTTATCCACTGTGCAGTTTGAAGGGCAAGACGTGCTTGCGATGGTAAAGCGTGCCCTTTCTGAGACCGGTTTGCCAGCATCAAGACTTGAACTTGAAATCACGGAATCTGTTTTAATGACGGATACGGATTCAGCCATCCAATTGCTAAGTGATTTAAAAGCGCTTGGTGTCAAAATTGCCATGGATGATTTTGGTACAGGCTATTCTAGCTTAAGTTACATTTCTCAATTTGAGTTTGATAAAATTAAAATTGATCGCTCTTTTATCTCATCCATTCAAACGGATGAACGGGCCCGAGCAATTACGACAACGATCATTGGCCTTGGCCGCGCATTGGATATTACGATCACCGCTGAAGGCATTGAGACCAATGAACAATTGCTGTTGGTTCAAGCGGCTGGTGGACATTTGGGGCAAGGTTATTTATTTGGCAAGCCCCTGCCTCTTTCAGAAATTGAAGCTGTGAAAGACCAAAGCTTGCAAGAAGATACGGTAAGAGTTGTTAACTTTAGAAACTAATTAAGTTTAGACCGTAAGGTCAGTAAGCGTATTTTTAGGCGTACATTTTATGTATCTATAAAAATATTAAACTTAAAGGGAGTGAAACATTTGTCATTACGACCACATAAATAAATGTGGTCCATAACCTTTGTGAGGGACTTATGTTTGAGCTCATTATATCTGTGTGTTTGTTAAACACCCCAGAGACTTGCAAAAATGTCCATTTGACATATATGGGGCAAATTTCAACACCGTATCATTGTATGAATAGAGGCCAGCCAGAAATGGCCAAATGGCTCAGCCACCACCCTGAGTGGAGCATCCGCAAGTGGCGGTGTGGGCGGGTGGATGTTTCTCGTAAAGAAACGTAAATGTCGTCCCTACATTCCTGTTGGGTGATGAAATGACAGATCTGTCCAATTGTTCCCAAACCTGATCATAATTTCTGGCACAAACCTTTCGCAGGTGGCTTTAATTTTTGAGCTCTTATGTAAAGACCGATTATCAAGAATAACCACCTCGTCTTTCTTTAAGGTTGGCGCGGGTTGAGTTTCACTATGTGGTTAAAGGTCTCACGATTCATCGCGGGCCTCTCAGTTATCATGAAAGCTTTATAGATTGCGTGGCACTGCTTTTTCTCTTGTTAGCTAACAAGAGAATATAAAAACCGCACTCCGACAAACAGTAAAAACAGAGCAAAAATAAATTCGAGCCGCGTTTTTGAAAGCCCGTGGGCAGCCTTCACTCCGAAAGGAGCAAAAAGGAGACTGGTGGGTAAAATTAAGGCCGCTCCCAGCAGCGAGACAAAGCCCAAAGAAAAAGGGGGGAGTAAAGGGTTTTCCCAGCCGCCGATGATAAAGCCAAGCGTTGCTGGCAACGCGATTAAGGGACCGATCGCGGCGGCCGTTCCTACTGCTTGGTGAATGGAGCGGCCCAATATTGTCATGTAACTGCCGGTGAAGGTGCCGCCACCAATGCCCATTAAGGTCGAGAGGGCCCCGGTGAACACGCCATAAGCTTGGGTCACCCATTTTGAAGGCCAAGAAAAGCGCATTTCAGGATGGTTTTGTGACCACAGTAAAAACAGAGCCACCAGAATGACTGTCACCCCATAAATCAATCGCAAATGGATGCCATTGGCATAAACAGCAATGATCGAGCCCAGCACAACACCTATTAGAATAAAGGGGGCGATTAAACGCACAAACCCCCAATCAACGCTTTGTTTCTTATTATGGCCATAGGCAGAGCGAAGACCTGTTGGCACAATGACGGCCAGAGATGTGGCCACAGCCATATGGGTCCGAATGGCCTCATCAATCCCCAACAGGCCATAGACTTCATAGAGGACTGGCACCAAAACTGCGCCACCTCCAATACCCAGTAGACCAGCCATAAAGCCAGCTACAGCTCCCCCTGCTGCCAAAATGAGTGTGAACCAAAATAAAGTGCCCATAAATCTTCCAATAAATCTCCCATGAATCGCCCATTCCCATGGATCGCCCATGTCTAGGGCACTCGCAATGTTAGGCTATACAGCCTTGGACATGGACACCGTTAGACTACTTTTCTTTAGACCATTACATTCCCTTTAGACCAACGATCTTTGGTAACATTAACAAACCTTATTGTGTCATGGAGAAAAATAAACCGCCAAAGACTCTTAAAATTGAACAGTATATCTATGAAACAGCTAGAATCAGCCTAATATTGGTTGACAGGACGCCGAATATCCATATATTCAGCTCTTTTCGTGGGCCGTTTTAAGCGGTGCCACCCAATGCGCTGTCCGAGGTTTGTTTTTGCTCACAAAGAGTGAATATTCGATAACGAAAAAGATCGCTAACGACTTGAAAAACAAGAATAAGCGACACCACAGGACGTGATAATGAAAGGTTAAACCTATGTATGCGGTTATAAAAACCGGCGGCAAACAATATCGTGTTTCTAAAGATGATATTGTGAAAATCGAAAAACTCGATGGTGAAGCTGGCGACAAAATTGAATTTAAAGATGTTTTGATGGTTGGTAATGATGGTGATGTGGCTATTGGCACACCTGTTATTGAAGGTGCGGTGGTATCTGGTGAAGTTTTGGAACAAACCAGAGCCGGTAAAATCATAGTCTTTAAAAAGAAACGCCGTCAAAATTATCGGCGTAAAAAAGGCCATCGCCAACATCAAACTGTTGTGCGTATCACGGGCATTAAAAAATAACACGCGACTTTAGTAAAGGCGCGAAAGAACGTAATTACAAAAGGTTAGTCCCTTTTTACAAACAAATTTGAGAAGGATACTCTCATGGCACATAAAAAAGCAGGTGGCTCATCTAGAAACGGTCGTGATTCGGCCGGTCGTCGTCTTGGCGTTAAAAAATATGGTGGCGAATCAGTTATACCTGGCAACATCATCATTCGCCAGCGTGGTACAAAATGGCATCCGGGTGACAATGTTGGCATGGGAAAAGACCATACAATCTTTGCAATTAAAGAGGGACATGTCTCTTTTCGGACCCGTGAGCACGGAAAAGTGTTTGTTTCTGTTGATGAAGGCAAATAAATCACTTTGCCCGACTCACTTTTGAACTTAAATTTATCAATAAGAAGAGGGGCTGCTTAGTCTCTCTTTTTTAGTATGTGATATGAATTTTAGTAAGTGAACTGATTTTAGTGTCTAGCCTTTAGTTGTGTTGATTATTTATTCAAATGAGGCCGCTTAAGTCTTAAAGTGTTGCGATTAGAAAAATTTTAAAGTCTAGTTACCATGATGCAAAGAGCACAAGAAGATAGCTTAAGACTACGACCCATCAGTCTGTTTGACGTACCTATGATCGTTGAATTGGCTAATGATTGGGATGTGGCCTCTATGGTATCGCGGTTGGCTTATCCTTATGAACCTCGCCATGCTAAAAATTGGATTAATGAGATTGAGCAAAATCGGCGTGAGGATGTTTGGGCGATTGAGTCGGATGGTTATTTTGCCGGTTGTGTTGGATATAACCGCACATCTGTTATGCACGGTGAACTTGGTTACTGGCTTGGCAAGCCTTATTGGGGCAGAGGCCTGGCGACCCGGGCCGCATGGCAAATTCTAGCGCATGGCTTTGCCTCTGAGCCTTTTAAATATTTTCATGCCTGTCATTTCACTGACAATGATCGTTCAAAAAAAGTGCTCGAAGGGTTGGGATTTGAACCTATCGACCTTATCCAATGCCCCTCAATAGCACGCGGTGCCCCCTCGCCTGCCCAGCGCTATCGCTTGACCCGTCAGCAGTTTGAGATTTTGTCAACTTAGATCGCTGGATCGATTAACTTTTACAATCATCTTCATATAAATTTGAGCAATCCCACTTTCCTTTTTGCTTTGGACCCTATATCAATCAGTCATTATGAAATTCTTAGATCAAGCACGCGTTTATATTAAATCTGGAAGTGGTGGCAATGGCTGCGTTTCCTTTAGACGAGAGAGATATGTTGAGTTTGGGGGGCCCAATGGCGGTGATGGTGGGCGCGGTGGCAATGTCATTGTCACATGTGTTGACAATCTTAATACGCTCATCGATTTTCGTTTTCAACAACACTATAAAGCTGGCAATGGCCAAAATGGTATGGGCAGTGATTGCAAAGGGGCAAATGGTGATGATGTTGAACTTAAAGTCCCCCCTGGCACCCAGATCCTAGATGAAGAAAATGAGACTGTGTTGGCTGACCTGACCAAGCCTGGTGACCAAGTGGTTTTGGCCAATGGTGGTAATGGTGGGTTCGGGAATGCTCACTTTAAAAGCTCAACCAACCAGGCCCCACGCAAAGCTAACCCTGGTGAACCTGGTGAAGAGTTAATCTTATGGCTACGGCTTAAATTGATTGCTGATGCCGGCCTTGTTGGCTTGCCAAATGCAGGTAAATCAACTTTTCTGGCCAGTGTTAGTGCCGCTAAACCTAAAATTGCTGATTATCCCTTCACCACTTTGCATCCCAATCTTGGTGTTGTGAAAGCTGGGGACATGGATTTTGTCTTGGCTGACATCCCTGGTCTGATTGAGGGAGCTCATGAGGGGGCCGGGATTGGTGATCGTTTTTTAGGACATATTGAGCGTTGTGAAATCATCTTGCATCTGGTTGATGCCACAAGCGACGACCCGGTTACAGATTATAAGGTTGTGCGCGGCGAACTTGATGCTTATGGGGCGGGCATGGAAGATAAGAAAGAGCTCATAGCTTTATCAAAATGTGATGCCATGGCACCAGAGGAAGCACAAGAAAAGGCTAAGACCTTAAGTGAGGCTTTGGAAAAGGAAGTGATTGTTCTCTCGGCGGTTTCTAAATTAAATCTGGATCACACATTGCTTCGGCTTGGTAGTACGGTTAAAAATAACCGACAACAAAAAAAAGACGAGGCCAACGAACCCGCTGCGTGGTCTCCGTAAATATAAATCATCAGAATAAAGCCACCTTAAACAGTTGCAGCAAACAGAGATATCATGCGCCAAGAATGGACTAATGCAAAACGCATCGTTATTAAAATAGGTTCCAGCCTACTGGTTGATGAGCAACAAGAACAGCTGCGCACTGAATGGCTGCTTTCCCTAACTGATGATATTGCTCGCTTTAAGCAAATTGGCAAAGAAATTATTATTGTAGCGTCAGGTGCCAAAGCTTTGGGCCGACAAGAACTAAACCTTGGGGCACGAAAATTAACCCTGGATGAGGCACAGGCCGCCGCCGCCATTGGGCAAATTTCTTTAAGCGCAGCATTTAAGTCTTTTTTAAAATCCCATGACCTAACAAGTGCCCAAATATTACTGACGCTTGCTGATACTGAAGATCGACGCCGCTATCTAAATGCGCGCGATACGCTGAATACATTGGTTGGGTTTGGTGCGATCCCAGTCGTGAATGAAAATGACACCGTTGCCACCAATGAACTGCGTTATGGTGATAATGATCGCTTGGCAGCCCGGGTGGCCTCAATGGTTGACGCTGATCTATTGATTATCCTATCTGATATTGATGGCCTTTATACTGCGCCTCCCAATAAAGACAAAACAGCAAGACACATTGAGGTGGTTGAAGAGATTACCCCTGAGGTGGAGGCTATGGCAGGTGGCACTGGTTCGGAGTTATCGTCTGGGGGGATGGTTACCAAGATTATGGCTGCTAAAATTGCCAATGCAACGGGTTGCCATATGGTAATTACATCAGGCGAGCGGCTCCATCCACTAAACGCTTTTTTGAATGGTGCAAAAGCTACTTGGTTTCTTTCCAATGCAGACCCAGTGCAAGCACGCAAGTCTTGGATTGCAGGTGCCCTTGACATGAAAGGCACCATGGTCATTGATAAAGGAGCTGAAAAAGCCTTATATAATGGTAACAGTCTGTTACCTGCCGGCGTAACTCAGATTAGCGGATCTTTTGAGCGTGGTGATTTTGTCTACATTACCAATCACCTTGAAGAAGAGGTCGGGCATGGGCTTTCCTCTTATAATAGCGATGATGCCGCCCAAATAATAGGAATGCAGAGTGATGAAATTGAATCCGTTTTAGGATTTTCTGGACGAACAGAATTGATACATAGAGATAATATGGCCTTTACGAAGGGAAAAACAGAATGAGTACCCCTTTAACGACCGATAACGTATCTCATGATAAGGGATCTATTAAGGAAATCATGGATCTGATTGGTCAGCGCGCCAAACAAGCTGCGCGCGCATTGGCCATTGCTCCCACGGCCCAAAAAAATGAGGCTTTGCAAGCCATGGCTGATCATATTGAGGCTGAAGGCGAACTGATTTTAAAGGCAAATGAAAAAGATATCATAGCGGCCAAAGCGCTTGGTAAAGACAGCGCTTTTATTGATCGCCTTATGCTGAATACTGAGCGTTTGCAAGGCATAGCTCAAGGCTTGCGTGCCATTGCTCAGCTTGATGACCCTGTTGGCAAGGTCAGCGCGCAATGGAGCCGACCTAATGGGTTAGAGATCAGCCGCGTTCAAACACCTTTGGGAGTAATCGGGATCATTTATGAAAGCCGCCCCAATGTCACTGCTGACGCTGGTGGTTTGAGCCTTAAGGCTGGCAACGCCTCTATTTTGCGCGGTGGGTCTGACAGCTTTCATTCCTCTCATGCCATTCATCATGCTTTGGTTGCTGGTTTGAACAAGGCCGGTTTGCCAGATACGGCCATCCAATTGGTGCCAACAATTGATAGAGCGGCTGTGGGCTATATGCTTAAGGGGCTCAACGGTACCGTTGATGTGATTGTGCCGCGCGGGGGCAAAAGCCTGGTGGGGCGCGTGCAAGATGAAGCACGCGTGCCTGTGTTTAGCCACTTAGAGGGCATTTGCCATATTTATGTTGACCGCTCAGCTTCACTTGAGATGGCGATTGATATTGTGGTCAATGCCAAACTGCGCCGGACAGGCATTTGCGGGGCAGCCGAGACTTTGTTGCTCGATAAAGCCCTGCCCCAAGACGCTCAAGCTGCCATCATTAATGCTTTGATAGACAATGATTGCGCCGTCAGGGGAACAGCTGAACTCTCCCTCTTGAATGAAAAAGTAGAACCTGCCAACGCCGATGACTGGGACACAGAATATCTCAGCAACATTATCTCAGCCAAACAGGTAGATGGTGTGCAAGGGGCAATTGATCATATTGCGGCGCACAGCTCTAACCATACTGAGGCAATCATTGCGCAAGATGACGAGCCTGTTGAGGCCTTCTTTAATCAGGTTGATAGCGCCATTGTCATGCATAATGCCTCCACCCAATTTGCTGATGGGGGGGAATTTGGTATGGGGGCAGAAATTGGTATAGCAACTGGGAAAATGCACGCGCGCGGCCCCGTTGGCGCCAGCCAACTTACCAGTTTTAAATATGTTGTTAGAGGCCAGGGACAAACACGCCCTTCATAAATGTTGAGTGCATTAGGTGAAACCGAAAATTCCAAGTCAAAGTTTTGGGAGTATAAATGTCCGCGCACCGCTTGCCACGGAGGGGGCGCGTATTGGCTTGTTGGGCGGTTCGTTTAATCCCCCGCATGCTGGCCATAACCTGATTAGTGAAATGGCTTTAAAACAATTGAATCTAGATCAAGTGTGGTGGTTGGTCTCGCCTGGCAATCCCATAAAATCGCATGACAACCTTTTGGACTTATCAAACCGCATTGAGCAAGCGGGCGATGTTGCACACAATAAGCATATTAAAATCACTGCGTTTGAAGCCGCGCTGCCAACAAACTACACGGCGCAAACAGTTAAATTTTTAAAGCGCCGCTATGGCGGGGTGCGTTTTGTTTGGTTGATGGGTGCGGATAATTTGGTTGGTTTTCATCATTGGCAACAATGGCAAGATATCTTCATGACTTTACCCATTGCGGTTTTTGATCGGCCTGACTATCATTTAACCGCTATGGCTAGCCCGGCAGCTCATAAATTTAGTGCCTATAAAATCCCTCAAACTGAAGCAAAGACCTTAGCCTATAAACGAGCCCCTGCCTGGGTTTATCTTACCCATAAACTCTCTTCGCTCTCTTCAACACAATTGCGAAAACAAAAGTAATCTTTAAAATGCAGTCATTTTTCAGATGCTAATTTATAAGGCGGAATCAACGCCTTAATGTGCAGTGAGGATTGTAAGATTCACTATTATTTGCTCTTTTTTTGCTCAAGAGAGAGAATGCTTGAAGTTACAGGCCAACTCTATTAAAATGACAGTGCGTTCGTTGAGAAAATGAGCGTTTGAATTGAATATTAATCACTTGTGACCGAGCACATTCATTTGAAAGAGCACATTCATTTGCCATCTTTTATATTTGATAACGCACAAAATCATCTCCTTCTTTCGAAAAAGGTTTTCAAACTATTATGCACGCCCAAACAAGCGGTGCAGACCATATGAGTTCTGCATCTCCTCTACTGTCAACTGAGCTAAGCTCTAAAGCGCAACTTTCTTTAACCATAGACACCCTTGAGGATGCTAAGGCTGAAGATATTGTGAGCATTGAACTGGCTGGAAAATCATCGCTTGGTGATTATATGGTTGTGGCCTCTGGTCGCTCTAACCGTCATGTTAGCGCGATTGCTGACCGGTTGGCGCGCGAACTACGTGCCCAAGGTTTTGGACGACCGCGCATTGAGGGCAAAGAAAATAATGATTGGGTGTTGATTGACGCTGGTAGCATCATTGTGCATATTTTTCGCCCCGAGGTTCGGGAGTTTTATAATTTGGAAAAAATGTGGTTAGCAGATCGGCCTGAAGACACCAGCGAACAATAGTTTGATTGCGACATTTTTTGATTGCAAATGGGCCCCCTTTTAACAATCCTACCCTACGAATAATGGCATGTTAACTCTTGATATCGTAACAGTTGGGCGCCTTAAACAAGGGGCCGAAGAAAAATTACAAGAGCGCTATCTAGATCGTCTTCAAAAAGCTGGCCCTGGGCAGGGGATAAAAACCATTTCCATTAAGGAAATTTCCGAATCTCAACAAAACACATCCTTATTACGCAAACAAGATGAGGCCGAGAAACTATTAAAAAAGACGACTGACCATGCTTATTTGATTGCGCTTGATGAACATGGCAAAGAACTGACCAGTCAGCGATTTGCTGGCCACCTTAAATCTCAAATTGAAGATGGGGTGCAAAATATTTGTTTTTTAATTGGTGGTCCAGATGGGCACGACCGCGCGCTTGTTAAGAAAGCTCCGCTTTCTCTTTCCCTCTCACAAATGACCTTGCCGCACGGAATGGCACGAATTATCTTACTTGAGCAGCTTTATCGTGCTTTTACGATTTGGTCTGGACACCCTTACCACCGCTCATAGCCACTTTGATCGTACCGCCTAAACCCTATCGATCATCTTGGCTATTTCCGGTCGGAACGACCTTTCCAAAAATTTAAGCTAAGAACCGCGATTGCCCTCATTAATGCCGTGATTTTAGCCTAATTTTATGGTAAGAATCACTATGTCCAAAATGCGAGCCCTTTAACGAATTATGATGATGAATAATTCTGTCTCTTTTGAAAAGATCAGTTTTGTTTTTGCCAATCGCCCCCTTTTGCGTTTGGCCTCTTTGTGTGCGCTATGGGTTTTGTTTTCTCTCACTTTTTTTGCCCTCGTTCCTCGCGCTCACGCTCAAGATGAGACATTGGAGATGACAGACCCTGCCCTCAAGAAAAAGCAAGAAGACGCCGCTGAAATGCGCAGGAAACGGGCTGAAAAGAAACGTATATTAGATGAAATTCAAGCCAAAAAGGCCGGCGTAAAAGGACAAGTTGCGGCCCTTGCCGCTGAGCGGGCACGCCTCAATGAATTGCTGATTAATTATGGAAAACGCATACAAACAAGTGAAGGTGCGCTGAGTAATTTAGAGAAAAGCTTGGAAAGTTTGCGGGGCAAAGAGACCAAGATGCGCAGCTCTATGCAGGTACGGCGTAGTGCCATTGCAGATATGCTTGGTGTTTTACAACGTATGGGACGCAACCCCCCTCCTATTATGGCCACTCACCCTGATGATGCACTTAAGATGGTTCGCAGTGCCATGCTCATGTCTAATATTTTACCCAAGTTCAAACGCCAGGCTGATGTCTTAAGGACTGAAATTGATAAGCTTGTTGTACTCAAAAGTGATATTACCGAGCAATCAGAACGGCTACGGGTGCAAAATGCTGAAATGGAAGCTGATCGGCGCCGGATGAGTGAACTGCTCAATGAAAAGAACCAACGCATTCTTAGTCATAACTCAGAACTTCAACAAATGGAGGAGCGTGCCAAAGAGCACTCAAAATCAGTTGCCAACCTGGACGAACTTATTAGCCGGGTTGATAAAGATTTACAAATCGCGACAGATTTAGGTGGTTATGAGAGACAACAGATTGAAGACAGAAAACTCGCTCAACAAAAAATTGGCGAGCAAGCAGCTGTAGAACTAACACCTGATGAAAAGAAAGAAAAAGCGTTTGGCAATCCTGGACGTATTCAACCTGCCTTGCCATTTGAAAAAGTCAAACATACGCTTACTCTGCCAGCAAAGGGGCGTATTTTACGCTCTTTTGGAGAACCGATTCAGTATGGGAATAACTCGAAAGGGATTAGCATTGGCACGCGGCCCAATGCGCAAATTACCTCACCAACTGACGGTTGGATTGTTTATGCAGGAAAATTTCGCTCTTACGGCCAACTGTTGATTATTAATGCCGGCGGTAAATACCACATTTTACTTGCAGGAATGGAGCGCATTGACGTAAGAACAGGTCAGTTTGTTTTGGCGGGAGAACCGATAGGCAATATGGCTGATAAAAAAATATCAACGAAAACGCCTAAAAAATCAATTGATCCGGTGCTTTATATTGAATTTAGAAAAGATGGCCGCCCTATTGACTCTACACCTTGGTGGGCGACGAAAGTTGCAGCGAAATAACTCAGCTAATACTTAAATGTTAGGGAAAACAGCTATATCGCCCCAAAAACAACATAAAAAATGGGGCAAATAACGTACAAGTGACCTATGAAATCAATTTGAACTGAGAATAGTTAAATTTTTTGCATCTCTATGGAATAAAATGAGATATCTTAATAAAAATGATCTTAGTGATATAAGTAGCTATGACACGATCAGTCATAAATATACAGGCAGTGAGACTGTAGCTAAAAAGGTAATGTGAAATATGAATATCAAAATATTTACAGCATGTCTGGCGCTCATCTTAACAGGGGGCATCATTGGAGGGATCATCGTTGGTTCACGAGATAAACTTTCGGCGCAAGCTGGGAATGCCAGCATTTATCGTCAACTTGATTTATTTGGTGATGTTCTCGAGCGTGTTCGTAATGATTATGTTGAAAAGCCAGACGATAAAAAACTGATTGAATCTGCTATAAATGGCATGCTCACTTCTCTTGACCCTCACTCAGCGTATTTAAGCCCTGAGAGCTTGAACGATATGCAAGTGCAAACGCGCGGTGAATTTGGTGGCCTTGGTATCGAAGTTCGCATGGAAAACAATTTGGTAAAAGTTATCAGCCCAATCGATGGCACACCAGCCGCGAAAGCAGGCATTCTTCCTGGTGATTATATCACTCACCTTGATGGGGAAGAAGTTGAAGGCCTGACATTACGTGACGCCGTTGATCGTATGCGCGGGCCTGTTGGCTCTAATATTGTCATCACTGTAATCCGTAAAAATGTTACGGAACCATTTGATGTCACTTTGAAACGTGCCGTTATTCAAATAAACAAAGTTAGCTCCAGGGTTGAGGCCAAAGATATTGGTTATGTTCGTTTGCCTTCCTTTCATGAGCGTACAGCCTCTGGCTTAGAGGAAGCTGTCAAAAAAATTAAAGCTGAAATTGGTAGTGGTGAGTTAAAAGGGTATATCATTGATTTGAGAAACAATCCTGGTGGTTTGCTTGAGCAGGCTATCAAGGTCTCAGATGCCTTCCTTGACGAAGGTGCCATTGTTATTACGCGCGGACGCAATTTAGAAGAAACCCAACGGGCTAGTGCGCGGCGCGGGGATATTACCGATGGTAAAAAGATTGTTGTTCTCATTAATGGGGGCTCTGCGTCTGCCTCTGAGATTGTAGCTGGCGCCTTACTTGATCATAAACGAGCCACACTCGTTGGCTCTCGCACCTTTGGGAAAGGGTCTGTTCAAACCATCATTCCTTTAGGGTCGAATGGTGCCATTCGTTTAACAACAGCGCTCTATTACACACCTTCAATTACATCCATTCAGGCGAAAGGCATTGTTCCTAACGTTCTGGTTAAACAAGAATTGCCTGAGGAGTTTAAAGGCAAGCCTGTTAAAACCAAGGGTGAGGCAAGTCTGCGTGGGCACATTTCAGTGAATGAAAAAAATGAAGAAGAGCATGGTTCTCTTTCTTATGTGCCGCCTGAAGCTGAAAAAGATACTCAGCTACAATATGCGATTAAATTTCTACATGGTGAAGTAGAACTGCCTAAAGAGATTGATAAAAGCGCTTCGAAGCAAAGTTCAGTGGTCGAAGATAATAATAAAGGTACTTTAGAAAAATCGACCCCAGCGCCAGAAGGGCAAACAACTGAAAAACCTTAAATTCTATTAGTAAACGGGTAATAGTTTCCAGGTAACGTTAAACTTTAGAGATGGAAGTGTAATTAAATTTACACTTCCATCTTCAAGTTCAGATGGAATTTGAATTTTATCACGTTATTTGCGCCTATCGTCATCTACAGTACCATCAGCGCAAACATTATTTTCAGCATATTATTCGTTGTGCGTACTTGTTGGATGCTCCCTCTTGAATAGAGGAAAGGTCGCAAAGCTCATGAAGAGATTATATCTAACATCTTTTTTTACCGGCGTTGGACTAGTGCTTTTTTTAGGCATTATGAAACTTATCCCAGCCCCTTTAGGTGGTGAGCCTTACTCTGTTCTGCAACTCAAAGATCGTGCCTCAGCCGAAAATGAGTTGATGAAAAAGATTACGGCGGATTCAATTACAAAACGTAAAAAGACAGTTGTTGGTGAGAAAAAACAAAAAATACCGCATTATTTCAAAAAAGATGGCTCTAAAAATCAGGTGATAGCAGGCGGGGCTGTCTTGGATAAACCTAAGTCAAGCCTTGAGCAAGCAACGATAGACCATAAAAAATCTCAGGCAAACCAACTGAAATATATTGCTAATATTGGGCTGCCCTTAGCTCCAATCCCTGAGCTTATCGAGATTACAAAAATTGGAGATTTACCTAAAATTTCAGATGATGGGCGCCGCCCCATGGATGCCTATGCTCGGCCCTCGATCGAAAAGAATGCTCAAGGGGCAGAGCTGAAGACAATTGCAATTGTCTTTACTGGATTGGGGTTCTCTCACTCGTTAACACAAGAAGCGATTGAAACCTTACCGCCTGAAATTACTTTGAGTTTTATTCCTTATTCTAACCGTTTAAAAACCTGGACCAGGCGCGCGCGAAACCAGGGGCACGAACTTGTCCTTGAAGTGCCCATGGAGCCTTTTGATTACCCTGATAACGACCCTGGGCCTCACACTTTGCTAAGCAATCAAACGGATCAAATTAATCTTCAACATCTAAAATGGCTGATGGCGCGCATGCCCGGTTACGTTGGCATGATTAACCTAGATGGCAGCAAATTAACAACCCAAGAAAATGTCATGTATCCCTTATTGAGAGAAATGAATAATAGGGGGCTGTTATACATGGATCGTAATCCGGAAACTTCTGATGTTCCTTATAAAATTGCTCAAGAGTTAAAACTTGAATATGTACAGGGTTCAATTATTTTAGATGAAATTAAAAGTAAAAAGTCCATTGACGACGCGCTTAAACGCCTTGAAAAAACCGCCAAGCTTCATGGCACTGCTGTTGGAATTACGTCAGCTATGCCTTTGTCTATTCAAAGGGTTCGTTTATGGAGCGAGAAGCTGAAAGAGCGCGGTTTCACTCTTGTCCCGTTAACACATATGGTGCGCACACCACAAAGTTAGACCGCATCTTTTCATTTTCAAAAATCTATATATATTAATGACATGTAAGGATCTGCTTGTAATAGGTATGAATGCTAAGCGCGTTTATTTGTTATTTGAAAGTTGCTGAATAATCGTATTTTTATTTGAGCGTTAATTTAAAAGAGACCCGTGTATGAATGAATTTAGTGACCTTCCCTTACGCCCTTGTGTGGGCATCATGTTACTTAACGAGGCTGGCAAAGTGTGGGTTGGGCGGCGCATTGCCAAACCCCATGATGGAGATCAATTTATTTGGCAAATGCCGCAAGGGGGCATTGATGAGGGCGAAGACCCTTTACAGGCTGCTTACCGCGAACTTGAAGAAGAGACCGGTGTCACCAGTGTTCAGCTTCTTGGTACAACAAGCAAGTGGCTGACATATGAATTACCCAAAGATCTATGGGGTAAGGCACTTAAGGGAAAATATCGAGGGCAAAAGCAGCAATGGTTTGCGATGCGTTTTGAGGGCAATGAAGATGAAATTGATATTGGGGAAAAACCAACTCAAAGAGCTGAATTTGATCAATGGCGATGGGAACAAGCTGATAAGCTACCTGGCCTGATTGTGCCTTTTAAACGCCATGTGTATAAACAAGTGATTGAGGAGTTTGGTTCGCTCCTTGATCGTTCTTAAGTCGTTAAGTTCGTATCTTGTAAGAAAAGATATAAGGGAAGATATTTAATCGTCCTGTGCTTTCTCTCTTTCTAGTCTCTCTCGTTCCTCTTCTTCCTTCAATAATTCTTCTAGATCTTGGACTTTATTATTTGTGGTTTTTAGCTTGTGCTCTAGGAAGAAAAAGCTACCTAAGATGACACTTAAAGAAAGCAAAGCGACAAACGCTCCGGCTCCCCACAACCAGTAGGTTGAGGGATAATAATGAACGATGACCCAAATTATCAAAAACCCTATGGTCCAGCGCACGGCCCAAAACAACAATCGCCGCTTAACAAATTGTCGTGTTTTGTCTCTGACTTCTTCTAATTTATCAAGTTGGTTACAACTTATCTCTTGTTCATCATCCATTGATCATCATTGTCCGCTGATTGTTTGCATTCGTTGTGTGTCTGGGGCCTGGAGCGTCTGCACTTGGTCAATATACTGGATATACAATAACAAAAAAGCCCGCTTAAATCTAAGCGGGCTTTTTTGTTATTGTATCCGTTTGGATGATTGTGTCTATGACAGCTGTGTCAAACAACCGACCAATTCGTTGGCATGGCGAATCGCTGCATCACTTTGAGCGCTCTTCGTAGCCTTGTCCAAGGCCTCATTCGCGTCTTTAAGTTCCTTAGCCAATTCATCACCTTGCAAGGCATCGCAATCGGCCGCAAACTCGGCGAGAATGGTTAGGCTGCTGGGCCCTGCATCTGCAAAGCCGCCTTTGACGAAAAAGCTCTGCTCACCCTCATCTGATGTGATCACCACAATACCAGGGCGCATGGTGGTCATGAACGGCGCGTGCTCAGGGAGCACCACATAATCACCTTCATCACCTGGCACCTTTACCGCGCTTACGTCTTTGGACATAAGCAGCTTTTCAGGAGAAACAAGTTCTAATTTTAATGTCTCAGCCATTTGGCTTTCTCACCTTGTGTAAATTAAGCTGCTTCAGCAGCTAGTTTGCCAGCTTTTTTAACCGCTTCTTCAATGGTTCCGACCAAATAGAAGGCTTGTTCTGGTAAGTGATCAAACTCACCATCACATAGGCCTTTAAAGCCATCGATTGTATCTTTTAGTGGT
>JAJFHF010000085.1 GCA_021775775.1 Hyphomicrobiaceae bacterium
CCTGCGAGGAAACAAAAAACCTTGCAAGCTCTCCACCCGAAGAAGGAAGTGCTCCTTTTCGGAGCACGAACATGACGCCTTTGGCGTCCGGCGCTTAGCGCCGCCCCTCGGAGGCTCAAGCGCTTTTCGCGCTTGAAATAGCCGTGAGAGATATTGAGGCAGCGAGCTTGGCGAGCGTACTTACGCTTGAAATAGCCGTGAGAGGAAAATCTAAGAGTTCCCAAGCACCTGGCCAGCCAGATAAAGCGACCCGCAAATTAAAACGCGCGCAGCCTCATGGCGACCAGAAGCACTCATTTCTAAGGCGCGCTCAACGCTTTGTGCGCTATCCGCCTCAAACCCCATTTCAACTGCCAAGTCCGCCAGAACATCTGGGTCCATGGCGTTCTCTTCTCCAACAATTGGCACCGCAAGAACCTGGGCCGCTAACCCATGAAATTGTTGCAAAAATCCGCGCACATCTTTGCCCGCCATCATACCAACGATGAGGTGCAAAGGCCGGGCAGCGCGCTCCTCTAAATCTCCAATAACTTGGGCCAATACAGCTGCTGCTGCTTTGTTGTGGCCCCCATCAAGCCAAAGTTCATCATCATGGTGTAGATAAGGTGAATGGTCTGCCGGGGCAAGCCGTTGTAGACGCGCTGGCCAGAAGGCACCCTCCACACCGCGCCCAAGCGCATGAATATCAAGGCGCTCTCCTAATAAATGAGAGGCGACACAAATGGCAAGGCCAGCATTTTCAATTTGATGACGCCCAATTAAATGACGCGGTAAAGGCAGATCAATAAGCTGATCCTCACTGGTATAGATCAGGCGACCACGTTGTTCATAGACATCAAAATCTCTCCCCTTAATCGTAAGCGGGGCATTTATCTCCTCAGCCCGGCGCTCAAGAACCTCAAGAACGGCACCTGGTTGAGAACCAATAAAACCTGGCACCCCGGTTTTGAGAATGCCAGCTTTTTCAAAAGCAATTTCACTTAAGGTGGAACCCAGAAATTGCATATGGTCGTAAGAAATGGGGGTGATTACAGTCGCCGCTGGCCGATCAACCACATTGGTCGCGTCAAGACGGCCACCAAGCCCGGTTTCTAACAAGCACCAGTCAGCACGTGTCTCACTAAACGCCAACAGAGCGGCAACAGTTGTGATTTCAAAAAACGTAATGGGGCTATCTGCATTTGCCTGGTGAGTCCGCTGCAAAAAATCAATCAACAATGGCTCACTGATCGGGGCGGTGCCTTCACGCGAGGCTAGGTTAATGCGCTCATGAAAACGTATCAGGTGCGGAGAGGAAAATCGTTGGACCCGATCGCCATGCGCGCTTAAAATGGCATTTAAAAATGCCAACACAGAGCCTTTGCCATTGGTGCCAGCAACATGCACAACAGGGGCTAATTGTTTATGAGGATTTCCAAGTTTGCTAAGCAATGACAAAGTGCGACCAAGCGAAAGGTCAATGGATTTGGGGTGCAAAAGCTGCATTTGCTCAAGCAAGCTGTCAGAGGTTTCGGGGCTAGATGTCATGATTTAGGTGTACGCAAAAGAGGGCTCGTTAAGAAGAGGGCGTTGAAGGTTTTGCACTCTCATCGCTCTCCTCGCTTAAAAGTGAGACATCCTCTTCATTGTTTGGGGCGCCCGGGTCATCTGTTAAAATCTCACCATCCAAAGCTGTCTCTTTATCAACATGAGTGGTGGTAGCCTCTTCTATAATTTCGCCATTAACGACCTGGTCACTTGTTTGAGTGGTGGCAACTGCATTACTTAGAACAGCGTTGGTGCTAGCACTAGTATCAGCCTCTAACAGCTCGTTATGCGGGACAGGCTCGCGCATCAAAACATGACAAAGAGTGCTAAGTGTTTGTTTTAGTTCGTGACGGTGCACAACCATATCGATCATGCCATGCTCAAGCAGATACTCAGCTCTCTGAAAACCTTCAGGCAATTGTTCGCGGATGGTCTGTTTAATCACCCGCGGGCCCGCAAAACAAATTAAAGCGCCAGGTTCTGCAATGTGCACATCACCTAGCATTGCATAAGAGGCCGTGACACCGCCTGTTGTTGGGTTGGTCAACACCACTAAATATGGCAATTTGGCCTCACGCAAACGTTGCACAGCTATGGTCGTGCGCGGCATTTGCATTAAAGATAAGATGCCTTCTTGCATGCGGGCACCACCAGAGGCAGCAAACAAAACATAAGGCGCCTCAAGCTCAACCGCTTTGAGCATTGAGGTCACAATCGCCTCACCCGCAGCCATGCCAAGGGAGCCACCTAAAAAGCTAAAATCTTGGCAAGCAGCAACGACATCCATGCCATTCACTTTGCCCACACCGCTCAAGACGGCGTCTTTAAGCTCCGTTTTACCGCGGGCATCTTTTAGACGGTCTGCATATTTTCTTTCATCTTTAAATTTAAGGGGATCATGGGCTACATCAGCAAAGTCGATTTCTTCATAAAGGCCATCATCAAAAAAGGTTGCTAAGCGCTCTTTTGCAGACATGCGCATGTGATAATCAGAAACAGGCACGACAAATTGGTTGGCTTCCAAATCTTTATGAAAAACCATTTGTCCACTTTCAGGACACTTGACCCAAAGATTATCTGGCATCTCTCTTTTAGAGAGCATATCTTGGATTTTGGGACGAACGACATTGTTAATCCAGTTCAC
Organism: Hyphomicrobiaceae bacterium; assembly: GCA_021775775.1. Taxonomy (GTDB): domain Bacteria; phylum Pseudomonadota; class Alphaproteobacteria; order Rhizobiales; family HXMU1428-3; genus HXMU1428-3. The sequence goes on from JAJFHF010000085.1 coordinate 2,672, forward strand.
CACAAAGGCCTTTCTAAAATCGTGCGGGCAACCGCAAATTATTTTTATTTTAAAATCAATATACGACTATAAAATCATAAAAAAAATTGAATATCAGCTAATAACACGTAAAACCACCGATATTTTAAGAAACAAGCTTAAGATCTTACACCTTGCGCCAAATTAGATATAAGCGTTTTGACCTTATCGACAAGCCCCTCACGTGCCACACCCCTCTCATCAAGGTTAGCTTCAATCTCACTAACAATGGCAGAACCAACGACGGCCCCATCAGCACCGCTGGCAATATCGGCAACCTGATCAGCTGATTTAACACCAAAACCAACCACCACTGGCAAATCAGTTTGGGTTTTAATCCGGGCCACATTTTCATGCACACGGCTAACATCCAAAGCGCCAGCCCCTGTAATGCCTGTCATGGAGACATAATAAAGGAAACCGCTGGTGTTTTGTAGCACAACTGGCAAGCGCTCGTCATCAGTTGTTGGTGTCGCAAGGCGTATGAAATTAAGGCCTTGGGCAAGGGCAGGTAAACACAGCTCATCATCGGCTTCAGGTGGGACATCCACCACAATCAACCCATCAACCCCGGCAGCTTTTGCGTCTAACACAAATTTTTCAGGGCCATAATGATAAATAGGGTTGTAATAACCCATTAACACAAGTGGCACATCTCTATGTTTTTCCCGAAAGCTCGCGGCCATGGCAAGGGTTTTTCGCATGGTTTGCCCTGCCTTTAAAGCGCGCTCAGATGCCAATTGAATGGCAGGGCCATCAGCCATAGGGTCAGAAAAAGGCATGCCTAGTTCAACCACATCGGCGCCAGCATCTGGTAAGGCGAGCAAAACTTCCAGCCCCACATCATAAGAAGGGTCACCCGCCGTGATAAACGTCACCAATGCGCCGCGCCCTTGCGCCTTTAAGTTTGCAAAGCAAGCATCAATACGTGTCATGTCAGTCATTTATTAAATCTCACTTTATATCTCAACGCCCAAATGCTCAGCCACGGCAAACACATCTTTATCGCCGCGCCCACACAGGTTCATCACCAACAGATGCTCTTTTGGCAATGTCGGCGCAAGTTTAGCAACGTAAGCTAGAGCATGCGAAGGCTCCAGAGCAGGAATAATCCCCTCAAGCTTTGAGCACAACTGAAAGGCCTCTAACGCCTCTTTATCAGTCGCTGCCACATAGTTCACCCGGCCCACATCTTTCAACCAAGCATGTTCAGGCCCAATGCCAGGGTAATCAAGCCCAGCAGAAATGGAGTGTCCTTCAACAATTTGCCCATCATCATCTTGTAATAAATAGGTGCGATTGCCGTGCAGTACACCAGGTTCTCCCCCATTTAAAGAGGCCGCATGATCGGGCCCATCAAGCCCACGCCCGGCCGCTTCAACACCGTAAATATCAACCTCTTTGTCATCCAAAAACGGATGAAACAACCCAATGGCATTGGAGCCACCGCCAATGCAGGCAACCAAACTATCGGGCAAACGTCCCTCAGCTGCAATCATTTGCTCTTTAACTTCATTGCCAATGACAGATTGAAAATCACGCACCATTGCAGGGTAAGGATGTGGCCCAGCGGCAGTTCCAATGATATAAAAGGTATCATCCACATTGGTTACCCAATCGCGCAGCGCTTCATTCATCGCGTCTTTTAAAGTGCCGCGCCCAGCTGTCACGGGGCGAATTTCTGCGCCCAATAATTTCATACGAAATACATTGGGTTTTTGTCGCTCCACATCTGTCGCCCCCATAAACACTGTACAGGGCAAATTAAACCGCGCAGCCACTGTGGCAACGGCCACCCCGTGCTGTCCAGCACCCGTCTCGGCGATGATGCGGGTTTTTCCCATTCGTTTGGCCAGCAAAATCTGTCCCAAACAATTATTAATCTTATGTGAGCCGGTGTGATTAAGCTCGTCGCGTTTAAAATAAACCTTCGCGCCGCCAAAATGCTCGGTTATGCGTTCAGCATGATAAAGCACACTTGGGCGTCCCGCATAGTAAGTGCGTAAATATTCGAGCTCATCAATAAAGCTTTGATCCAGCTTGGCGGCTTCATAAGCGTCTTCAAGCGATAAGATCAAGGGCATCAGCGTCTCGGCTACAAACCGGCCACCATACATACCAAAATGGCCGCGCCCATCAGGCCCATTCATTAAACTATTTGGCGTGGCGCTCTGGTCATTCGTCATGTAACTATTCCTATTCTTTCACTTTATTCGGCGTCTTTGCGCCATTAATAAAAGCTTGGATCAACACTTTATCTTTCACACCAGTGCTAATTTCCACACCAGAAGAAACATCCACAATGGCACAACCGGTTAAAGAAATGGCATTTTGCACATTTTCAGGGGTTAATCCACCCGAGAGCATAAAATTTCGTTGCTCTTTTTGGCCCTTTAAATTGTGCCAGTCAAATGCTATTCCATTGCCGCCGGGCAATTGAGTGATCTTAGGGTCAGCTTTGGCATCAAACAGAATGATATCAGCTGTTTTATAGCCATCTGCACGAGCAACATCCCCCGGGCTGTTCACACCTATCGCCTTGATAACTGGGATCCCAAACAAGCCTGCAATCTCATCGGCGCGCAGGGCAGTTTCATTCCCATGTAATTGGAGGTAATCAGGCTGAACAGTTTCAACAATTTGGCCAAGCTCTTGGGTGGTTGCATCAACCACAAGCGCTACAATATAAGCGCGGCCGCGTGCCAAATCTGCCAAAGAGGCGGCTTGCTCAATAGAAACATTGCGAGGGCTTTTCTCAAAAAATACCAAACCAACATAGTCAGCGCCGGCACAAAGGGCAGCTTGCATCATATCATGATCTTTGAGGCCGCAAATCTTAACCTGCAATAGACTTATCCTTAACTGATCTAAAAATGGAAAAATTCGCCGCTAGCTGCGGTGATACAAAAGGGTGCCCCAAATGAAAGCAAACTTATGGCGCAGGGAGGGCATCTTGAGACTTGTAAGTCTGAGCGGTATCAGTAACCTCACGCCCTAAGCGCTCAGCCTCGCGCCGCCATTCACGCGCTTCTCGGCTCCGTTGTTGGGCCGCTCTTCGCCATTTATGTTGACCAAGCCACATCCCAATGCCGCCTAACAACACACCAAGCAATAACGCCCCAAATAAAAACACAAAAAAGGGCGCATTCAACGCATATAAAGGCGTATCAGGAGAAATAGGATCGAGGACCAAGCGAACGTCATGACGGTTCGCCACGGCAAGCGCTACAATCACCAGTGTGAGTGGGATTAGCAAAAGGGTATTAAATATTTTTTTTAACACCGATGACACCTCTACTTAAATAAAATGACCACTTAAAAACAACGGTAAATAACTCTAATCATGAAATGACCTTAGCCATTATATTCTTCATTGAGCCTCTCACGTAGCTCTTTACCTGTTTTAAAAAACGGGACAAATTTCTCTTCCACATTAACAGGTTTGCCAGTGCGCGGATTGCGCCCCTTACGGGCAGGGCGGTGTTTCACAGTAAAGGCACCAAAACCTCTAAGTTCCACACGTCCCCCCTCTTCAAGGGCATGAATAATTTCGTCAAAAATAACATTTACAATCTTATCAACATCCCTGTGGTAAAGATGCGGGTTGGCGGCGGCTATTTTTTGAATAAGCTCAGACTTGATCATTAGTTGCCCCATTGTTTTACGGTTCCTTTTACAAACATCTTAACAAAATTTTCTCTTCAATGCCATTTGGAAATGAGTTCAGCGCGCCCCTGGCTAATCAACCCATTTTGAACACGCGTGCTCTTCGTAAAAGAGGCAACGAGAGAAGAAACATCAAAGCCAAAAAGATTAGATAATGAGGAAGCTGCAAGCCCAAACAATCCAGATTGGTCTTGGGCGTCGCTAGCCCAGTCAATGACAGGCAAGTCCTCATCAATATTCTTGGTCTTCGTCAACCATTCAAGGGCTTGGCGTTCCCCACCGATCTTATCAACCAAACCAAATTCAAGCGCTTGCCGGCCAGAAAAAATCCGGCCCTTCATAAATCCTGGAATTTGATCAACTTTGATATTGCGGCGCAAGACAACCAAATCCACGAACCAACGATGGCTTTCATCAATCATGTCTTGGGTCAGCGCCCGGCCTTCTTCATTTAACGGGACAAAAGGCGAGGGCACGGCTTTTAAATTGCCACTTTTCATTTCATTCATTTGGACGCCGAGTTTCTCCATCAATCCAGAAACTTCAGCCCATTGCATAATAACCCCCACAGAGCCTGTAATGCTGTTGCCCCGTGCCACAATATGATCAGCTGCCACCCCAGACATATAAGCGGCTGATGTCGCCATCGTGCCAAAAACCGCCACTACAGGGCGCGTTTTCGCGATGGTTCTCAGTTCGGTATAAAGCGCCTCACCCCCGGTTGTCGTGCCCCCCGGACTGTTAAATTTAACAAGCAGAGCCTTCACGCCATCATCTTTTGCTAATTTCTCAAGCATTTTGGTGCGCGCCTGGTCTTCCAAAATAATACCAGAGATCTCAATTCGGGCAATTTGATCAGAAACCCCTAAGTAAGCTGACAAACGATCATTCATCGTAATCAGCCCCCAAAAGGCCGCCACGAGCACACCAATGGCAATACCGCGCCATTTGTTAAGGGATCGTTTTAAATTGCGGCGATCAAGGATGAGATCGCCATTATCTATTTTAGGAGTTTGAGACATTAACTTAGTGATCTCCAACGATAAAAAAGGTGTCTATTTCAATGATACTAGTTCAAAACCACTCTATTGCGCAACCTCTAGCTGAGAGCCAAAACATTTAACCTCGTCGAATACATCAAGGAGCTGTGAGTATATAAACACAATGTGTACAAATAAAAACGGGCCGATAACACCGGCCCGTTTTAAAAATATTAATAAAGACGTCTACTCTGTTGGTTTTTCATCAGCTTCAGGCGTATCACCTTCAGCGTCACCTTTGCCACCACCAAGAGCAGCACCAAGAATATCACCAAGAGACGCGCCAGAATCTGTCGATCCATATTGTTTGACAGCTTCTTTTTCTTCAGCGATTTCCAAAGATTTAATTGAAAGGTTCATTTTGCGGGCTTGCTTATCAAGTTGCAAAACAGCTGCATCAATTTTATCTCCAACAGCGAAGCGTTCTGGTCGTTGTTCAGAACGATCACGAGACAGATCAGCCCGTTTGATAAAGGCCGAAAATTCGCTATCAGCAACCTGAACTTCAATGCCACCATCATTCACTTGTGTAACTTCACAAGTGACCCGTTGGCCCCGTTTAAAGGTCGCAACACTATCAAATGGATCATCAGAAAGTTGCTTGATGCCAAGGCTAATGCGTTCTTTATCAGGATCGATTTCCAAAACAACAGCTTTGACAACATCGCCCTTTTTATAATCTTGTACCGCTTCATCACCGGTTCGGTTCCAATCCAGATCAGAAAGATGCACCATGCCATCAACATCGCCATCAAGGCCAATAAACAAGCCAAATTCAGTGATGTTACGTACAGCGCCTTCAACTTCAGTGCCGTTGGGGTATTTATCAGCAAAGCTGTCCCAAGGATTATCTTGAACCTGTTTCAGACCAAGAGAGATGCGCCGTTTCTGAGGATCAACCTCAAGCACCTTAACTTCAACTTCTTGGCTAGACGCTACAATTTTACCAGGATGAATGTTTTTCTTTGTCCAGCTCATTTCAGAGACGTGAATAAGACCTTCAACACCAGGCTCTAGTTCAACAAAGGCACCATAATCAGCAATGTTGGTCACTGTGCCCTTAACAACTGATTCAAGTGGGTACTTGTCATTAACAATGGTCCACGGATCACTTTCAAGCTGTTTCATGCCAAGAGAGATACGTTGTGTTTCAGGGTTGATGCGAACGATTTGTACTTTAATCGTGTCACCCACATTCACAATTTCACCAGGGTGATTAACCCGGCGCCATGCCATGTCGGTTACGTGAAGCAAGCCATCAATGCCGCCAAGATCAATAAAGGCACCATAGTCGGTGATGTTTTTAACAATACCTTCTGTTGTTTGACCTTCAGCCAATTTAGCCACAATCTCAGAGCGCTGTTCGGCCCGAGATTCTTCTAAGACAGAGCGCCGCGATACAACGATGTTGCCGCGGCGTTTGTCCATTTTCAAAATTTGGAACGGCTGTTTCACATTCATCAATGGTGCAATGTCGCGCACAGGACGAATATCAACTTGTGAGCCGGGTAAAAAGGCAATAGCCCCATCAAGGTCAACTGTAAAGCCACCCTTAACTTTGTTAAAGATCACGCCTTCAACTTTTTCTTCGGCTTCAAATTTTTCTTCTAAACGCACCCAGCTTTCTTCGCGGCGTGCTTTTTCTCGGCTAAGGACAGCTTCACCAAGCGCATTTTCCACGCGCTCAAGGTAAACTTCCACATCGTCGCCAATTTCTAAATTGGCCGGTTGGCCAGCCATGGCAAATTCTTTTAACGGGACGCGGCCTTCAGTTTTTAGCCCAACATCAATAACGGCTAAGTCTTTTTCAAAGGCTACGACTTTACCTTTGAGGACACTGCCTTCTTCCATGGAGGAGGTAACAAAGGATTCTTCGAGGAGTTGTGCAAAATCATCAGTGGATGGATTGTACGTGTTGTCAACTTCGTGAGTTGTGTTCATTTAATGGGTTTCTCTTACAAAATGTATGGCTAGTGAGAACAATCTCATTTTTGCCCATTGATACAAAGATCATAGATGATACAAAGATCATAAATCACGATCAGACGCGCTATGTCTGTGCTGGGCGCTTCACATTAGTGAAGAGATGTGCCAAATAACCAGCCAGGTTAAGGTTAAAATTAAACTGCCCCTTAAGGGTCAATGCGAACGGGAATAAATCCCCAAGCAATGAGGTAGCGTTTTTTCTTAAAATTAGAAAGAAAAAAGAGCAAATCTAAGTTTAAAAACACTCAAATTCGCCAAAAACTCTCAAAAATGCGCGAAATTATAGGAAATCCGTCATTTTTGAGCGTCAATTGCTTGATTGACCAATGAAACAGCAGCGTTCATCGCTGTTTCTATATCTAAATTTGTCGTATCTAGCAAGTGCGCATCATCTGCCTGGCGCAAAGGCGCACGCGAGCGAGAGGCATCACGCGCATCGCGTCGCTCTATCTCTGCGTGGATGTCAGCCAAAGTAACGTCTGTGCCAGCTTGTGTTAATTCTTCAAACCTGCGTGTGGCGCGCTCTTCAAGTGAGGCCGTTACAAACAGCTTCACATCGGCCAGGGGGCAAACAACGGTGCCAATATCTCGTCCATCAAGAACAGCGCCAGGCAATGTATTTGCAAAATCTCGTTGATAAGTAAGTAAACCATCGCGCACTTTTTCTACGCTTGCGATTTTTGAAGCCGTCTCCCCAACACCAGGGTCTCGTAGTCTTGCATCATTTAAAACAGCTTGATCCAATTGTGTGGTGATCTCAAACAGGGCCTCTTCATCACCAAGGTCAATCTTAAGATCGAGCGCTTTTAAAGCCACAGCCCGGTACAGCAAACCA
>JAJFHF010000086.1 GCA_021775775.1 Hyphomicrobiaceae bacterium
AGGGGCCCAACTTTTACCGCCCATTAACCACTAACCGGTAAATTGAAATCTTCGTTAGTCAGTAGAGAGTTTTAGTTTTGCGTATGTTTGCCCTAACGTTAAAAGATTTTGGAAAAAGAGTCCGTACATTCATGCCAGTTGCAGTTTGTATGGGACTCTTTTTCTATTTCGGCGCCCATTTTACCGGCGGAGAACATGGGCTCGAGGCCCGTGATCGTGTGGCTTTAAGGGTGGAAGGGTTGCAAAAGCAAAAGGCCTTACTTGCTGAAAAAAGGGCCTTTTATGAAAAACGCATCTTATTGCTAGAGCAAGGTAAGACCAGTTATGATTTGGCTGATGAGCTCGCCCGTCAACAATTGCAATATGCCAACCCCAGTGATCTCATTTTATTTGAATAATTTCATGTAGAACTACAATCTAAACGTACCAATTGATCATTCCCTCAACGAAACTCTAGGGAAGGTCGTTTTTGTATTCTATATATATTTTGAGCCCACAATTCACACGCTAAAGTTTTACAAAAAAATTAGTATAATACTTCAGCTGCTTGTGTGATTAGGTGTAAACTAAAAAAATAGCTGTAATGTGTGAATCCAGTTGTTTTATGGTTTAAATTTCTAGTAAAACATAGCGATTGATCTTATACTAAAGTTGACATTATACATTTGGTAAAAGAGTAACGACGTTATATAGAGCGTCTTAGATATTAAACGTCTTATATAAAGCATATTAAGAACCATAAGTGAGGGCGGTAGAACGTGACTTCAAACGGCAAGATGTCCATCAACTCAAATGTAAATCCCAAAGAAAAAACTGAACTGTACAAACAAATGTTGCTTGTCCGCCGTTTCGAAGAAAAAGCCGGTCAACTATATGGTATGGGGTTCATTGGCGGTTTCTGTCATCTATACATTGGCCAAGAAGCCGTTGTGATCGGCATGAATGCTGTCAAGAAAGAGGGTGATCAAATGATCACCGGCTATCGTGATCATGGCCATATGCTTGTTTGTGGCATGGATCCCAAAAGAGTGATGGCTGAACTCACCGGGCGCGCCAGCGGTTATTCGCGCGGCAAAGGTGGCTCAATGCATATGTTCTCTGTCGATAAGCATTTTTATGGCGGTCATGGCATTGTAGGCGCCCAAGTGCCGTTGGGCACAGGCCTGGCTTTTGCCAATAAATATCGTGAAAATGGCAATGTATCTTTGGCCTATTTCGGCGATGGAGCGGCCAATCAAGGCCAAGTTTATGAGGCCTTTAATATGGCCAAGTTATGGAACCTACCCGTGGTTTATGTCATCGAAAACAACCGCTATGGCATGGGCACCAGCATTGAGCGACATTCCTCAACAACAGATTTATCCCAGCGCGGCGCCAGTTTCGACATACCTGGTTTAAAAGTGGATGGCATGGACGTCTTTGCTGTTATGGAAGCCGGCGCCAAAGCAATGGAGCACGCTCGCTCAGGCAAAGGCCCCTTCATTCTAGAAATGGTAACATATCGCTATCGTGGTCACTCCATGTCAGACCCAGCCAAATACCGTAGCCGTGAAGAGGTCAATGAAATGCGCCAAGAGCATGACCCCATCACGACATTGAAAGAACTGTTGTTAGAAGATGGCGACATAGATGAAGCGGGCTTAAAAGAGATTGATGCACAAGTCCGCAAAATTGTTACCGAGGCCGCAGAATTTTCTCAAAGTGACCCAGAGCCTGATCCATCAGAACTGTTCACAGATATTTTAATCGAAGAAAACGTTTAATTTAATTTTTAAAAGGTGAGGATCATATATGCCTGTTGAGGTACTTATGCCAGCTCTATCTCCGACAATGGAGACAGGAACACTTGCAAAATGGCATGTCAATGTCGGGGACGAAGTCGGCTCTGGAGATGTCATCGCCGAGATTGAAACAGATAAAGCCACAATGGAAGTTGAAAGCATCGACGAAGGGATCGTCGGTAAACTTCTCGTTGACGAGGGCACGGAAAATGTTGCGGTCAACACCCCCATCGCCATTATTCTACATGATGGAGAAGATGAAAACACGCCGATTGTCTCGAATGCCGTCGTCGTAGATCAAGCCCCAACAACAAAAGAGCCCACTCAAACCGATCAGATGGCGCAAAGTGCCATTCCTGATGGAAAAAGTGAAGTTTTATCAGCTGATCTTTCAAATCAAGTGCAAATAACCGTTCGTGAAGCCTTGCGCGATGCGATGGCTGAAGAAATGCGCAAAGATGAAAACGTCTTTATCATGGGCGAAGAGGTTGCTGAATACCAAGGCGCTTATAAGGTCACACAAGGCCTATTGGAAGAATTTGGTGACAAACGTGTAATCGACACACCCATAACCGAATATGGCTTTGCAGGGATTGGTTGCGGTGCAGCCTTAGCCGGCCTAAAACCCATCGTTGAATTTATGACCTTTAACTTTGCCATGCAAGCCATTGATCATATCATCAATTCAGCGGCCAAGACCCTTTATATGTCTGGTGGTCAAATGCGCTGCCCAATTGTTTTCAGAGGACCCAACGGGGTTGCCTCGCGTGTGGCCGCTCAACATAGCCAGGATTATTCAGCTTGGTATGCCAGTGTACCAGGCCTGATTGTGATAGCCCCTTATAGCGCAGCAGACGCCAAAGGCCTGCTCAAAGCGGCCATTCAAAACCCCAACCCTGTCGTCTTTTTGGAAAATGAAATGCTCTATGGTCAATCCTTCCCCGTACCAGAGACAGATGATCATGTAGTGCCCATTGGCAAAGCCCTCATTCGGCAAGAAGGCAGCGATGTCACCATCGTCTCTTATGCTCGCGGATTAGAATATGCCTTTGCCGCCAACGAGCAATTGAAAGAACAGGGCATCGAAGCTGAGATCATTGATCTTCGCACATTGCGCCCCCTAGATATGGACACGGTTTTAAGATCCGTCAAAAAAACCAACCGCATCGTGGTGGTGGAAGAGGGCTGGCCCATTTGCTCAATCGGCTCTGAAGTTTGCGCGGCCGTTTCCAATTTAGCATTTGATGAATTAGATGCTCCTCCTCTGAAAGTCAGCGGCCAAGATGTCCCAATGCCTTATGCAAACAATCTAGAAAAGCTCGCGCTACCCACAACCGATCAGATTGTGGCTGCGGTCAAAAAAGTAACTTACAAATAAAACCTTTAAGAGATCAAAACCATGCCCATCCCCATCCTTATGCCGGCCCTAAGCCCAACCATGGAAGTTGGCACGCTTGCGAAATGGCATGTTGCCATCGGTGACGAAGTTGCCTCAGGTGATATCATTGCAGAAATTGAAACAGACAAAGCCACGATGGAAGTGGAGGCAGTGGAAGAGGGCACCATTGGCAAGCTTCTTATTGATGAAGGCACTGAAAACGTTGCCGTAAATGCAACAATCGCTTTTTTACTAGAAGAAGGCGAAGACGAAAGTGCCATA
>JAJFHF010000087.1 GCA_021775775.1 Hyphomicrobiaceae bacterium
GACATTCCAGTCAACGCGTTAAGCGACGTTTATGAACCATTTAAGCATGAGGGCCCTCAAGGGACACGTAAGCAATTGCGCGCCGCGCGTAAGCTCTTAACTGAGGCCGGGTGGACAATTGTTAAGGAACCGGTCGAAGACAAAGATTGCGGCGTCTTTTGTAAATTGATGCTTTCCATCGGCTTAAAATCGAAAAAAGAAGCCAATGTTTTGCGCAACAAACAAGGCCAAGCACTTGAGATTGAGTTTCTGATTGTCGCCCCTGCGTTTCAACGTGTGATCCAGGCTTATATTAAGAACCTCACTCAATTGGGGGTTCAGGCCTCTATCCGCCTTGTCGATCCTCCGCAATATCAAAAGCGGTTGGAGAATTTTGAGTTTGATATGATCATCGCCTCTTTTGGACAATCTGAAAGCCCTGGTAATGAGCAACGTTTTTATTGGGGGTCTAAATCAGCTGATACGCCTGGCAGCCGTAATTTTATTGGCATTAAAAACAAAGCCATTGATGCTTTGATTGATAAAATCATCTTTGCCAAAGACAGAGATGAGCTGGTTATGGTAACGCGCGCCATGGATCGGGTTTTGTTGTTTAATCATTATGTGGTGCCCAATTGGCATACGGCTTATGAGCGCATTGCCTATTGGGATCGCTTTGGGCAACCTAAAGTGCAAGCATCACGTGCCATTGGTGCCCTCACCACTTGGTGGTACGACAAAGAGAAGGCTGCCCGTGTTGATGAAAAACGTGGGAAAAAATAAGCTCTTTGCTCGTTCAAAGAAACAACATTCAGGCCATATAAACAGGAACTATTTATGATCAAGAAATCGCATTACATTGGTTTTGTGCACTGGTGCTTTGCTAAGCTTAGCGTTTTTCTTTTTTGTTTGATGCTTGGGCTGATGATCTTTTCTACCCTCCCCAAGGGCGCTATTGCCGGGGAGGCATTGCACGGCTTATCAACCTTTAAAGATTTGAAATACAAAGCTGATTTCAAACATTTTGAGTATGCCAACCCTGACGCGCCAAAGGGGGGGAAGCTTTCCATGATTGGCACTGAAGCTCGGATTACCTTTGATAGCTTTAATCTATTTATCCGCAAAGGGGACCCTGCCCAGGGGCTTTTATATCTTTTTGATAGCCTGATGGTGCGGGCCTATGATGAGCCTGATGCCGTCTATGGGCTGGTGGCACACTCAGCTGAACTGCATAAGGATAATAAAGGTGTCACCTTCTACCTTCGAGAAGAAGCTAAATTTTCTGATGATACACCGCTTCGGGCTTCTGATGTGGTGTTTTCAATTAAAACCATACAGACAAAAGCGAGCCCTCTTTATAAGTTAAGCCTGCGAGATGTTGAATTGGTTGAGGCGATTGACCCGTTCACAGTGCGTTTTCGCTTTAAGGGCAACCAGACACGTGATCTGCCACAACGCGTCGCGGAGATGCCCATTTTTTCAGAAAAATTTTATACAACCCTTCCGTTTGAGAAAGGGTCTCTTGTGCCACCGATTGCCTCTGGCCCTTATAAAATTGGCAAATTTAAAGCTGGACAATATGTTACCTACCTTCGGCGAGATGATTATTGGGCCAAAAACCTACCCGTCAATAAAGGCCGCTTTAATTTTGATGAACTTCGCTATGAATATTTTACAGATCGATCCGCTGAATTTGAGGCCTTAAAGGCCGGTGTTTTTGACCTTCGAGAAGAATTTACTTCCAAAGATTGGGCGACAAAATATGATTTTGATGCCATCAAAAAAAGCAAAGTGATTGCTGATACATTGCCTGATGATCGGCCAGGTGGCACTCAAGGGTTTTTTATCAATATTCGCAAAAATAAGTTTAAAGATCCAAGAGTGCGCCAGGCCATTGGGCTGGCATTTGATTTTGAGTGGACCAATAAAAATCTTTTTTATGGCCTATATAAACGTACTGTTGGTTATTTTGAAAATTCACCGATGAAAGCTGTTGGCAAGCCAAGCAAGGCTGAACTTGCACTGCTTGAACCTTTCCGCGATCAACTCCCTGTTTCCGTTTTTGAGACGGCTGCCCTTCCGCCTATAAGCAATGGCTCAGGACAAGACCGTAAGATGATCCGCCGGGCAAAGAAACTACTACAAGACGCTGGCTGGGTTTATAAGAATCGGCAATGGGTGAATAAAGAGAAAGAGGTTCTATCAATTGAATTTTTAACCTTTAGCCCTTCTTTTTCCCGCGTTATCTTGCCCATGATCCGTAATCTTAAAACGATCGGGATTAAGGCAAGTTTACGCCAAGTCGACCCAGCCCAATATCAAGAGCGGCTGAAAAGCTTTGACTTTGATGTAACCGCACGGCGCTATGTTATGCGATTAACCCCAGGTGTCGAACTTTGGAACATGTTCGGCTCTCGTTCTGCAAATGCCCAAGCAAGTTATAATTTGGCAGGCATCCAAAATCCGGTTGTGGATGCCCTGATTGAAAAGGTTATCAATGCAAAAACGCGTAAAGACCTAATAACCGCTTGCCACGCTCTTGACCGGGTTTTGCGCGCAAATTTCTATTGGGTACCGCATTGGTATAAGGCTGCACATAATGTTGCCTATTGGAACAAATTTTCACGCCCCCCCCTCAAACCAAAATATGAACGAGGGATTATTGATCTTTGGTGGTATGACAACGCAAAAGCGGGCAAACTATAATTTAACTCGTTCATGGGTTTTGTGTCTTGGTTAACCCTTTAATTCACTTGGCTAGCCGCGTTTTGGACATTATAAAAGCTTATGTGACATTCTCTTATGTAACAACGAATAAATCTAAAACTGATCTTTTTGGGAGCTTTTCCTTTTTATGACCGCCTATATTATCAGACGGCTTTTGCTGATTATTCCAACTCTATTGGGCATTTTAGCTCTAACCTTTATCATCATTCAATTTGCGCCTGGCGGGCCTGTTGAGCAGGTGATTGCTCAATTGACGGGCACGGATGTTGATGCAACCAGCCGCATAGGCGGTGGCCAGGGCGGCGATTTTGGTACCACCAACCCTAATTCTCAAGCCGGCGGTAACGGAGGCCAGATCACTTCTAAATATCGCGGCGCGCAAGGGCTTGACCCGGAATTTATCAAAGAAATTGAAAAGCAGTTTGGCTTTGATAAGCCCCCTTTAGAGCGCTTCATGCTGATGGTGTGGAATTTTTTGCGCTTTGATTTTGGCGATAGCTATTTTCAAGATCGCGCTGTGATTGATCTTATTATTGAAAAACTGCCCGTCTCAATCTCTTTGGGGCTTTGGGTGACCTTGCTTTCCTATGGCATTTCCATTCCGCTTGGTATTCGCAAAGCGGTCTCGGACGGGTCTAATTTTGATTTGTGGACCAGCGGCGTGATTATTATTGGCTATGCGATCCCTGGGTTTTTGCTGGGGGTGATGCTGATCGTGTTGTTTGCCAGTGATAATTTTATGAACATATTCCCTCTGCGCGGGCTTGTATCAGAAAACTTTGATGAGCTTTCTTGGTGGGAGAAGATCCTTGATTATTTTTGGCATATGACTTTGCCGCTCATTGCCATGTCGGTCTCAGCTTTTGCTACGACCACCTTTTTAACGAAAAACTCGTTTTTGGATGAGATTAAAAAGCAATATGTCATCACGGCGCGCGCCAAAGGCCTCTCTGAGCGCAGCGTGCTTTATGGGCATGTGTTTCGCAACGCGATGTTGATTATTATTGCCGGCTTTCCAGCGGCTGTGCTCAGTGTGTTTTTTACGGGCTCTATTTTAATTGAAACGATCTTTTCGCTCGATGGTTTGGGGCAGCTTTCATTCAGGGCTATTTTCCAACGTGATTACCCGATTGTATTTGCCAGCTTATTTATCTTTTCCCTGCTTGGCCTGGTGGTCAATTTAATCTCAGACATCACCTATTCAATTGTTGACCCTCGGATCGACTTTGAAAGCCGGGAGGTATAGGTCATGGATACGAAAACGCATGATACGAAAAACCCGGACACGAAAACTCGCATTTCACCTGTTGAATTGGCACGAACTATTTGGAATTTTATACTTGCGCCGTTTCGATGGATTTTTTCTATAGTTTTCTTTTGGCGCGGCGATCTCTCTCCCATGAATGAGCGGCGTTTGGCCAATTTCAAAGCCAACAAACGGGGTTATTGGAGCCTGGTAATTTTTGCCATTTTGTTCTTTTTGACTTTGTTTTCTGAGTTTATTGCCAATGATAAACCCTTGATGGTGAACTATAAGGGCTCTTATTATTTCCCCGTTGTGAGCTTTTATCCTGAGACGACCTTTGGCGGGGAGTTTGAAACAGAAGCCGTCTATCGCCGCCATGATGTGGCCTGCCTTATTCGCACGGGTGGCAATGAAGCTTGTTATGATGATCCTGGTATCGAGGCAAGCGAGGGCACATCTGCTGGGTGGATGTTGTGGCCGCTTGTTCGCTATACCTATTCAAC
>JAJFHF010000088.1 GCA_021775775.1 Hyphomicrobiaceae bacterium
AATGTTCATTAATGTAAATTAATCAAAGAAACGCAATGATTTGTTGCACTCGCTATTATTTTTGTTAATATGATATTGCCCAGGTAAATTGGGAGGAACCTTATATATTTATCCTGACTTTAATAATCGAAAAATCCGAAACTAGCTCAGGGGAAATATATTACTTTAAAAGTGAAAACTTAAATAAGTGAAGGATGTAACTATGACATGGACTGCACCACAAGTTTCTACAACAGAAACAGGCATGGAAGTAACAAGCTATATGCCAGCTGAACTAGACCGCGCATAGCAGTTTGTTATTACAAACTTCTTGGTATAAAAGACCCCTTCTCATGGGGTCTTTTTTTATGGCGCATTACATTTTGGGATAGCTGATCTATTCGATTTAGAAACAGATAAGATTGCGCTCAGCCAACAAGACATTTCACAAAAAAAGCTTGTCTTGGCTACCATAAAAATAGAAAAACAAGAATAACAAAATGATATTTAAAAGAACTAGCTACCCAACCCGATTGGGAAGGTCTTTTTAAACGCTGCATCATCAGTATCTTTAACATGCACGTTAAGCTCATTACCCTCATTAATTTGATAATCAAATGTAAGTTCAGGATTTTGGCTAAGTGAGATACTAGCAGTCAGTGTAAAAAGCTGTTGATCACCCTGACTAATGACAACTGTATCAACAAACCGCGCCAATATATAATGCAGCGTGATTTGATCCATCTGCAAACCAGTAAGGTTTGGATGTTGTATTTTCAAATGAGCCCGCCGTTTAATCTTAGTCGATTGACTTGTTTGCTCAGCGCCAACATCATTAAGTTCCATCGCCCCTAAATTTGCCATAAGCTCAGCAGGGTCACCAATAGGCGGCGCCGCACAAGCTCCCAAACCACTGGTTTTAACAAATTTTTCAGACATATAGATCTTACCATCGCTGGCTTCCACAATTGCTCGTATGGCTGAGGGACCATTAAATCGCATGAAGGTAGAAAAATTAAGAACATTTTTTGGTTTTGAAATATCAAAAACCGCAGACACAGGCATCGGATTTTTATCAATGATCACAGTGACTTTTTTAATGGCCAGGTCGAAGGGCAACTTAACCTTCACATCAACCGGTACACGCCGATCATCTGTCGCGCGATAAGGAACATCTAAAACAATTTCATCCTTCGCAAGTTGGATCATCTGGTCTTTATAGATCTCATTTTTAAGATCACGCCAGCTATCACTTGCAAACACACCAGACGACATCAACAAAACAAAACTCCCTGCCATCAAGCAGGTCATCATTCCGGATTGTAAACTCATTAAGATAGATCTAATCATCATCATCTCCCAGTGCGCTGGCAAATCAACATTTGCCTTTAACTGCCAGTGCCCCTTAACTGCCATTTATCACTAACTGACATTTGCTTAAACCATCAAAACAGAGCAAAGGACCAAATAATTTCTATGAATTTTAGAAAAAAAAATCAAATTCATAGAAATTATCAAGTGACAATATAGCAAAATCTTCACCCAAATTATATGTAAGCAATGTCAGTAAAGTGTCATAAATCAGCTATTTTGACGCTATTAGCTATATTTCAAGCCTTTTCATCAGCTATTTACTTTGGCCATTAGCTTATCAAGCAACTCACTAGCCGCATCCGCAATCACCGTTCCAGGGCCAAAAACAGCACTCGCACCTGCCGATAAAAGAACATCATAATCTTCAGGCGGGATAACCCCGCCAACAACAATAACGATATCCGCGCGCCCTTCTTTCTCTAAAGCGGCGCGTAAATCAGGAACCAAAGTCAAATGCCCAGCCGCCAAAGAGGAGACACCAAGAATATGGACATCATTTTCAACCGCTTGGCGGGCGGCTTCTTGCGGCGTTTGGAAAAGCGCGCCAATATCAACATCAAAGCCAAGATCTGCAAAGGCAGATGCAATTACTTTTTGTCCCCGGTCATGCCCATCTTGCCCCATTTTTGCAATTAATATTCGCGGACGCCGGCCATCAGCTTTTTCAAAAGCTTCAACTTTTTTCAACATTTTCTCAACCGCATCACCCATTGCATTCATCTCCGATTTATAAACACCAGAAATCACTTTAATTTCTGCTTTGTGACGTCCAAAAACAGTCTCCATCGCTTCTGTCATCTCACCAACCGTCGCCATAGCACCAGCTGCCGCAACACACATCTCTAACAAATTACCATCCCCGCGCGCTGCATTCGTCAACGCCTTAAGGGCAGATTGGCAAGCCGCTTCATCGCGCTCCTCGCGCAGTCTTTTTAATTTATCCAGCTGTTTCTCGCGCACAGAAGCGTTATCAACGCGCAAAATTTCAATTTTATCTTCTTCATCAGTGAGATATTTATTCACACCCACAATCGTTTGTTGCCCACTATCAATACGCCCTTGCGTGCGCGCCGCCGCCTCTTCAATGCGCAATTTAGGAACGCCCTTATCAATAGCCGCCGCCATCCCGCCAAGCTCTTCCACCTCCTTAATATGTCCCCACGCTTTTTGGGCAAGGTCTTGCGTTAGCCGCTCAACATAATAAGACCCACCCCAAGGATCGATAACCGAGCACGTATCACTTTCTTGCGCCAAGAAAATTTGAGTGTTCCGAGCAATGCGTGCAGAATAATCTGTTGGTAGGGCAAGAGCCTCATCAAGTGAGTTGGTGTGCAAACTTTGCGTATGCCCTTGCGTGGCCGCCATTGCCTCAAGACACGTGCGCACCACATTGTTAAACACATCTTGTGCCGTTAATGACCAACCAGAGGTTTGACTATGCGTGCGAAGACTTAATGATTTTTGATTTTTAGGAGAAAACTCCTCTTGTATAAGGGTTGCCCAAATCATGCGCGCAGCGCGCATTTTAGCAATTTCCATAAAATAATTCATCCCAATCGCCCAAAAGAAAGACAGGCGGGGGGCAAAATTATCAATAGGCATGCCTGTTTTCACACCCGCACGCGCATACTCAATTCCATCTGCCAGGGTATAAGCCAACTCCAGGTCCGCGCTCGCACCGGCCTCTTGCATATGATACCCAGAAATCGAAATCGAATTATATTTTGGCATATGTTCAGAGGTATAGCTGATAATATCAGAAATAATCCGCATCGATGGTTTGGGCGGGTAGATGTAGGTATTGCGCACCATAAATTCTTTTAAGATATCATTTTGGATCGTACCAGACAGTTGCTCGGCACGCACACCTTGCTCTTGCGCAGCTACAATATAGAGCGCTAGCACTGGCAAAACGGCCCCATTCATGGTCATGGAAACACTCATTTGATCCAAAGGGATCCCATCAAAAAGCGTCCGCATATCATAAATACTATCGATCGCCACCCCGGCCATCCCAACATCACTCTTCACCCTAGGGTGATCAGAATCATAGCCCCGATGTGTGGCCAGATCAAAAGCGATGGACAAGCCTTTTTGACCAGCTGCCAAATTACGCCGGTAAAAAGCATTGCTATCCTCCGCTGTTGAAAAGCCAGCATATTGACGGATTGTCCAAGGTTTTTGCACATACATGGTGGGATAAGGCCCACGCAAAAACGGTGCTTGCCCAGGATAAGTGCCTAGAAAATCAAGCGGTTCAATATCCTTGGCGCTATAATGGGACTTCAGCTCAATCCCTTCAGCAGTTGTCCACTGTTTAAGCTCGTGAAGATCGCCAGTTTGGGGTCTTGATTTATCCCATTCCACATTTGCAAAATTTGGAATATCTGTCATGGAAAGGCCTTTTTAAAAAATTGAAACAAACATTATGTTTTTAAAGAAAATTCAAACCGATTGAATCTCATCATCAAACCCGATGATGTAGTACGCTTCCATCAATGTCAGCACACGATTGCTCCCCTGGTAAATCAAACCATGTATTTGCGCGCGGCCTTCATAGGGCAATGATTTTAAAAATTTGGGTTTCGCGACCATATAAATCGCCCGGGCGCCGGCCTCTTTTAAAGACTTTGCCATCCCAATCGCTTCATCCAAATAGCGCACATCACTCGAACACAAACAAGCAATATGAGCGCCAGAGCGAGAAAAGGCAGCCACTATATCTTCGTGACGATCAGCGCCATCATGTCCAACCGCTTCAATACCGCCCGTTTCAAAATAGCTTTTTGCCCAACCAGAGCGCGCAGTATAATCTGACGGCTTACCCAAATTCGTTAGAAAAACCCTCGGTCTTTGTCCTTGCTCAACCTTCATATAATCAGAAGCAGAGCGCAACCCCTCGACA
>JAJFHF010000089.1 GCA_021775775.1 Hyphomicrobiaceae bacterium
CGTCATGGCCCTTTTGGCGTTAATGCTTCTTTCCACCCTCTATCCCTTATCAAAACTAGGTTCAGAATTTATGCCCCCCCTATATGAAGGTGAGTTGTTATATATGCCAACAACCTTGCCAGGCATCTCCCTTTCAAAGGGAAAAGAAATTCTAAGCCAAACCAACCGGTTAATAAAAACAGTCCCAGAGGTAGAGCGCGTCTTTGGCAAGGTTGGTCGTGCCGATACGGCAACGGACCCAGCCCCCATCACAATGATTGAAACCTGGGTCAAACTCAAACCGAAACAAGTCTGGCGCGCAGGTCTCACTTTGCGCGACTTAACCAATGAGCTAGATCAGCGCACAAAAATGCCAGGTCTTGTCAATTCATGGGGCTACCCCATAAAAATCCGCATGGATATGATCTCAACCGGAATCCGCACCCCGGTGGGCATAAAAATCTCAGGGGACAATTTAAAAGAGATTGAGCGCATCGCTCTTGAAATTGAAGCCCTGGTCACCAAAGTCCCCGGCACCCGCTCAGCATTTGCCGATCGGGTCATCGGCGGGAAATATCTAGAGATTGAACCAAACCGGCGCGAGTTAGCCCGGCAAAACATTGACCTTGGTATTTTCCAATCGGTCATCCAAACAGCCCTTGGTGGCATGAAGCTCACCCAAAGCATTCAAGAACGCGAGCGCTACAACATCATTCTGCGCTATGACCGCCCCTTTAGAGAAACACCAAAACAATTATCTGAAATTCTAGTCCCAACGCCGCAAGGACAACACATCCCTCTGGCCCAACTGGCCACCATCAAATTCGTCGATGGGCCGCCAATGCTAAGATCTGAAAACGCAAGACTTACCGGTTGGGTTTTTGTTGATATTAAAGACCGCGACATCGGCACTTATGTTGAAGAGGCCCGCATAAAAATATCAAACAACATCACGCTCCCAAAGGGCTATTCAATCAGTTGGTCCGGCCAGTATGAACAATTAATCAAGGCCCGCGAGAATCTATCCATTGCCCTGCCTGGTGTTGTTCTCATCATTTTTGTGTTGTTAATGCTGCATTTCAACAAGGTAGATCGAACCTTACTAATCATGCTCTCCCTCCCTTTTGGTTTAATCGGAGGGCTATGGGCGGTTTATCTTGTAGGCTACAATCTATCCATCGCCGTCGCGGTTGGCTTTATAGCTCTTGGCGGTGTGGCCATCGAGACTGCGATTGTCATGTTGATCTATATCGACCAACAAGTAAAAGAGCAGCCCCCTGAAAACAAACGAGACTTAACCAATGCCATCATCAAAGGCGCTGTGCTGCGCGTGCGCCCAAAACTAATGACTGTTAGTGTCATCATCGCAGGCTTGTTACCCATCTTCTTCACTGATGGCCCGGGCGCGGATGTAATGCGTCCCATCGCTCTTCCTATGGTTGGCGGTATGCTCTCCACCACCGTTCTAACCCTCATCGTCATTCCTGTAATTTATGATCTATGGGAAGGCCGGAAAAACAACTTCCAACAAAAGGAAAATAACAATGCCTGAAATCATCCCTAACTGGCATCCAATGATGGTTCATTTCACCATCGCACTACTATTAACATCTGTCTTGTTATTTGCTATCAGCAAGGTCAGCTCCAACTCCCAACTGGCTAATATGGCTTTGCAAGCTGCCTATATAAATTTATGGAGCGGAACCTTATTAAGCCTTGGTACGGTTGCTGCCGGCATTCATGCCTACAACACAGTTCATCACGATGCACTGTCCCATATGATGATGACAGATCACCGAAAATGGGGGTTTGCCTCGTTGGCTTTTTTTATCACGTTAACCCTCTGGTCACTCATAATTTATAAAAAGAACCAGAGCGTAAAAGTTATTTTTTTATTATTTTCCCTTATCTCAAGCACAGTTTTGACCATTACGGCTTGGAAAGGTGGTGAACTGGTTTACCGTCACGGCCTGGGTGTTATGTCTATGCCCAAACGAACAAAAGACCAACATCAGAAAAAGCCTGAGCAAACTAAAGATCATCATGAGCATGATAATCATGATCATGCTCATTAAGAGATATAAAAGCTCATTTAGAGATATAAAAACCCAACATTTAAGCTCGTTTTAGTCATGGTATTGTCATAGCACTGTCATGATCCTTAGATATCCAGAGTTAAAAAATGACACAGCAAAACAAAGGATGAAATATGTCATCTAAATTATCTCTAAAACAAACAACAACAAGCACCCCATTAGATATGCTCGCTCACAATGATGAAGACCTTTCATTTGATGAGTTCGATGAAATTAATTCACCGCGCCCAAACAACACTGACTTTGACACGATCCTTCAACAAGCCATCACTCGTCGCGGCTTTATCGGCGGTGTGGTAGGTTTCGGCCTCTCGCAGTTCCTACTCTCAAACTCATCGACAAGCCAAGCTGCTGGCACTCAACAATCAATATTTGATTTTGAACCCATAAAAACCAATAGCCTTGATACAGTAACTATTCCCAAAGGGTTCAGTTGGCAGGTGGTTGTCCAATGGGGCGACCCTCTATGGTCAGATGGGGCCCCGCTTGATGAAAAAACCGGCGGCACAGCACACAGCCAAAGCCGCGCCTTTGGTGACAATAATGACGGCATGTCTTTTATTGAGCATAACGGCCACAATCTGTTGGTTGCCAACAATGAGTATATAAACAAACGCACGCTTCTACCTTTGCCAAAAAAACATCGCCCTCAAACAACCGATGATGTGCTTAAATCAAAAGCTGGCCATGGCATCTCAGTGGTTGAAATCATAAATAACGGAGGCAAGTGGGATATTGTCAAAGACAGCCCCCTTAACCGACGTATCACCGCAGATACCCCCATTGAGATAACCGGGCCTGCCGCCGGCGATCCTCTCTTACAAACAAAAGCCGACCCAGCTGGTGTTGAGGCCCTTGGCACCTTTAACAATTGCGGCAATGGGCTGACCCCGTGGGGCACCTACCTGACATGCGAAGAAAATTTTAATGGCTATTTTTCTAGTTCAGACAAAAACAGAAAAACCACCAAAGAGGAGAAACGCTATGGCCTCCGCCAAAAAGACTACGGCTATAACTGGGCTATAGCAGATGAACGCTTTGACATGGCCAAACACCCAAACGAGCCCAATCGCTTTGGTTATGTGGTGGAGTTTGACCCACGCGATCCAACCTCACCTATAAAGAAACGCACCAAGCTTGGCCGGTTTAAACATGAAAATGCGGAGGTCGTTATCGCCAAGGACAACCGCGTTGTTGTGTATATGGGCGATGATGAACGCGGCGAGTTTTTGTATAAATTCGTCTCGCGCGATATCTATGTACCAGGAAAGCCAACAGAAAAGCTTCTCAACAAGGGCACCCTCTATGTGGCTAAGTTTTATGATGATCAACGCGGTTCCTGGTTACCTTTAACCCCAGAGACAACCAGCATGAGCGAAGCTGAAATATGCATCCACACCCGCCTAGCTGCTTCAAAAGTCGGGGGCACTACTATGGACCGCCCTGAATGGGTCGCCGCCCATCCTGAAAAGACACAGATTTATTGTGCCCTTACAAATAATAAAAACCGAGGCAAAAAACCAAACCAGGGCGGAGATGAAACCCCGGTTGGCGGCCCCAACCCGCGGGCACAAAACCTATATGGACAAATCCTAAAATTAGAGCCAATAGGCGAAAACCACACAGATACACAATTTGAATGGTCTTTATTTGCACTAGCTGGCAATCCAACCATCCACCACGGAGACATGGCAGGGTCTGAGAATATAACACCCGATAATATGTTCAATTCACCAGATGGTCTGGCCTTTGACACAAGGGGGCGCCTATGGATCCAAACAGATGGAAAAACCACCAACAAGGATGACTTTGCTGGCATGGGCAACAACCAAATGCTCGTTGGCGACACCAACACAGGGCAAATTGCTCGCTTCCTTGTTGGCCCAAAAGAATGCGAGGTGACAGGACTTTGTTGGTCACGCGATCGCAAAACCATGTTTGTGGGCATTCAACACCCCGGTAACAAAGGCGGCAGTCATTTCCCGCTAGGCTCAAATCATAGCCCACGCTCATCCATTATAGCAGTGACCCGTGACGATGGGGAGCCCATTGGATAAATGTGAGTGCTCTACCTCAAAAACAAATTCAAGGTCTAAAATAAATTTTTCTTAACGAGCCGTCCAAACACGACTATACCTAAGACAAACAGTATAAATAACGGGACCTCGTGATGAAAAAGCCTATCAACAAAAACACCAAACTTGTGCATCTTGGGCGTGATACAAAGGCTTCCAAAGGGTTTGTGAACCCCCCGCTTTATAAAGGCTCTACAGTGTTGTTTCCCACTGTACGTTCCTTATATGAGGGCGGCTATGGTTATAATTATGGCCGCAAGGGCAGCCCAACCTATGAAGCGCTCGAGCAAGCCTTAAACGAGCTAGAGGGCGCCGATGAAACCGTGCTAACGCCCTCAGGACTTTGCGCCATAACCACGACTTTATTAGCCCTGTTAAAAACCGGCGATCATCTCCTTGTCACTGACGCCGTCTATCAACCAACCAGGTCATTTTGCGATACCACCTTAAAAGACCTCGGCGTTGAAACCACCTATTATGACCCGCGCATAGGCGCTAACATCAAAGATATTATACAAAGCACCACCAAGGTGGTCTTTATGGAAAGCCCTGGCTCTCAAACTTTTGAAGTCCAGGACATCCCCGCCATCCAAGCTGCCGCCTCAGATAGAGGCCTCACAACCGTCATAGACAACACTTACGCCACCCCCTTGAACTTGACCCCTCTTGATATGGGCGTTGATGTCTCCTTGCACTCTGGCACCAAATATTTCATCGGCCATGCAGACGCCATGATCGGCACCATCAGCGCCAAAGGCCCAGCGGCCAAAGCCATTCGCAAAACAGCCCACTCACTAGGCATTTGCGCCGGACCTGATGATGTCCAGTTGGCCCTACGCGGCCTAAGAACCTTAGCCATCCGTTTGAAGCACCACGAACAAGCCGCCATTGAACTCGCCCAATGGTTTGAGACAAGACCAGAGGTTGAAACCGTGCTTCACCCAGCGCTCCCCTCTCACCCCGATCATGCCTTGTTCCAGCGCGATTTCAAGGGCGCCGCGGGGCTCTTTAGCATCATCCTCAAGCCCGCCGATCAAGCCGCAATCGAGCGCATGCTTGATGGCCTCTCATTATTTTCCATGGGGTGGTCTTGGGGCGGTTATGAAAGCCTGGTCATTCCCTTTGACCCACGCTCTTATCGCACGGCCACTAAGTGGCCTCATAAAGGGCAAGCCTTGCGCTTTCATATTGGCCATGAGGATATGGATGATCTAAAAGCTGATCTAACCGCTGGCTTTGAGCGACTTGCAAACGATCAATCTTAAGAAACTCTCTGATTGGTGATGTAGAATTGCCATCATTTTATGCAAAACCGTTTCATATTCATTTATGATTAACTTTATCTGTAAAATCAGGAAAGTTCACTGCCATGAAATCTTTTATAGATCGCCGCTCTCTTGTTAAATTCCTAGTGGCAAATACAGCTCTGTCTGCGACGGCGCTCTGGGCTGGCTCATTGCCAACATTGGCCAAAACGCCAACCCCTTTTTATCAAAAACCCATTCCAAAAACGGGCCTGATGATTCCAGCCATTGGCATGGGATCGTGGATCACCTTTAATGTTGGCAATGACGAATTTTTACGCAACGAGCGCACCAAAGTTCTCAAAGCCTTTTTTGAGGCGGGCGGCGGGCTACTTGATAGCTCCCCCATGTATGGCTCATCGCAAGAGGTGATCGGCTATGGTCTGCAACAGTTGAATTTCCCAAAAGGGCTTTTCTCCGCCACGAAGGTCTGGACCAATTTTCAAAGCCAAGGCGTGAAACAAATCAAAACGGCCAAGCAACTATGGGGCGTCAAACAATTTGATTTATTGCAAATTCATAATTTAGCTGGCTGGGAGAAACACCTAGTCACCCTAACAGATATGAAAGAGAAAGGCCGTTTGCGTTACATCGGCATCACCACCTCCCACGGCCGCCGCCATGATGAAGTCGAGCAAATCATGAAAACAAAAAACATTGATTTTGTTCAATTCACTTATAACATGCACGACCGCGAGGCTGAACAACGCCTCTTGCCTTTGGCCAAAGATAAAGGCATAGCCGTCATCATCAATCGCCCCTTTCAAAGAGGGGCTTTGATCTCTCATCTAGCATCCAAGCCCCTCCCCGCCTTCGCCAAGGAAATTGATTGCAAAAGCTGGCCGCAATTTTTATTGAAATTTATTATTTCTCACCCGGCTGTAACCTGCGCTATCCCCGCCACCTCAAAAGTCACCCATTGCCAAGAGAACATGGCTACAATGCATGGCACCTTGCCAGACGCAAAAATGAGGGCCCAAATGAGCGCCTATGTAGACACCCTATAAGGACTTCTTATGCTAGAGACAGTTCTCGATTACAGCTTACAGGATTTAATGTTATTTTCACCTGAGGTCTATTTCAGGTCATTGGCGTTATACAATCAAAATATCTGGCCAGCACAGTTCATTGCTGCTCTTACAAGTGTGTACCTAGGATACCTGATACTGGGAAAACCTGCCACATCGCACAAAACTATAGGCATCATCTTGGCCCTTGCTTGGGCCTGGTGCGGGCTCATATTCCACATCACCCATTATAGCTCCATCAATTGGTTCGCTACTGTTTATGGCGGTCTGTTTCTTGCCCAAGCTTGCCTCCTATTGTGGGCGGTTTTAAAAACAACACATCATTCCATCCTACAACAAGAGCATTCACTCATAAACCTAGCTGGCAAAGCAACAGTGATTTTCGGACTATTTATCTACCCCTTCTTACCTCTTTTGACCAACTCATATTTTCTGGAGGGACAAACCTGGCAAGAGGGACAAATCTTTGGTCTATTCCCAGCTCCCACCCTCACTGTTACCATCGGCATAGCTTTGATGAGCCAAAACTACCCAAAGCCCTTGCTGATCATCCCCTTACTCTATACCTTCATCGAGTTCTTATCAGCCTATTTACTCGGCTCACTCACCAGCTGCATATTTGTAGGGCTCATCATTCTATTGTTGATTTATTTTGCCAAAAAAACCACAAGCAAAAACTGCCAAATTTATTAAATTTGGCAGTTTTAGATAAATATCTTTTAAAAGAGTAAATCCATAAGGATCAAAAGAAGAGATCAATACTCATCGCGGCGGTGTAAGATAAAATTATCCCAATGCAAAACACTGCGCTCATCTAAATCAGGCTCATTAATATCAGCCCCGCGCCAGCGCCGATCAACATCTTGATAATTAATCTCAGGCTCATAAACCGCGGCCGCAACAGGCAAAGTTGAAACATTCAACCGACCAAGCGAAGATAAAAGATTATACTCTGCCACCACAAGATCTCGTTGTGCTGTCGCCAAATTGACCTGACTATTCAAAAGCTCTTGTTCAGCATCGAGCACATCCAAAATGGTTCTTTGTCCAACTTTTTCTTCTTCTTTCACACCAGCAAGTGCAGTGCGATTTGCTCGGACAACCTCGTTATTTGATTGAATTTGAGCCCGTACAGCCAACAATTGCCCCCAAGCAGAAATGATAGAGGCACGCACTTGCAAGCGAGATTGGTTAAGCTCAGCGCGTCTTTGTAAAACAATTTGTTTGGCTTGGCGAATACGTGCATACACCGCACCACTTTGATAAAGAGGCACGCGGGCCCGTGCCATCACAGAACTTCTCTCACTCTCATTTGTCAATATTGAGCTATCAAAGTTTTGAGAATATTGCGCTTCTAAATTAACTTCTGGTAAGCGCTCGCCTGACACCACATCAACATTGTGGCGCGCCGCTTTTTCAGCATAAATAGATTGATCAATTAACGGATGTTCACTTAACCCAATATCAATGGCATGGTTCTGAGAACGAGGTAAATGCTTATTTATGGTACCTGGATGGTGTAAACGTACAGGCATATGCCCAACAATGCGCGCAAATTCGGCTTTCGCAGTGTTTAAATTCGCTTGCGCCAAATTTAGCGCAGAAGCAGCCTCACTCCGGCGTGCGCGCGATTGAGCAATATCTGTCTTAGTAACCTCACCAACTGAAAAGCGATCTTGTGTCGCCGTAAGTTGTTTGGATAAAACCCGTAAATTATTTTCCTGCAAACGCAAAATCGCCTGCTCACGCACCACATTCACATAAGAGGTTACCGCATCTTGTAGGACAACTTGCTCGACATTGCGCAAAGAAGCACGCCCAGCTTGCACATCTGCTTTTGCGGCGCGAATACTGTTAACCGTCCGAAACCCTCTAAATAAGGGCTGATTTAAAGTCACAGAATATCCGTAAGGGGAAGTCCGCCCATCAGCCAAAGATCTTGGTTTGGTATCTGTTCGCAAAGAACCAACTTCAGCATTTAAATCGACATTCGGTCTATAACCAGACTGAGCTTGAGCCACCCCTTCATCAATGGCGCGCAACCGCGCTTGCTCAGCTGTTAATTGAGGGTTGTGATGATAAGCGGCTGCCAGAGCGTCATTTAAAGTCTCTGCTTTCGCAGATGAGACAAAAACACCAAATGATAATGAAAAGACAAAGGCTAGAATATAAGGAAAGGCCAGCACAACACATCGGTTGAACCATTTAAAATGGTTCACACCAAGTGTCTTTACAGTCCACTGGTTACTATATTTGCATGCATAAAGCATCTTAAACGGCGCTCCCTTATTATTACGCAATACAAAACTAATTATAAATCGGGATTCTCTAAAAATGTAAAGTAAGGATTATGTTTAAACGCAGCAAACGACCCATTCGTTTCTAAGATCTAGTCATACATCTAACAGTCATAAAAACAATTACATACAAACAACACATCACTCAAAAAGTCACGACTTAATGTGCAAAATCAAATATAATCCAGAACGCTGTAACAACTTAATCACATGACAAAAAACGGGCTGATCTTAAGATCAGCCCGTTTTCGTTCGCAATGAGGTTCGCGTTTATTAAGCTTTAATCGTATCGCCAAACGGCATATCGCGGAACCGCTTACCGCTTGCTTTAAAGATAGCATTTGCAAGAGCAGGAGCAATTGGCGGCAAGCCAGGTTCGCCTACGCCAGAGGCATGAACAGAAAACGGATGATCAACAATATGAACATGAACGTTCTCTGGATGATTGGTAGATCTGACCATTTCATAGGTGTCAAAATTACTCTGTTGAGCGACACCATCTTCATAGGTGACACCACTATGCAGAGCCAGCGTCATCCCCATAACGGCCGCGCCCTCTAACTGAGAACGGATCCGTTCAGGATTGGCTGCATAACCACAATCAATCGCCAAGTGAACTTCAGGAACCCTGATTTGACCGTTGACGATTTTAACACGCACAGCCGCGGCTGCATATGTCACAAATGCCCGGTGCACGGCTAGGCCCCAACCTTCACCAGCTGGTGTTGATTTGCCCCAACCAGCTTTATCAGCAGCCAAGTTCAACACATTTTTGAGCCTCATAGTATCAATCGGATACTCGTCATAGACCTCACCATAGTCCCAGAAGTTTTTAGGAAACCCTTGCTTAATAGGATCAAGCTTGCGGTCCGAACCGATCAGCTCCAACAACACTTCTTTTTCATCACGTCCAAGTTCATGTGCCAACTCAGAGGCAAATGATTGAACAGCAAAAGCGCGCGGTATATTCGCAACTGAACGGAACCAGCCAATGCGCGTATGTGCCATGGCTTTACCATTTTCAATGCTAAGGTTTGGAACTTCAAACGGCATATCAACATGGCCCATACCATTCTCAATAAAGAACTGATGACCAGAATCTGGAGCAAAAGTGGTTAAAATAGAAGGCGATACAGAATTATACCGCAGTCCTGTTACTTTACCCTTTTTATCAATCGCCGCTTCCAGTCGCTCAACCGAGGTCGTGTGATAAAAGCTATGCATAATGTCATCTTCACGAGTCCATTGCACCTTAATCGGCACACCGGTTTTTTGGGCAAGCAGTGCCGCTTCGAGTGCAAAATCACATTTTGATTTACGGCCGAAACCACCACCCAAAAGAGTAACATTCACCCGCACATTATCAATCGGCATTTTAAGAGCAGCAGCAATATCCTGGCGTGTTCCATAAGGAGATTGCACAGGCGCCCAGATCTCTGCAAAGTCAGCGCTGACTTTAGCAACGGCAACCGGTGGCTCCATTGGCGCGTGCGCCATATGCTGCTGGGTATATTCAGCGGCAAAGCTCTTTGATTGTGATTTAATCGCTTTAGCCAGATCGCCTTCCGAGCGCAAAACCTTGCCTTTTTTCCCTGCTGTTTTACGCATCTCTTTGGTAAAGGCTTCAGAGTTATACTCAGAGTGCGGCCCCTTAGACCACTTGATCTCCAAAGCATCTCGGCCCTTAAGCGCCGCAGCTGTGTGCGCCGCTATAACCGCAACGCCGCCAAGAGGAGCAAACTTTGCAGGCATAACAGTAACCGGGAGTTCAATGATATCTTCGACACCGGCAACGGCGCGCGCTTTTTTATCATTTACTTTCGCGATTTTTTCACCAACCGCTGGTGGGCGAGCGATAACGGCAACCTTCATACCTGGCAACATGATATCGGCACCATAAATGGCCTTACCTGTCGTGATATCAGAGATATCCGCCATGGGCACATTGCCCTTACCCATATAGCGAAACTCATCTTCGCTTCTAAAGGTAAGTTCATCAAAAGTAGGTACAACCTCATTCATGGCGTCAACAGCAAGCTCACCAAAACCAGCTTCCCTGGCACCAGAGGTAACCACGTGCACCCCAACATCAACGTCATCAATAGAGACGCCCCATTTTTTTGCAGCGGTCTTGGCCAACATATGACGAACCGAAGCGCCCATTTGGCGCATTGATTGGATATGGTGACGCATTGAGCGCGAGCCATCAGTGTCTTGGTTGCCATATTTAGGTTCATCACCAGGCGCCTGAATAAGTTTCACGCGGTCCCAGTCAGCCCCCATCTCATCTGCAAGCACCATGGGCAGCGACGTGCGCACGCCTGTGCCCATTTCAGAGCGGTGCGC
Source organism: Hyphomicrobiaceae bacterium (assembly GCA_021775775.1). Lineage (GTDB taxonomy): Bacteria > Pseudomonadota > Alphaproteobacteria > Rhizobiales > HXMU1428-3 > HXMU1428-3. Next base: position 11,126 of record JAJFHF010000089.1, read on the forward strand.
GACAATGCTAACTGTTCCATCTCCATCAATGGAAACAAAGATCGTCGGTTCATAGCGCAAACCATGCGCCATTGTGGTCCCACCAACAGGATATTTAATAAACGCTTCAGCTGGCTGCGAGAAAGCGGCTACGGCAAAACCGGCGGCGCTCACCTGCAAAAATGTACGCCGCGAGGCGTTGATGAAAGTCATTGGCTGTTGTTCTTCAACAGGCACTGACTGAATTAATTTTTCAATACTTGGTAACATCGATTAAGCTCCTGTTGAGGCATGACGAATGGCTGAAACAATACGTTGATAGCACCCACAACGACAGATATTACCTTCCATCGCTTTGTGAATTTCATCATCTGTCGGATTAGGATTACCTTTTAAAAGATCAGCAGCTTGCATAATCTGTCCTGCTTGGCAAAATCCACATTGTGGTACATTCAATTCACGCCATGCCTGTTGGATCTTGTGATTGCCATCACTCGAAAGCCCTTCAATGGTGGTAACTTCTTTGCCCTTAACCTCTGACAAGGATGTCATACAACTGCGAACAGCTTTCCCATCAACATGCACAGTACACGCGCCACAAAGACCAGCACCACAACCATATTTGGTTCCAGTTAAACCAGCCAAATCACGTATTGCCCATAATAATGGGGTGTCATCAGCGGCATCAATCGTCTTATCGACGCCATTCAACTTTATGTTTACCATTTAACCCATCTCCCTAAAAAGCTTACTTTAATTGCACTTTACAAGTTAGACCAAAAACCAGTCAAAAAAAACTCAAAAGATGTAAAAATTACTTCATTAATTAGGATAAGGGTGATTGATGAGAAAACAATGAGAAGATTGTGAGATTTCAGCCATCACATAAAAAACCAAGAGAAAAACACAAAAAGCAATGAGCAACAAAAACAAAGAAAGCAACCACCAATAGGCAGCTACTCACCAGGGTCTACCCCGCCTATATTATCAGTTATTTTTTTAGCAAAACGTTTCACCAATGGCCCAATCTCACCAATTTTTTCTTCATCCATACCAACACTTGGTCCCGAGATTGAAATCCCGGCAATCGCCTCACCAAATTCATTATAAATCGGGCACGCAATACATTTCATTCCGATATAGCGCTCTTCATCATCAAGCCCCCACCCACGACTACGAACCATATCTAACTCATCAAACAGCGCCGCTGGCGACGTTAGGGTCTTGGGAGTAAAAGACACCATTCCCTTATCTTGCAAAATTTGTTTGATATCTCTCATTGGTTTATCGGCCAAGAGAACTTTCCCTATGCCAGAGGCATGCATAGGGCCTCTTTCACCAAGTTTGAAATAAGCCCGGATAGCTTCTTGTGTCTCCACCTGCGCCACCAGCACCACATCACCATTATCCTCAATCGCCATATTCGCGGTCTTGCCGCTCTCTTCCATCAATTCTCGTAAAATGGGACGACCAACATCAATCACACCAGACCTACGGATGAAGGAACCACTTAATTTCATAATGCCCACGCCGATCATCCATTGTTGGGTAATATCATCGAAATGAACAATGCCATGTGCCTCCATCGTAGAGAGAAATCGATGCGCGCTAGAAGGGGGAATGCCTGTTCTTAAAGATAAGTCCGACAAGGTTGCTTGATCGCACTGAGATAAATTGGCAAGCAGAAACAA
>JAJFHF010000090.1 GCA_021775775.1 Hyphomicrobiaceae bacterium
CAACTCGCCATATGCTCGTCTAAGGCATCTTGATTGTTCAGGCGGTAAGGCTCGTCGTCGAATGGCTTTGTCCAGTCTTGATCGATGACCCCGGCAAGAAGCTGCCAGTCGTCGTCATGACGACAGCTGATGGCGACCCAATGATCATCGCCTGTACATGGGTAGATGCCGTGGGGGGCCATGGGCGCATACTGGCTGCGATTGGAGCTGGGTTGCACGTCTTGACGCATGGCATTGCCATTAATACTCCAATCTAGCAATGCCGGGCCGTTTAAGGTTACCGCGGCTTCGGTACAGGCGAGATCGACCCACTGGCCTTCGCCGGTACGTTGCCGATGCAGCAGGGCGAGCATGATGGCCATGGCCATGTAGTAGCCGCCGGTGTGATCCATATAGGAGTAGCCCCAACCAGCAGGGGGCTGATCTGGCAAAGTGGAGCTGAAAGTCAAGCCGGATACCGCCTGTACGATAGGTCCCCAGGTCTTGTACTTGTGATACGGGCCTTCGTGTCCAAAACCGCAGTTGGACACATAGACGATATCGGGTTTGATCGCTTTCAGTTGTTCATAGCCGAAGCCCCACTTATCCAGTACGCCTGCAGCAAAATTTTCGGTTATCGCATCGGACTTCTTGATGATTTCGGTCAGTATCTGTTTGGCTTTGTCTGTGCGCAGATTGAGAGTAATGCCGTATTTGTCGGTATTGTGATTGTTGAACCCGCCACCGTAGTCCAGGCCACGCTGGCCTTCTTTGAACGGTTCCATGCCGCGCAGGATATCCCAACGGCCCTGGCGTACCGGGTCTTCGATACGAATGATCTCCGCACCAAAGGCAGACAGCCACTTGGTGGCACCGGCACCGGCTAACTGACCGGTAAAGTCGCAAATACGTATCCCAGAGAGTGCTTGTTGCATGCTGTTCCGCGCTATTGATTCAAGAATGCGACACGAGGATCGTTGGGATACATCCATTCCTCACCGATGACCTGTGCCACGCGCAGTTCTTCGGGGATGTTCTCGATACCGATCATTTTGTCCGCGAACTGATTCCAGTGGTAGATCCGTGCTTCCTGATAACTTAGCGGCACACCCTTGAAGCCATAGGATTCGACAGATTTCTGTATCCACTCACCGAACTCGGTGTCTTCTAACAGCACTGGTGAAAGCAACTCGCCATCGTTTTGTGTCCACATATCTGGTTTCGGGCCGTTACCCCAGTCGGGTGCCAGTGTCCAGGTCTCCAAGCGGCATTTGTTGATGCCGTTTGGCCAAAATAACAAAGGTGGGATGGCATGCTGGCTCAAGGGTGATACCCAGTTGGGAAACACGCCGTAGGATTGCGTACAGGTTCGGGCGATCTCCCCCGCGGTCTCGATCTCAGGCCATATGCTGCGTTCCACCGGCGCGTTGATGGTCCCGTCCGCGCGCTTTGGCCGCGGCGCGACCATGCGTCCATGACCTTGTGAATAAAAGGTGTTCACGTTGCGGCGGTCATCCAGCATCGGCGCGACGGTTTTGGCATGGATACTGCGCACATGGTAGACCTCGGTATTGGCTTCCATGGCGATCTTCCAATTGCAGTTCAAATCCCAGATGTGTCGCGCCGCTAACCGACAGTTGCCGAACTGGAACTCTTCCCATTCGTCGGCCACGGGTCCCAACCATTGGAGCAGGGTGGGGGCATCGTGGTCGAAGTTAACGAAGATGAGGTTGCCAAAGCGCTCGCAGCGTACCGACTGCAAGCCGCGGCATGAAAAGTCTAGCCCGCTGAAGTCCTCTGGATCGCGTACCGCAATCAGGTCGCCCGCATGGCTGTAGGTCCAGCCGTGGTATTTGCATACCAAGCGAGGTTTTTTGCCAGCGGCATCGGTCACGATCGGTGCACCACGATGACTGCAGGTGTTGTAGAAAGCATTCATAGCACCATCGTCGGCATGCACGATGATGACGGGTTGTCCGGCATTTTCCCAAAGACGGTAGCAACCCGGTTCCGGGATTTCATCAATATGGGCGGCGAACAACCAGGATTTGCGCCAGATATGGTCTTTTTCCAACTCGAAAAAACGAGGATCAGTGTAGCGGCCGCCTGGTAGGTCAGGCAGGGTCGGGAATCCTTCCGGAGGCGCGGTACGGGCGGCTTCATACTCCATTAAGCCCCGTAACGTATTTGTCTCTTGTGGATCCACCTGTTTCCCCTAGAAGTTAGCCCAACCTCTAATGTAATACGCGGTGGGGGTTGTTGCTAGCGCGCTTCCTCGGAAGTCTCAGTTCATTCAGAGCGCATCGATCCAGCGGCCGATCAGATCTACGGCTTCGGCGTCGACCACGTGACTGGATAGCGGCGGCATTCTGGTATTGTCCAATCGCTGGATACGCTGCCACAAGATAGAACGCTCTTTAGCTGCTGCTGCGATAACTTCAGCGTTAGCGATCCCCAGGTCTCCGGCGAGTGGTGTGGTGCCGATTGCATTCATAGCACTGAGCGCGGTGGTCCCGCGCAAATCAATGGTGCTGGGGGTTGGACCGTTCGGTTGGTGGCACTGGCTGCAATTGACATCCAAGTAAGCGCGGGCACGTGCATCAACCGTGGCATTGACGTCGGCGAGTGGTGCGAAGGCGGCATATTGGGTGACATCGCCAATATCGGTATCGAACAAGCCGATATTGTTGAAACTGCGAAGTTGGTTGTCGAGAGTGCCCGCATAGTCAAAATTACCGTTAAGTTGTGCAGTTTTCAGGCTCAATCCAAACCCCGCGGCTTCTGTATGACAACGCAAACAATCAGTGCGACTGGGATATTCGTAAAGCTGATCTTGGCTGGCTCCGCCGGATAAAACCACGGACAAAGTTTCACTTTCTCGTCCAGCCAATAACATCGCATCAGTCTCAGCGGTATTCCAACGATAGGTGAAACCACGTTGACCCTGGCTGGTATTCAGCAGCACCCGGGTTTCCAGCCTGCGCACGGAGCTGGGGTCGCCTTGTATCAGGTTGATTTCGAAATGCTTCACAGTGACGCTGCCGATAGGCAACGTCCAATTGTCGTTGCTGAAAGAAATTTGGCTGCCGTCCGGGATCCCCAACCAACGACGCTTTTCTACGCCGTCTGACCAAAACGGTTGGTTGGGTGTGTATTCGATCAAACCCAGGGCGGGCGTGAGATTGGCCAGATCGGTGAATATTCCGGTCTGGGACAGCAAAGAGGGTGCGGACGAAACGCCACCGTTTGCCATGAGTCGCGATAGACCGGCATTGCGAGAAACGATGAGTAACTCACCATCATTGTCTTCGCCAAAACTGGTTGGTGCGGAGGCGACGCCGAGGGGATCGTTTGCAGTAACCGTACTGCCATTCCAGGTCAGTGCCCAGATAGTACCGCTGCCGAAGTCGGAATAAAGATAACGGCCGACCAGGGAGGCGAGCCGGGTACCGCGGTAGACATATCCGCCGATCACGGCAACACCTTCACTGCGGCCATATTCGAACACCGGTGGGGTGAACGCAGATGGGGGCAGGGTATTTGCTGATGCGTCAAAGTTTTGCGTGCCTTCCAGTACCCGCCAACCGTAGTTGTTGCCCGCAAGGATGATGTCTATTTCCTCGCGGCTACTTTGCCCCACGTCCCCTAACCACAAATCACCGGATTGGCGGTCAAATGAAAATCGAAAAGGATTGCGTAAACCCGAGGCATAGATCTCCGGGCGTGCACCGGGTGTGGTCACAAATGGATTGTCCAAAGGGATGTCGTAGGCGTCCAGCGCATTTTGGGGATCTGGGTTAATGCGCAACATCTTGCCCAATAGCGATGTTAGATCCTGGGCATTGTTGAGCGGGTCGCCGCCGCTACCGCCGTCTCCCATGCCGATGTACAGGTA
>JAJFHF010000010.1 GCA_021775775.1 Hyphomicrobiaceae bacterium
CGGGTTCATGCCGGCAAAGGTTACATGATCCATTTCATTTTCTAAAATGGGCAGCATCGCCATCAATGTGACGCTGTCTGAGGGGGCGTACATAGCCCCTAACATATGCATATCCATGCGCATCTTGGTTGGCACCACGCGTAATGTTGCAGGCATGCCAAAGGGGTTGGCAACATTGTTGACGATGAATTCAGGTGAGACATTGTTTTTGCCAATTTGGCTGCCTTGCATCTCCATGGTCATAAAGCGATAAGAGAGCATCCATTCGCCCTTTTTATGCATATGATCCCCCATGACACCGATAGGGGCATGACTATCAGCCCGAATTGAGGTGTGATGATCCTGGCCGCCGCCAGATATAGCAAAGTTCGGAATTTGAGTGTCATCAGCAAAAGCTGTGGCACTCAGACTAGAAATTGTAAAGGCGGCCAAGCTTACTTTCAAACTAAGTTTGGCACCTGTTGTTAGAAATGACATTGTTAAACTCCTAAACGAAGGTGTTTTAAGAGGAAGAGCATTTGATAGGGTTTAAATACAATCAAGCTCTCTAAAACACCCCAAATTACACATATGGTCTCGCCGTGCAGGCTCAATTTATCTGCGCGGCAATCATCATGGACGGATTTCAAAAGAATTTTTATGCGGTGTGAGGGGGAGCCCGAGAAGGAGGCGTTTTTGAAGGTCTATTGCTAAGACCTATCTGGAAGGCCTCTATTTTTTTCAATAAAGGTTTCTGGAAAACAGAATCTGCCTTGGCCGTGAGCAATCCCACCGCCCCGCAACCACCAGAGGCACAATGAAAACAGCTGTTATCAAAGGCTGAGTGTTGAGAGGGCAGTTCAATTGGCTCACCATTTTCATCAAAACTAATGGTTTTAATGCCAAAACTGGTGCAAATGGTCAACGTGCTAGCCTCGGCTTGGTAACCAGCAACAGCGCACAGCAAACTAGAAAGCCCTAATTGTAAAATTAGGGTCAGCAATAAAGGGTAACTTGCCAAAGATTTTAATCGTTTTCGCTTGTGCATGGTCGTTAACATAATCCAAATTAGTTTAAGCGGTAAAGTGATTTATCAAGGCCGTGACAATTTGTTCGGTCTCGAAAGTGGTTCTTCAGGTTTGTGTTGCTGTCTTACCATATGAAATTTCGTATCTATTGACATACGTCAATAACCAAAAGAGATATCCATAAAAAGCTTATCTCTACATAGTCTTCGAATATGAAAAGCTGGGCAGGCTTGACAAGCTTTGCACTGTCCTGCCACTAACATAGGTGAATATTAATAATACGAAGGCTGTACGGGCATGAACGAAACCGTGGATGATTTTGAGTATAAAGTTGCCGCGCTATATCAATTTGTTGCGTTACCTGATTTTGAAGAACTACGAGAGCCATTAACGTTGTTTTGTCAGACACGCAATATAAAAGGCACTTTGCTACTCGCGCGTGAAGGGATAAACGGCACGGTTGCTGGAAGTCATAAATTTATTGATGCTTTGATTGTATATTTAAAAACCGGCCCTGTATTTGATGACCGCCTTAACGAGATCGATGTTAAATATTCTTATAGTGATGAAGCCCCGTTTCGGCGCATGAAAGTGCGTTTGAAGCAAGAGATTGTCACCATGCGTGCGCTAGAAGCTGACCCAACAAAGCAAGTTGGAACTTATGTAGAGCCTCAAGATTGGAATGACATCATATCAGACCCTGAGATGGTCGTCATTGATACACGCAATGATTATGAGGTGGCCATTGGCAGCTTTAAACACGCTCTTGACCCCCAAACCCAAAGCTTTACCCAGTTTAAAGACTGGGTTGGCGAAAACCTTGATCCAAAATCGACCAAAAAAGTAGCGATGTTTTGCACCGGCGGCATTCGCTGTGAGAAGGCCTCAAGCTATATGTTGGCCCATGGGTTTGAGCAGGTGTATCATCTAAAGGGCGGCATATTAAAGTATCTTGAAGAGCAACCTGAAGATGAGAGCCTTTGGGAAGGCGGGTGCTTTGTGTTTGATGAGCGCGTGGCAGTGGGCCATGATTTAGAGCGCCAAGATTTTGTTCTGTGTCATGCGTGCCGCCAACCATTGGGACCAGGAGATCGTGACCGCCCTGAATATGAGCTTGGTGTTCAGTGCCACCATTGTGTGGGCGAGCGTAGCGAGCAAGAACGCGCCCGCGCCCGTGAGCGCCAAAAGCAAATGGAGTTGGCCAATGCAACGGGGGTTGCCCATTTGGGCGATGAAGCCGCCATTGATGCTCAGCGGCAAAGGGAGCTAAAAAAAGAAAATAAAGAACGCCAACGTAAGATGCGCCCACGCTAGCAATGCCCAGCGGCCAAGATCAGCCCGATCCGAGCCTTAGTAAGCACGATAAGCTGACCAACTATACGAAGAAGGAAGCGAGCCTTTCGCGAGCGCACATGACGCCTTTGGCGTCCGGCGCAAGCGCCGCGCCTTCGCAGGCTCTTGCCCACTTTGGGCAAGAAATAGCCGTGAGAGATATTGAGGAAGCAAGCCTTTCGCGAGCGCACATGACGCCTTTGGCGTCCGGCGCTTAGCGCCGCGTCCTCGCAGGCTCAAGCGCTTTTTCGCGCTTGAAATAGCCGTGAGAGAAACAAGAGCCAACGATACGAAGAAGGAAGCGAGCTTTTCGCGACGCACATGGCGCAGCCCGGCGCAAGCGCCGCCTCTCGGAGGCTCTTGCCCACTTTGGGCAAGAAATAGCCGTGAGAGAAAACAAAAGAGCAAGATCACCGACCTTGCTCTTTTGTGTTGATAGCAGCTTATTCAATTATTAATG
>JAJFHF010000091.1 GCA_021775775.1 Hyphomicrobiaceae bacterium
GTCCCCCCAGACGGTCCAACAAAACACCACATGGAATGGCCGCAAATATATACACCAGCTGCCAAGCACCCATCACACTACCCATGGCTGCATGAGACATGTCCAAGGCTGCCTCGATGTTCAGAACCAACGGTGCCACGCTGGCGGCGATGAGGCCAAAGCTCGAATACAGCAACCAAAGGCCGAATAAGACCCACCACTTGCCCCGTATCTGTCCACGCACAGGAGAGATCATGCCATGTTGACCATTGCCATCATTATCACTAGCTTTACTCTTAGTGTTCCAGCACCCTTATTCATCAACCTAGGAGGTAACTTCATCATGCCCCTGCAAACCCTAACGGCTGACGCAAGTACTGACCAGATCCTGGCAGCTCTCGAGGCCGACGGCGCTGTCATCATTGCCGACGTGATCGATCAAGACACCGTCAAAAAGATGATCGATGAGGTCACACCCTACATCGATAAAACACCCATGGGGAATGATGACTTCAGCGGTCGAAAAACCCAGCGTACTGGCGCACTAGTCGCAAGAGCACCGACCTGCCGAGACCTCATTACCCATCGGTGTATTCTAGACGCGGCAACTACCTTCCTTGAGCCATTTACCGAAAAGATATTGTTGCATCTAACCCAAACCATCTACATCCACCCCGGTAATCCGGCACAGCCACTACACCGCGACCGACTCGCCTGGGGCACCCATATTCCGCAAAGTATCGAACCGCAGTTCAATACCATATGGGCGCTCACGGATTTTACGATTGCAAATGGCGCCACTCGGTGCGTACCGGGCAGCCATAGGTGGGATTGGAAACAGCGCGCGGAGCCCGAGCAAATCGAGCAAGCAGAAATGAGTACCGGTTCTGTATTCCTCTACACCGGCAGCGTGCTTCACAGTGGCGGTGAAAATCGTTCCAACGCCGCCCGCCTGGGTCTAAATCTAACCTATACCCTGGGCTGGCTACGACAGGAAGAGAATCAGTACCTGTCATGTCCACCGCACATTGCCAAAACCCTGGATCCCGAGTTACAGGAACTGTTGGGATATACCCAAGGTAACTACGCACTCGGTTATTACAGCGATCCAGAAGAAGGAGGCGCCGGCTCCGACATATTGCCGCCGGAGATGGTGTTGGGAAGAAAACCGAGAAAAGGTCCGACCCTCGCTTCAACAGAAGGCGAAGTCATCGATTTTTCTGAGGTTGAACAAATCTAGGGTCTAATGGTGAATATATCCATCGGTAGAATGGCAGTTACACCGACGTTAGGTCCGTCAACAAGTTGGCCTATGCGTAGGTCGACCGCAACGCTGCAAACAATATAGGCCTGCTCGCGGGTCAGGCCCCGGGTTTCCACGAGATAGTCGATCATTTCCGCTAATGCGTTTCGGGCGGCGAGAGCGATGTCGTTCGAAAGGTTGGTGAGTCCAGCGATACGCTCGTCGGCATCCAAGTATCCCATCCACGGCGGTACGAATCCTTCCTCCTTGATCGGAAAACCCGTTGTTGCATAGAAGCGGCTCGACGGAATGTCGAGCAATCGCGCGGGACCGGAGTAGTGAGGGCCACGATGTAGGGACTTATTCTTCACGATTTGCGCTCTGACGCTTACGCGTGCATCCATCTCAATTGCCGTTACCGACACCTCACCATCACCCTGGGCATAATGCGTATCACCGATCGCCAGTCCGCAGCCATCTACATGGCAAGGCAAATAGAGTGTCGCTCCCGAGCTGATATAACGGATATCGAGATTGCCACCGTGTTCGCGGGGCGGAAATGTCCGCAAGCACTCCTGTGCGGCAGAACTAGTTGAGCCACAAATGTCGGAGGGCGAGGCGTTTACGGGCTCAGGCGGCGCAGCGTCTCCGCCAACAGCTCGAAGTTGTTTCTCACGGGCAATAACCAATTTGTGGGCTGCCGGATCGGGTAGGGTCATCACGATCCCGGGGAAACCTCGGTTCGGAATCCGCACGCCTGGAAGCGCATCGGCGGTGGCGTAGTGAGGTCCCAACTCCCAAACGACTGCAAAGGCTTCGAAATCCATATCACTGGCAAAGCCTGCAGGCGGCGCCACCTCCGTCTGGCCGTAGCCGATGGGCTCGACGTCGAGGATAGTCACCGCCAGCACATCACCTTTTTGCGCCCCCCGTATCGCGACGGGACCAGTAACAGGGTGGATAAGTGACAATTCCCCGCTGGGAGGGCGGCCTGGTTCCAACAAGACATCGCTGGCATTGCGAACACGGAAGGTGATTATCTCACCAGGATCCGCAGTCGCGACTATGGGTATGTCGGGATGGACGCGGTTGAAACATTGGGCGTCCGCTACGCACGGTTTCCCACTTCCTACTTCGACTGCCGCCTCTACAAACAAGGTTATGAAACACGACACGCCGACAGCTAGAGACACGACGAACTGGGACATTGCACGCTTCATAACCATGGAACTCCATAAAAATATAAAAATCTGAAGCTTGAGGTTAGCATCGACTGCCCGTCCTTGCTCCGTGA
>JAJFHF010000092.1 GCA_021775775.1 Hyphomicrobiaceae bacterium
ATTTGATGATATGAAAGTGAACTTTTTGGTATTTTTTTAAATTTTATTTGCCCTATCATATTTTTAAAATGGCCCTGCAACTTATATCTTTGTTGTAGGGCCAAAGTTGCGACACTTTCGCGGCTCACGGCGTTATCTCCCCTCCCCAACTTTTGAATTATGGCGAACGGATTTCTCGATCAGTAAAATGAGACGAGGCGTGCTAAATGATGTTGAATTTAATTTGTAAGTTTTACTTTTGATTGATTTGATAAATTATATTTATCAATTCTACGATGCAGCGTTGACCGACTAATGCCTAATTTCTTTGCTGTTTTGGTGATATTCCAACTGTTTTCTTGTAAAAATTTATTAATATGTGATGCCTCTGCTGTGTCCTGGGCTTTATATAATGATGAACTGTTCATAGGGAGGGTATAATCAGTTGCTGACGAAAGCGCTGTTTCCTCAAAGCTTGTATAGCCGACGGAGTTATACTTCATCAAATGGTTGGGCAAATGATTGATAGAAATAACACCTTCATCATTCAGACAATATGCATATAAAATCGTGCTTTTTAATTCCCTTATATTACCAGGCCATGGGTATTTTTCAAAAAGAGCTAGCACTTCTTTGGTAAAAGTGATGTTGGAATGGGATTGTTCTGATTGAGCATCAAGAATTTGGTTTATAATTTCCATGATGTTTGTGCGCTCTTTTAAAGCAGGGAGTTCTATCTGTGCTCCCATAATACGAAACAAAAGGTCTTGTCGAAATTTTCCCTGTTGTACCAAATTAAAAATATTTTTGTGGGTTGCACAAATAATTTTTAAATCCACTTTTATAGGGTCTACAGAGCCTAGTGGGGTCACTTCTCTTTCTTCTAAAACACGCAAGAGCCGTGCCTGCAGATTTAATGGCATATCACCAATTTCATCAAGAAATAATGTACCTTGATGACTTGCGAGAATTTTACCTTTTTTGCCTTCTTTTAAACCGTCTGTAAATGTGCCTGGCTTATAGCCAAATAATTCACTATCCATCAATGTTTCTGGGATTGCGGCACAATTAACGGCAATGTAGGGCTTGTTAGAGCGATTGCTTTCACCATGAAGATATCTTGAGAATGTGTCTTTACCGACACCCGTTTCCCCCAATAATAATAAAGGGATATCTTGATTAATAAATTTCCTGCCAATTTTCACAATTTTTTGCATGGCTTTATCGCTGCCTGCAAATTTATCTAATTTTGTATTATTGATGGGTAATTTAAGTTTAGGTTTGTTTGCTTGTGGCGTTGTTTTTACAAAATAATTTTGTTCAAGAGCATGCCTTGTGCGCAAATTACTTATGTAATTACCTTTGAAGATACCACTATTTACTTTTAGTGGGTTACCACTGCAATTGCTAATTTGATCAAATGAATATGGAATGACATCAGATAATTTTTGACCTAATAACATCTGGTCATCCATGTCTTCTAATAGATGGAAACAATCTTGTGTGGCGTGAGTTATGGTGCCGTTATCATCAAATGCAAGCATGGCTTTTGATTCATAGATATTTACCAAAGAACTTGATGAGAATGTCAGTATATTTTTATCTTGGTTTTGACTGAGAAAAATGTTGGCACTAATTTGATTGGCAGCTTCGACAATGAAGCTGTAGGTAAAAAAGCTCTCAATGAAATCTTCTTTTGTTAGTCTTGAAATATCTAGCACGCCAATGATTGCATTATTTGCATTATAGATGGGGGCAGCTGAACAAGTGAATTTTTTGAAATTAATTGAATAGTGATCGGCGCCGCATATGGAAATACTTTGTCTTGAACGTAGGCAAGTACCGATGCCATTTGTACCAACATCTGGCTCGTGCCAAACTGAGCCTTCTAATAAACCATGGCGCGCGCATTCTGAACTTTCGGGGCTGTCTGCAAAGCCTTCAACGGCGATACCTTGCCCATCAGAAATTAAAACACAATACTCACCTTCTTTTGCAAGATGACGAACTGATTCAATGATTTTTGTTCCAGCCCCTAAAATGTCAAATGCTGCCTCACGATAGGATTTTAATTCTGAATTGGAGAGACGAACAACATCATTTATAGCGCCTTTATTCAAGCCATATTGATCTTCACATCGATGCCAGGATGATTGGATTAAAGACGCTCTATGCTGGGTATATGAAATATTATCTACCATGATGCGCTGCTTATTTCTTACTCTAAATTAAGATTAAAAATGAAATTTTGTGATAGCGGTTTTTATTACACTTTATTTACTATTCGTTTGTCAAATCTCTTTGTCTTATTGGGTTACTGAACTGTCTTAATGACTTCTTGTCATTTGTCTATGTTATCAATTGATTGGAGTGTTTTTAGTAGGTTTTTTAATTCTTTGAGAGGAATCATATTGGGGCCATCTGATGGGGCATTTTCAGGATCATCATGGGTTTCAATGAACAAACCAGCAACGCCGACAGCTACTGCTGCCCTGGCTAGAACGGGGACATATTCTCTTTGTCCACCACTTGATGTGCCCTGCCCGCCAGGTTGTTGAACGGAGTGTGTGGCATCAAATATAATCGGACAGCCGGTTTGGGCCATGATTGGTAGGCTCCGAAAATCTGTCACAAGGGTGTTGTAACCAAAGCTGGCACCGCGTTCCGTTAATAAAATATTTTGGTTGCCAGTTGAGAGCACTTTATCGACAACATTTTTCATGTCCCAGGGTGCCAAAAATTGACCTTTTTTAATTTTGATCACTTTGCCGGTATTGCCTGCCGCTAAGAGCAAATCTGTTTGACGGCATAAGAAGGCTGGGATTTGTAAAACGTCAACCACTTGGGCTAGCTGGGCGCACTGTTCTGCATCATGCACATCGGTTACGATTGATAGCCCAAGACTGTCTTTAATTTCAGCAAAAATGGGTAAACTTTTAGACAAACCTAAACCGCGTTTGCTGTTAGCACTTGTACGGTTGGCTTTATCAAAAGAAGCTTTAAAGGTTAGCCCAATTTGGAGTTCATCGCATAGTTCTTTTAAAGCGCTGGCCATCTCTATGCCATGCTCACGGCTCTCTAATTGGCACGGGCCCGCAAAAAGGTGAAACGGTGTTGTTTGGCTTATCGTATCACGATTGATTTGTACTCTTGAGTTTGGCTTCATAAGACCTTAGTGATTTTTTTAATGCTTGTTATTGCTTTGATTTAATCGATTTAATTTTATCATCGTTTTTGTAATTTGATCGACTTCAGTTTTATCACCATAGGGCATGAAAAGGTATGAAAAAATAAGCCGCCCATTAAGAATGCTAACAGCGGTTAAATTGATCTGGTCTTTAGTGGTATTGTCTTGCGTTTTCAAACGCTGAAAGATCGCAGATATACAGATAGTCTCATCTTGATGAACAGCGCCCATCGATTTCATTTCATTGATTTTAACGTTTTTAAAGCCTTCTTTCACACGCTTATCCATATCTGGTTTTAGCCCCTCTAACAACGTATCGCCTTGTTTTTTGAAAACACGACAAATTTCTTTAATTGTTGCAGGTTCTTGGCCAGTCATATCTGAGTTTTTAAGCTGAAGAGATACTTGGTAATTGCCAAAGTTATTTAAATATTTTTGTTTGCCAGAACGCCAATCCGTTAATTCCTGACAATTGGAGAATTGTACGAGGAGTTCATTTTTTCCTTTAATGCTTATTTTCACACTTTCAATAAGCATTTTGTCAGCAGGATGATTTATATCTAATAAGCAATGGTCGCTCGGTAAAGCCAGAGAAACTTTTGTACCAGCAATTTGTTTGTTCACTATTTGGGAGGAGATGGTCGCCGTGTTTTCGGCTCTAAGGGGGCTTATGGCTTTGAGCCCAACCAGACCTAAAATCAAACTTGTTAAAACAAGATACGAATTAAGTTTTTTTGATTTTTTCAGTTTCATCTCACATCTTTCTTTTTTTGGCTCTTGCCTCAAATCATAAGCTGGCTGGCTCTAGAAAGCTATGAATTTTTATA
>JAJFHF010000093.1 GCA_021775775.1 Hyphomicrobiaceae bacterium
GATATTAGAAGAGCAAGAGCAGTTGTTATCCCTTCTGGATCCTCAGCGGCCGGTGATTTTTAGATCTAACCATGCCTCTAACTGTTTGGCCTTGGCTGGAAATCTGCCGCGAGACCGGGACAGGTTACTGGGTCAGATTGAAGCTGTACGCTCTGGGGTGGATGTGGTCAGGCCGGAATATTTACGGGGGTTGTGAGAGTAAGCTGAATTTGTTTCCCAACGAGATTATTCCAGATTGGAGCTAATTACGGTTCCCTTTTTTATTTTTTTTTGTTTCGAACACATACACCAGCCCCCCTATAAATGTGAGCACGGCTACAACAGCTTGTACAAGATTGAGAGTCACCAGAACGATTGCCCCCCATGCAATATCACCACCTCCTCCTTGTGATAACCGCTTCGTGCCCTTTCCTATTAGGTCATTCATGACCATATCTGAACTAGCCACCCAATGAATTAAGGCTTGCAATAGGAAAAACAACACCAAAAAAGCTATCACTGAACGAAGGGAGAAAAAAGAGTTCGTATCCCCTCTCTTATCTGGCGCCCCTCCAACCATCGATATTGTATAGACGATACCTGTTAATATGAGAGCTGAAATAATCAGCGTATAAACCCCTGTCAAAAAATCCATGCTAATTTTGACATCGTGCCTATATTCAATCCATACAACAAAATAATAATAGGCAAAGAGAAAGAGAACAAACCCAGCTAGGCCCCAGATGACACCATAATCATCATCATCCATAACACTCCCCTTTTTACATTTTCTTTGGGGGCAAGCTTTAGTGATCAATAATAGTGAAAATACTATTGCTTGTAACTGTGCCCTTTAATTTCTTCTTTATTTCTTTCACATCATCATCAGACAAATCTGTTCCCTTAATCTTTAATTTCGCTATTCCCTTAAGACCAGACAACGCGTCCACATGTTCACCAGAAAGATGCGTGTCACTAAGGTCTAAGGTACCTATAGGCTGGTGAGGTATTGGTTTTCTACGGCTATATGGCACCGTTTTATTGTGATCAATTATCTTATTAATTTTTGCCATTTGCCTTTGATAATTTGGCCATGATTTCAGCTGATCCAAAACCCAGGAAATATCCAATTCTTCGCAACCATTAAAATGCAAATTTAAGGGTGTATCAAAGGAATGAAAATTAATAAAATCTCGTTTAACAGGAAGTCCAGAAAACTGAATATGAAAAATATCAACCGCACTATCATTTGTTGCCTGTTCAATGACTTCTTTAATGTCTTGGTCGCTAAATCTTTTTAAGTCTCTTAACCACAAACTATCATTAGAAATATATTTTAAATGTGTAAGGCATGAGTGATCTTTTGGTGCTCTGTTTTTTATTCGCTCAATATCCTCATTAATTTTTTGCTTCACCTCTTCCAACGTCACTAAAGCCCTTGGGTCCCAGGAATGATCATATTTTTGGCTCAAAAAATATCCAACGGCAGCAAAATTTAGAATGATAGCAAGAAGCGATGCGATTGCCCACCCACTAGCACTATCAGAACCTCCCCCCTCCTGTTCAAATACCATTATAGAGGAAAGGTATGATGCGCCAACCATCGGAGACAACCCAAGAATCAAATTGATGGTGGCAGCAATATTTCCATTTCCTCGATAATAATGAACTCGAGATAATTCATAGTGGTGATTAAGAAGAGCAATGCTAACAACCGTACAAACCAAAAAAATGACAAACATCTCAAGAATGGAACTGTTTTTCCGATAGAAATACAGTATCATTGCATAACACACACCAAGGGGTATCAAGGCCTTTGATAGCCACAATGTGGTACCCGCAATGAGCATTGGTACAAACCACAAGATAGCCCCGTCAGTAAAAACGGCCCCACTTCTTAAGCGTTTTGTTTTGGAACCGCTGGTTAGTTCTTGGAACCAAGTAAAAATACTATCTATGATTTCAAGCGCCCACGTTCCAGCTAGATAAAGAATGTAGGCTAGGAAGATCCCTAAAATGTATTTTCCCACATGAAAAATAAAGGTGTTATTGGTGTTTTGATTTTTGATTAAGTCAGTCATCCAATTCCCCTTTTTTCCACCAAGCTTTCTTGCATGTGATAGACGATGCCATAGAGCGTGATATTATTCAAAAGTTTTGAGAATTAATCTGGTCTGTAGTTGTTTTGGTTTTATTTCTGTTAAACACTAAAACTGTTAAATAGTAGGTTTCTCACATGGGTATTTTCAAACAAAACTTATGATTCCCACTTGGCAGGAAACGCGATTTTGCCACCTGTGGTTGGCTCGTTCACTCCCGTCGTCCCTGGATAGGTCAGTGGTAAGCCTTCAAGATGGCGCGCGGCTAAAAAACCAAAGGCTTCTGCTTCGACATAGCCGCCTTGCCAGCCAAGGTCATCTCCTGTTTCAACCGGTGCCTCAATAAGCTCGCCTAAGCGCTGCATCAGATAAGAGTTCTTGGCCCCGCCGCCAACGATAACCCAGCGATAGGGTTTGACCGGCATGGAATCTAGAGCGCTTGCAATGGAACGCACGGTGAATTCAACCAAGGTTGCGGCTCCATCTTGGAGGCTTAGGCCTTGCACTAAGTCATCACCAAATTCATAGCGATCAAGAGATTTGGGGGGCGTGGCTTTGAAAAAAGGGTGCGCCATAAACGTCTCAACCGCAGGCTTTAAAATCGCCCCGGCTCTTGCATAGGCACCATCGACATCCATGCGCCCGCCCGTTTTTTTACCAACCCATTCGTCGATCAGCACATTGCCGGGTCCTGTGTCAAAGGCGAGCAGCTCTTCGTTTGTGTCAATATAGGTGACATTCGCAACACCGCCGATGTTGACCACGGCTATGGGTAAGGCCAAGTTAGACTTGGCTGCCAAAGCACGGTGATAAACGGGTACCAAAGGGGCCCCCTGCCCGCCTCGTGTCATATCATGCGTGCGAAAATCATAAACAACACGAAGCGATAATGCTTGCGCCAGGCTTTGGGCACCCCCCGCTTGAAGGGTAAATTGGGTCTTTGGCTCATGATAAAGGGTTTGCCCATGAAAGCCGATCACATCAATATCTGAAGACGTTAAATTGGCTTTTTCAATGAGGCGCTCCACGGCCAGTTTATGACGCTGTGAAATTAAAGGGGCAATGTCTTTCCCCAAGCGCTCCCTCATGGCATGATCGGGTGCTGCGATCACCTCTTGCATTTTATCAAGAATTTGTGTGCGTTCGCTCTGCGTGTATTCAACAAATTCATAGGGGCCTGTTGAAAAGATAGTTTTGCCATCCGTTTCAATTAAAGCGGCATCAACCCCATCAGCTGAGGTCCCACTCATGAGACCGATTGCAATTTTTCTCTTAGTCATATACCACCTTCAATGACGCACATGTTATAATTTAAATTGACAAAGTGTCCATAATTTAAGAAGCCATCTAATAACATTATGCACCAATGAACCAGACGTTGAAGAATAAGTAGAAAATTATGCCAAACTTTCAATCTGACTTTTTAAATATCTTATCAAGCCGTGGGTTTATCCACCAGTGTTCAGATGAAACGGCTCTTGATGAAAAATTCAAAAACGGGCCGGTTACCGCCTATATTGGGTTTGATTGTACCGCTCCTAGTTTGCACGTTGGCAGCTTGTTGCCGATCATGATGCTCTACTGGTTGCAACAGTCCGGCTCAAAACCGATTGTTCTTATGGGCGGGGGCACGACGCAAATTGGAGATCCTTCTGGTAAGGATGCTAGCCGCCAACTTCTAACCAGCGAGGTGATTAACGAGAATAAAGCTGGCATTCGGCAAGTCTTTGATAAATTTCTAACCTTTGGTGATGGCGCGAGTGATGCGCAAATGATTGATAATGCTGATTGGCTGATGGGTCTGAAATATATTGATGTTTTGCGCACAATTGGTCGCCATTTTACCATCAATCGGATGCTTTCATTTGATAGTGTGAAATTACGTCTTGAGCGTGAGCAACCGCTTACATTCCTTGAGTTCAACTATATGATCTTACAAGCTTATGATTTTGCTGAATTGGCCAATAGCTCTGATTGTAGTTTGCAGATGGGTGGCTCTGATCAATGGGGCAATATTGTAAATGGGATCGATCTTGGCCGCCGACTTTATAACAAAGAACTTTATGGGCTCACCGCCCCGCTGCTTACCACGTCTAGCGGCGCTAAAATGGGCAAAACGGCTGATGGGGCGGTTTGGCTCAATGCTGAGCAACGCTCGCCTTATGAATATTGGCAATATTGGCGTAACACGGAAGACGCTGATGTGGGGCGCTTTTTAAAGTTGTTTACCACACTGCCATTAGAAGAGATCGTTAAACTGGAAGCGCTAGAGGGCGCTGAGATTAACGAAGCGAAAAAGATTTTGGCGCTAGAGGCCACAAAGTTATTGCATGGTGAGCCGGCCGCATTGCTTGCAGCGCAGACAGCAAAGACCACCTTTGAAGAGGGTAGCTTGAGTGAAAATTTACCCCAGATAACCATTAAACAAAACCAATTTGAAGACGGCCTTGGCATTCTTGGTGCTTTGACATTGTCTGAATTGGCTAAATCAAATGGAGAGGCGCGGCGTCATATTAAAGGGGGCGCTATCAAACTTAATGATGAACGGGTCAGCGATGATGGTTTGGTTTTAAAAGAGGCTGACTTTAACGATGAGGGGGTTGCAAAGCTTTCTTTTGGCAAAAAGAATCATATTCTTTTAGTATTAGAAAAATAAATATCAAACAGGTATATTTCTAGTAACGATCATAGTGAGGGATTTATGCAGAAAAACATTATCTTATTTGATATCAATGAAACTGTCCTGGACCTATCATCTTTAAAACCTGCTTTTAACCAGCTATTTCAAGGCAAAGAAACTTTAGACCAGTGGTTTGCAAATCTACTGCACAGTTCTACAATTACTCTTCTCACGCAGCTCGATACAAACTTTTCTCAGCTTGCTCAAATAAACTTATCCAAGCTTATGATGAAGCATAATATTGAATTGGATCAAGAAAAGCAGATTGGTTTTTTAGGAAAGTTTGCTTTGCTTCAACCGCACATTGATATTATTCCTGCTTTAAAATTATTGCGACAAAATGATTTTCAAACCATTGCCTTCAGTAACTCCTCAACAGAACTCCTAACCAAGCAAATTTCAAATGCTGGTCTCTTAGCATACTTTGATGATTTAATTTCAGTAGAAGGAACAGGCAGTTTCAAACCAGATAAAAAAGTCTATCACTATGTGGCGAACAAATTGGAAGTGCCAATTGAAACTTTAACTTTGGTGGCGGTTCACGATTGGGACACGCATGGGGCGCTATGCGCTGGTA
The DNA here is from genome assembly GCA_021775775.1 of Hyphomicrobiaceae bacterium. Taxonomy (GTDB): domain Bacteria; phylum Pseudomonadota; class Alphaproteobacteria; order Rhizobiales; family HXMU1428-3; genus HXMU1428-3. The sequence goes on from JAJFHF010000093.1 coordinate 5,336, forward strand.
TGCAAGCGGCTTTTTTGGCCAGAGGGCCTGTGCTCTATAGCCCTTTATTCAAAGAGCCCACAATTCAAGGTACATCAATGATAGATATTGCCGAGACACTTATTTCTTTGTCTTCTAATCGCGGCGAGAGAGACTGAAATATAAGGTATAATTAGACGCAGCCCTTTTAAAAGTCCTCAACGATTTTATTTTCTTTGTACGCTTGATGCACTGGTTTCAGGCACCCTTTGATCTGTGACGATATTTTTATTTGAGCGCCGCCTAACCTTTGAAGCGCTGGTATCAAGCTTTGTTGAATTCTCTCTTTTTATTTGTTTGCGTTTTTTTATTTTCTGTTTGCCTTGCTGAAATTCAAAAATCTGGCGGAATACACCAGGTGCCACCAACGACATTGGATTCACAAGAACCTCTGGTTTTTGGATATTTCCATATACACCAAATGTAATTCCTAAAATCCCCTCACCTTGACGGCCGACTAAAAGTTCTCCGATCACAGGCACGGCGCCTACGGCAGCGTTTAACCCATATAGGGGAATATAGGTGCCTGACAAGCGCACTCTATTGCGGTTAAAATCGAGCTTGCCGCGCATAGTGGCGCCAAGAATATCCCCTTTTAAATGAGAGTCATGCAAGATAAATTGTCCTTGCCCTATCGAGAAGGGGGCCGCCAAGCGAGAGAATGAAATGGTGTCTTGCACCAACTCTTTTTGGCTACTAATTCCTGCAGGCCCATTTGCGATGACCTCGCGGACCACAGGGTCTGATGAAATTGAGAAATCTTTAATGAGCACTCGCCCAGTTTTTGACGCCAGCGCTTGTTTATTATCATTATTGCGCATGATCAGTTTTCCGCGTCCACCCAACATATTGGGATAGAACCCAATAAAGCGAAATGCCTCGCCTGCATTATCTGTGTTTATTTGGATCGTTGGGCTTGGCTCATTCTTCGTCAGCAATTTGCCTGTTAAAGTCCTACTGTTGGAAAAAGCACCTTTAACTTTAAAGGCTGTCAGACGAGATCCCTTTCGTTTTAAATCCATGTTGAAATTATGTAAATTGGATTGCTTCCATCCTATTACGGTTTTAAAACGAGCTGATAACTCCACTTCATTGGCATGGGTGTTATTGGTCGAAGCGCTCTGGTCACCGCCGCCTTTTTGCAGCAAAGAACGTAACAAACCGCGCGCATCATACGTTTTACCACTTGCCTTAATTTTCCAAATTTTCTTTTTCGAGCTAGCCTGATGGCGCACCCCTGCTAAAGAAATATTAGAGACAACTTTGTAAGTGATTTGAGGGAACTTAAACAATTTTATGTTTGAGTTATCATCCAGTTCTATACGACCTTGTGCTGCTAAATCTTTACCTTTAAGCTGGATGTTCTCTAGGGCTACGTCCCCTTTGTCATTCGTTGTAACATCTAGTTCAAGATTTGCCGCACGACCTTTCTCTTTACGCCATCCAAGATGATTTAATAAAAGCGTGGTTTTGGTCAAATCTGCATTTACATGAATGTCAAATTTATCGCCTAGTTTTTGCTTGCGTTTCTGCGATCTTTTAGTCACCTCTTTGAAGGCGATTTCAATGGGGAGTTCACCTTGCACCATGTCATTAATATTCAATCCCAATTGATTGCGGTCAGCTGCATCAAGCTTTGCACGCAAATAAAGAGCTGGGGGGGAATAATTAGCTGGCGCGTTAAATTTTCGACTCCAAGCCAAAGTTGTGGCCGCCCCATTTATGAACAATGATCCTTTGGCCTCGACATGATTTTTTCCCAAAGAGAATTTAATCATCCCATCTTTAATCTGGAGATTTTCTGTTTTTGCACTGGCATTGGCCAATGATATGGCTCCATCAACATCCACCTCAGTTACTTGCACATCATCTTTAAGGGGCATCTTAATTGTTAGCCCTCCGGTAACGTTGCCTTTAAACCCTTTCAAGGTCTCTTTTATTGGTAAATTATAATGGAAGGGGTCACTGTTTAGGCAGCTAACTATTGTTTGCGCGTCACTGGCAAGCTTGAATTTTATAATCCCATTTGTCACGACCGGCTTGAGATCTGGAATTGCAAATTGTCCGTCAGTAAGGTTTAGCCTTCCCCCATGTTTTAAAAAACCAGTTCCCTTTTTCATTGTGGCAAGAAGCTCATCCCCTGTGATCTTAATGTTTGCTTTTGGGGTCTTTATAAGTATTGGATCATCAAAGATTGAATAAGATAAATCTTGAACTTGAAACTGCAAGTTTGGCAATTGTTCAGTTGTTTTTTTTCTGCTGCCTGGAGTTTGATTGAAAACTTGTACGGCTTCGTCATTTGAAACAATGTTTTTTAGGGCAAAACGGCCCGATGTTATCAAGCCTGTTTGTACATTTTCAAAAACCCAATCTCGGCTTTGTTGCTTAAAATTTTGGGGCCAAACCGCTTTTAACAAGGGCAGCGATATCTTACTAAAGCGCCCCCGAAGAATTGCCGGATATCCTTGTGAGCTGTCATGTGCCATCAAGATCAGGCTTTGGCCAATTTTCAAACGAATTTCATCAATCGATATAGGGGTTTTGGTTGCGAACAAACGACCTGAAAAATTAAATTCATCAATTTTGTCGACGGTGTCATCGATTGTTTGAGAGACAATTTCTCCAGAAGATGATTTTAGTTGGAAATTCCAGTTTTGGGTTTGAGCTTGAGCATCATCTCGCCAGATATTTCCATTTAGGGAAATTTTTCCGGAGGGGAAAAACAACTCTCCTTGGCGCATGACAATATGCTTTACCCCCGGCTCCATATTAAATTCGAAAGCCCCGCGCGTAACCTCGAACCTTGGGCCCTCTTGCCCAAATAAACTAATATCTCCTTTTGAAAGAATTGCCTTTAAGTGCCCTTCATGCAATCCCTCATTAAGATCGACCTGCCCGGTAAACGCCCCTGAAACGCTAATGCTTCCTGATGACAAAGAAGACAACGCTGGGATAAAGGCTGTGAGTTGAGAGGGGACTACATTTTGTAGACGTGCTTTCATATCAAAAAACGGTTTTCCCTCACTATGGGCCAGAGATAACCACATTTCAGAGCCTGGGGCTGTTTCTGGTTGAAGGACACCACTTCCTATTAGACGATTATCTTGGGTTTGATCATATTGCGCTGTGAACGAGGGCAATAGCCAAACCTGATCTTCTTCTTGAGATTTTTGATGCAAGATAATCCGCGCTTTGCGAACACCAATATAGGAAAGTTTTGAGGATTGCTGCAATTGAGCGTGTGTCCGTGCCAAGCCTTGACGCACAATATCACCGATGCGCGCTAATTTATCAGCTGAAAACTCATTTTCACTTATGTTAGATTTTCTGACCTTTTCTGGATCTTCACTTTTTGTAACGCCCTTCGTGCCTTCAATAGTATTGTTGTTTTTTCTCCAAAAATTCCAATCGCCCTGCTCGTTTCGTACCAAATGCACTTCAGGACCAATTAAACTTAAGCTATCTGGAACGACAGAACCGACAATTAATGGTAGCGCCTTCAAACCAATTGCTGTTTGTGGGCTTGAGGCAATAATGCCCCCATTTGGTTCTTTCATGACGACATTGGTTAAGCGCAAATAAAGCCCCCCCCTCGAAGGGTCTCTTTGCAACCATACTTCATCAATCCCAACTTGAATTCCGCGTCCTAAGCTATTGGAGAGTGCTAATTCTATTCTTTCTTTTAAGAAGGCAACTGGCAAAGCGCGTGCGCCCATTGAATAATAAAGAAAACCAGAACAAATTAGGACGACAAGGCCAATGCTAAGCCCTGCGCGCACCCAAATTGAAAATGGTTTTTGCTCATGAGCTGATGAAGATTGACGTCCTGTCACTTGCGCAAATAGATTTTTCAGCCCTGCGCCGACTTTTTTATAAAAGAGCTCACCGCAATGTCCGATCATTGAAATGAAATTATAACAAAACGAACCGATGTCCCGTTTGGTCCTATTGGATGCGTCTGCGCTCAGTTGTTGATGAGGCTGTTGCTCTTTTGATCGCGTAAGTGTTTGGTTTTCTTTTCCGTTTGTTCCATCTTCTGGTGCATGATTTTCAACAACATTTTCTTGAAGCCGTGGGTTAGCCCAAGAAGGGTGATTTATTTTATTTTTATCGTTCATACTAATTTATGCGACCTTGATCCCTGTCTGGGCAATTTAAAATACCATCAAGACGAATGCTCGTGGCATGCATCCATATCACTTACGATGTTTACACACTTTGTTGTAGCAAAATGAATCTTCGTGAGATTACAAATATGCTTTGCTCTATTTTCACTGAAAACGCAGATGGCACAAATATGATGGTATTAAGCTGTTTTACAGCCAAACACATCAATCTTTGACCATTTAATCTATGTGATTTGAAATTCCTTCATTTATGGCAAACCATAATATACCCACACGTCAGATTAAAATGAAAGTTCGTTTGAAATGAGACAATCAGAGTATAATAATTTTTTATAACAAAGGTCTTAAACTTAAATCAAGAGCATCACTTTGATTTGATATTACCGAAAACTTGAAAAACCAGCACGACTAAATCATGTTTTGGTCGTAACTGTATCATCACAATATTAAGGTTAAAATTCAAATGATTGAAATTGGTAAAAAAGCCCCTCCCTTTACGCTACTCAGAGATGGAGGAACCACGGTTTCCCTTAAAGATTTTGAAGGTCAATGGGTGGTTTTGTTTTTTTACCCTAAAGATCTAACTCCAGGTTGCACTTCGCAAGCCATTACATTCACCCAAACACTGTCTGGGTTTCATAAACATGATGCTGTTATTATTGGAATTTCACCAGATAGTGTCGCTTCCCATGATAAATTTATCGATAAACACGATCTGAAAATCATTCTATGCTCTGATGAAAGCAAGAAAACACTGGAATCATATGAGGTTTGGAAGGAAAAGAAAATGTACGGCCGGACCTATATGGGGGTAGAGAGATCAACATTTCTTGTGGATAGGTGTGGCACCATTAAAGATGCTTGGCGCAAAGTTAAAGTCCCTGGTCATGTCGATATTGTGTTAACGACATTGATTGAGAGAAATTCTTAAAAATTATTATGTAACAAATGCTTACTAGCTTAATTTCGTCCTGCAACAGTCATAATTAGTATTGAAATCTATTTTATAAAAGCCAATTTTGCCTTTATAATTACCCATTTATGTGGATTACCTGGTTTTTAATTCACCCTATTTACGACGTTGAATTCTTGACGCTTGGGTGTAAGGTGGGCATAAGTTGATAAGCAAATTGACGTTATTAAGCGCAGTGAGTTTATAACTGTGTAAATTGTCTCTTGTTAAAACTGTATTTCTAGGGACAGCTATCAAATGTGGGCTAATTTGTTTGTGTAATTGAGGATGTGTCAAAGCGGTGGGATCGACAAAACGTACTTTGGATAAAATTAATATTAAAAATCATTTTTTAAATCTGAAGTTCTGAAGTAACTATAAATGAGTGGATTTTAAAGCTCTATGGTTGCATAATGTTTGAAATCATCACATGCTTATGAAACGCGCAAATTTTGTTGCAAATTTGAATAGCAAATCGTGTGCTAGATACCGTTGCTTAAAAGTGCTATGTAAGTTTTTAAGTTTATCACATTACTGCCTTGCTTATCATGTAGTGATTTTTCACGTAATGATATGTGTGGATGTAAAATTGATAAGTCGCATATAGGCTTTTAAGGTCTTTAAATAGTTTGAATGTTGATCGTTAAATTAGAACAACATTTTTTAATTTTAATTGAAACGCAAAACGGTGAGCATGAGAAAAACAGGGCTAGAACATGAGCGTTTGGAGGTCTTAAACCGATGTTCACAAAACGACCGGAGAATGATGGGATGAATGTGCCTGCCCCCAAACCCGTATTGGGTCAACAACCAGCTCTGCCACCAGCAGGAGCGATGCCTCAAAATCCTTTAGGCGGTAAAACGATGCTAAAGGGTTCAAATAAAATGGTGCCATCCATTATCGGCGCTGACCTGACGATTACGGGTAATGTAATCTCAAAAGGGGAAGTGCAAGTTGATGGATCTATCCAAGGGGACTTACACTGTGCCTCTCTTATTATTGGGGAAAAAGCAGAAATTAACGGTGTTGTCGTTGCAGAAGATGTTGTGGTACGAGGCCAAGTTACTGGCTCCATCCATGGTGTTCGTGTAACGTTACAAGCCAGTTCGCAAGTTAATGGTGATATTACGCATCAGTCACTTGCGATTGAGCAAGGTGCCTTCTTTGAAGGTAAGTCTCGCAGAGCTGATGATCCGATTGGATCAGCACCTAAACTGGAAATTCCAGGGACAATTGATCGTCATCATCTACATGCAAATGGTGAGTTAGCTGGCGAATAATTTTAGCCACTAAAAAAGATATTTTTAAACGCCCCGACCTAAATGTCCTAACAAGGATAAAAGGTCGGGGCGTTTTTTGTTGTTTAGGTGCTTTTAGCGCGCAACCGCAGTTGTTTTCATTTTTCTGGCTGTGTGGTTGTAACATGGTCCGGCCGTTTATACGTTCTTTCCTTTTCGAGGTTGTATCGTGATCCCTATTTAGATGGTGGTCCAAAAGGGGGCGGCGCAATCAGCTTGTTTTGTAAAATTAACTTTAATCTAGACCTTTGGCGAAACAAAGTACCGTAAAGTTTTTGTTAACTCTGCGTAGATATGTTTTGTACTGATGTTTAAGAATAAAGAAAAAGTCATTTGTTTTTGTAAGACAGTAAAAATTATTACTTTATTTTGATTGTAGAAAACTCTTAAAAGGGGATGGAGCATGCTTGCCAAAAGTAATTGTGAGGACAAATGGGCTCATTTCGTAAATTCAAATTTATTTTGCTTTGCTCTCTTATCCCAAGATCATAAAATTTTGGAATTTAATGACACAGCGATTCAATTTCTCGATCATGTTAAAACTGTGCATGGCGGACAAGGCCCAGATGAATTTATTGGTAAACCTGTCACCGAATTTTACAAAGCTGAACTTGCTGAAGAGGTCATGCAATTGTTAAAAACGGGTCAGTTGCCATTTGAGCTCCACATATCGGCGGGCGAAGCACAATTGATTGTTAAAACATATTTTTATAGCACATCAGAGTCAGGTGAAAAAACACCCTGCTTGATGTGGCGTTCTGTGAATAAAGACATGGAACGAGAGAAAAAAGAAAGAGAGAAAACTGATAATCTGGTGCAGGTTATTAATTCTGTGCAAGAAACAGTTTTAAAAATTGAAGAGCAAATCGAAGATTTGAAAAAAAGCTTTACTGATGCTGGCAAGAATTTATCGCAATTTGATCAGATCTGTTCTCAAACCAGGATTTTGGCAATTAACTCAGCAATTGAAGCGGCTCGTTTTGATGAGGATGTCGCTTCTGGGGTCACCGTTATATCCAGTAATATGCAGGGAATTTCAACGAATATCATTAACTCTGTTTCGGGGATTCGCAAATGTATTGATACCCTACATAAACCAAGTTCTGAGGTGATGTCATGTTGTCAGGATCTGTCTGATATTTGTAAAGCTATCGATTTGGATGGATTTGATGCTTCTCAACAGCAGAAAACTAAAATTGTAAATCTAGCTTAGCTCTCATTTGGTCGGCTCTTACCTATTAAATTCCCAGCCATACTCAAATTACTTTATCAGCAAATAACACAAGCAAGACCGCACAGGCTGACACCTGGCTTCATCATTGTGATTTGATGAAGGATTGAGAAACAAAGTTTTTAAAGCTTAACGCCTCCGCAATCTGCCTTTAATGACGATTTCATCATCGTTCAAATTAATAGAACTAACGGTTGCTAAATTGCCCAATACTTTATCGCGAATGTTGGCGGCAATACGATCGCGCATGCGCTTTGAATTGACAAATGTTTTGACCTTTTTAGCGATTTGTAATTTTAAAGCGTTTGTCCTTTGGGGGATGCGGACAAACTCTGTACAAAAGAAACCAAAAAACCAACTGCGGCAATATTCAATTTCAACATCGCCTACAATTTTAGCGCTGGAGACATAAAAGGACAGGCTGCCCTTATGGGCGATGGGGCGCAATCTTGCTACGACCTTAGCTTGTGAAAAATGAATGTCTGGTAAGAAGGTGGTGCATTCTTTATAGGATTTTCGCCCAGATTTTGTCACACAGCGGCCTTGCAGTTCCGCGCCATTTAACTCAAAGTTTAGGGATAGATAAAAGCTTTTGTCTTGGGCTGACACATCGATCATTGAAGAACGAATGTCTGATACATAATAGCTATGGGTGCGCCCAAAGACACGATTGACTTTGTAAGGTTCAATATCAAAAGAGGATAGGGACTGCCCTTTCAAGCGGATATGAGATGCGTTTTTTCGATGATGCGAGCGCCCATTAAAGGGCCCTAGATTATTCAATCTGATCTCAATGCTATCGAGAGATTGTTGAACCAACTCATTCACTTCATCATAGGTGAAACTAACTGTGGCTGCTTGGGCTTTCTCACTGCTCCCAATCGCGCCATAAATTCCCCCTAGGATCAGCACCAAAGACCATATAAATCTCAGGTTTGGTTTATACCACTTATACATTACGCCACCCATACTTAATCAAAAATACCCCATAATTAACCATGTTACTCCCTTTTAATCAAATCCGCAAAATAGAAAAAAATTTAAATTGCCTGTTCTTTGCCAACAAAACAAATTTGACGATTTGGGACAACATGTTATATGCAAGTTTATCGTCCCCATATTTGATTTTTTTAAATCAAAATACGGGTTTGTTTCATTATCTATTTGAAAGCGTTGTTATTTTGAATGATTTAAACGGCATTAAGAGCCGCTTCAGTCGATCAGCCAGAACTTACAATGCCCATGCGGTCATTCAACGCCGTGTGGCGCAAACGCTTGTTAGTGATGTTTGCGTGCCCCCACCCCAAAGCATATTAGAAATTGGCTGCGGGACAGGCTTATTCACCAGCCAGCTTCTTAAAAAATTCCCACAAGCGTCGATGACGGTTAGTGACATGTCATCTGATATGCTGGGTATGACAAAGGCCAAACTCAAGAACCAACGCCCTATTCATTATAAGTTATTAAACCCTGAGTTTGATCCTATTGATGAGAAATTTGACCTGATTGGCGCTAGTATGGTTATCCATTGGTTCCAAAATATTGAAACCGCTCTTGAGACCATAAGAGGCCTGTTAAACCCCGGCGGTACTTTTTATTTCTCGACGATTGGTCAAAATTGCTTTCCTGAATGGCAGTTGGCCTTAAAAAGCTGCGGCCTTCCCATCGGATTGCGACTCCCCCCTCCATTGCCAGGGATTTACAAGGAAGAGCAAACTTGCGTTTCCTATCCCAGTGCTCGCGCGTTTCTTAAAAGTTTAAAAGAAACCGGCGCGAACCGGCCGCGGATTAATTATACCCCGCTTGCCCCCTCTCAGTTGAAAGCAGCCATGACTTATCTTGATCAGCAAGAAAGCACCACTGTTACCTGGCACATTCAATATGGATGTATTAGAGCTTAGGTTTTATCTTTTTTCTCTCACGGCTATTTTGCCGCTTAGGGCGGCGAGCCTCCGAGGGGCGGCGCTAAGCGCCGGACGCCACAGGCGTCATGTTCGCTCGCTAAGCTCGCTTCCTTCTTCGGATCGTTAGATTTTGATTCCACTCACGGCTATTTCAAGCGCTAAATGCGCTTGAGCCTGCGAGGCGCGGCGCTTTTTTTGGCGATCAGCTTATCCGTGCTCGCTAAGGCTCCGCTCGGGCTGATCTTGTGCGCCGGACACCTATGGGCGTCATGTTCGCTCGCTAAACTCGCTGCCTTCTTCGGATCGTTAGCTTTTGTTTCTCTCACGGCTATTTCAAGCGCGAAATGCGCTTGAGCTTAGCGAGGCGCGGCGTTTTTTTTGGCGATCAGCTTATCCGTGCTCGCTAAGGCTCCGTTCGGGCTGATCTTGTGCGCCAGGCCTTGTTCGTATAAAGCGCTCAAATTTATCTATTATCGGGCGTTATTTATCTTTTGAATTGCGTGGCTGAAAAAAAGGAAATAATTGCGGGACATCTTTTTGATATTTCCGATAAACCTCTCCTAAGCTATCAACCAAATCACGTTCTTCAAGTCTTAGCGCAACCACGATATAAATGGTGCTCACGAGTGCAAATAAAAAATGCCCCTGGCTCATCTCAGGCGTTGCCCAACTTGCGATAATAAACCCTGTCATGATGGGGTGACGCACCAACTTATAAAAACCTGGTGAGCGGAAAGACGCCTCGACTTCTCCTTTGTTTAAATAGTTGCGTAGCACTTGGGTTAGGCCGAATAATTCAAAATGACCGATCATAAATGTGGAGAGCAAAACAATTAAAACGCCCAAGCCATAAACAGCCCAAATTACCATTCTTGCTGTCTCATTCTCGACATACCAAATATAGTTGGTCATTGGTTGCCAATAATAATAAAGCGCAAACAACACCAAACTTGAGAACAGGACATAGGTGCTTCTTTCAATGGAAGCGGGAACAAATTTTGTCCACCAAGCTTTAAATCCTGGGCGGGCCATAATTGAATGTTGTAAAGCAAATATAGAAAGCAAGACAAGATTGGTAATTATAGCTGCAAAAACATTTCCATCTAGCCCATCATCGATGCCTTTTGGCACCAGATAATTGGCTAGAAACCCAATTAAATATAAGAAGCTCGCAAAGAAAATCAGATAAGCGATAACCCCATAAATAAAGACTAAAACTTTGGACATAAAATTTCTCCCCCTAGGCTATAAAATTACAGACTGTCCCAATTTATCTTTGGAAGTCATTACTATAGCTCTTGAACGTTGCAACTGTCCAACTCTTGGCTTGGATCATCTGAGTTTCAAAGACGAAGCAATTCTTGAATGTGCAATAAGCCGAGGGGTTTTCCGTGTTCATCAACGGCGAAAACAGCTGATATTTTATGGTTTTTCATTAATTCGACCACTTCGTAGACCCTCATTGTTTTGTCTACTGTGCGCGGGGTTGATGACATGATTTTACTGGCTTGTTCATCGGTTTTTTGCGAGCTAAAGGCGCGGCGCAAATCACCATCAGAGATGACGCCTACGAGTTTGCCATGGTCATCAACCACGCCTGCATGGCCGCGCATGCCTTTCGTAATAGATAGCACCACCTCTTGCATATTTGTATCCACGTTCACTAAGGGCAGCTCTTCCCCCTCATGGCTTTTGAGTAAATTTTCAACGGATAGCATGGTCGCCCCTAACTTTCCTCCTGGGTGAAAATTTACAAAATCAGCCTCATCAAAGCTGCGGCGTTTCATGAGCGTCATCGCTAGCGCATCGCCCAGTGCTAGTGTGGCTGTGGTTGAGGTTGTGGGCGCGCGCTCTATGGGGCAGGCTTCTTTTGCGCCTGGTAATAACAGCACGACATCGGCCAATTGCCCTAACGTGGAGGCGCTTACTTTGGTGATTGCTATGCAGTTTAAGTCATATTTCTTGGCAAATAATAATATGTCGGAGAGTTCGCGACTTTCCCCTGAATTGGAAATTGCCAATAGGACATCATCGGAACTGAGCATTCCTAAATCACCATGGCTGGCCTCTGCTGGGTGAACAAAGTACGCAGGCGTGCCAGTGGAGGCCATGGTTGAGGCTATCTTTTGGCCAATGTGGCCTGATTTCCCCATGCCTGTGATGATTACGCGCCCCTTGCACGACATGATGATGTCCACCGCTTCAAGGAAGCTGTTATCCAACCCTTGTTTAAGGCACGATAACCCCTCAATCTCTATCTCAATAACCTGGCGACCATAGGCAAGCCAATTGTCAATATTCTCTTTTTGAGCCTCGTTCATTGAGGTTTCTCCGTATTCATCTCATTATAAAAGGTTTTGGTTCGAAAACATAGTTTTAGATAGATATACGCCTTAGGAAATGATCACTCACAGTCACGAAGATTGTGAACCTTATGACTGTGTTGATACCCTATTTCTAGGCGCACTTCTCTTGTTTTAAAAGAGTTTTATCGCTTTATTCTGTTTTGATGTTTGCCTTTACAATTGCAAACATAGCCAGAGCAAATATAAGCCCTGCGATAATGAACCCTATATTCAGCAACCCAAGACCATGCATTGAGATTATGCCATAGCCCACCGCACCGGTCATCAAGGCATAATAGACAAATACGGGCAGGGTTTTTCTAATCACATCTCCTTCACGCCCAATCATACCTGCAACTGCTGAGGCGGCCACAACGTTATGTACGCAAATCACATTCCCTGCAGCGCCGCCAACCGCTTGCAGCGCCACGATCCAAGTGGGATCAGCGCCGATACGGGTGCCAACATTAAATTGGAACAAAGAGAACATCATATTGCTGACTGTGTTACTGCCTGCGACAAAAGCGCCAAGTCCACCAATAAAGGGCGCAAAAATTGGCCAAGCCGCCCCGGTCAAACCAGCCACACCCTCTGCCAACAAGATGGGCATGCGTTCAAAACCAGCAGCCCCGCCGCCTGAATTTAAAAAGACTTGCACC
>JAJFHF010000094.1 GCA_021775775.1 Hyphomicrobiaceae bacterium
TTGAATTATCTCAAAGCACAAATGAAACTACCAAAGCACAAACGTGTACTGCGATTACCAGACATTGACGCCAAACAAAAATCATATGATCAATGATCATTTACAAGTAATTGGAAAACGTTTCTAACTCTTCCATATTCAGGTCTGAAATCACACTGTAGCTAAAATCACCCTTTTGTTTATTGATATAGTGATAGCCATTATGACGACTGGATATAGGCCGATTAATGCCCGCCTTAAAGTGGGGCACAATCAATACCGAGATAAAATGCCGACGCCGTTTATAAATCAAAACAGCCACTTTTTGCTGACGCATATAGTCAGCTCGAGCGCCAATCAACTCAAACCCCTGCTCAGATAAATCTTGAACCTTAGGAGCAAAATCTAATTTGCCCGCAAACCAAGGCCCGATTTGGTGTTTATCAGAGGAACGAATTTGCACCCCCGGCGAGCTCATCAAACCCCGAATATGCGCGCCATAAGCTTCTTGTTGTTGCCAATCAGCCTTATAATGAGAGGTCAACAAAGAATTCATTGCCAAGATGGTAACAACAGCAACAAAAGCATGCGTTAAGTAAGGATTTTTCACCAAGCGCCAAAGCCAATAAAGTGAATTTTCTTGGCGCACAAATCTTTTGTCAGCTTCCAAAGGGATCGCCTTGATCTGTTCAATAAAATCGGGCGAAGCCGTATGTCGCGGCAAATGTTGACAATGTTGATGCAGGCTAAATTCTTCCGCATAAACTTGCTCACACGCCGAACATATTTCAATATGAGCACTCACCATGGCATATTCCTGGCTTGTTAGTTCATCATCTAGATAAGCTGTGAGGAGATCTTTGCATTCATCACACTCCATTTTTAACCTCCTCAATTTTACATGTAAGAGCGCGGCGCAACTCAGCCCGAGCGCGTGCTAACCTAGACATAACCGTACCAGAAGGAACACCTATAATATCAGCAATTTGTGCATAGGTTAGCCCTTCAATTTCGCGCAAGATAATCACTTCTTTATATTTGGGTGAAAGAGCCAAAATAGCTTTATTTAAATCATAGCCAATTTCAATATTTTTCATTTGGGTGCAGTCAAAGTACCCGCTTGAGACACCGGTAAGTTCTTTAAAATCATGAATGTTTTTACGTTGACGAGCAGCAACTTGAATATGAGTGATACAATTATTTCTAACAATTTTCAAAAACCAGGCTCGAACATTCCCACCCCGATAGCTATCATAAGCTTGAAGCGCCTTAACATAAGCACTTTGAACAGCGTCTTCAGCCTCTGACTTGTTACGCAACAACCAACAAGCCAAATTCATGGCCCCGTCCAGATTATCAATCAAATCACGTCTATAAGCTTCATAAGGGTCTGGTTCCGTCACTCAAACCACCTTTTTCTTCACTACATTTTTAAAAATACATAGAATAGACAAGTGTGCTCCATCTTTTATTCCCTAAATTATATATTTTTTATCACTGGAATAAATTCCATCTCATTTTTGTCTCTCCTTTATTCATTGACTCAACAAAGGAGACAAAAATGATCTGTTCTCGAATAACGACTTTTTCTTTTAGCTTATGCCTGCTTATTGTCATTGCCCCAAACATAGCCTGGGCAGATGGTAACAAGGTCAAAGAGTTTTATATTAAAACCGTACATATCGACGGCAAAGCCAATATAAATGGTGATGATCGCCATAGCCCTGAAAACTTTCCCGATACAAAGGTACCAGCGGGCGGCGGTATACAGCTCACAAACCCAAACAGCTACGGGGCCTGGAAAATGCGCACATTTACCTTCATGCCATCTCAAATGATAGTAAGAACTGGCGATAAAGTCCGGCTCCATTTTATTGGCATTCAAGGGATGTCACACCCCATCCATGTCGAAGGAACAATGGTCAATGAAAAATTCACTGTAAAACGCGGTGAAATAAAAACCATTGAATTTATTGCATCTAAAGCAGGCCAAGTTGAGATTGAGTGTTACAAACACCTTCCCTCAATGACCGCCGAAATTCTAATTTTGAATTAAACAAGCACAATTCTCATTAATCAAACAATCCAAATTATATAAAATAGGCGCTGCAAATAAAAACACCCAACGCCTATTTTAGCCACAATCCACTTTTAAAAAACGATGTTTAATGATCACGCAAAGTTTTAGGAAATCCCTATGTCCGCACCCAGTACAATCTCAAGACTAATGGCCTCCCCCGCCTTTAAATTTATTGTACTAGGCGTGCTAACCCTTGTCTTAATGATCCCACTCTTGCTGGTCTATCTGGTGGTGGATGAACGCGAGCGTTACTCGCACCAGGCCACCCAAGAGGTCGGCCGAAAATGGGGACGACAGCAAAACTTTGTTGGCCCCTATCTGGTTGTCCCCCTCGAGCGAGAAACCCAGCGCATTGACAGACAAGGCAACAAAAGCACCTTCAAAGAAAGCCGTCTAGCTATCTTCCTTCCCGATCAATTGGATATCAAAGCTGATGTAAAAGCCACCCAGCTCAAACGCGGCATATACAAAATCCCCGTTTACAAAAGCACCCTAAATTACAAAGGCTCATTCAAACCATCCCTGTTTGAAAATTTTAAAAGAGATAACTATCAAGTTCGATTGAAAGACGCAGTCCTTACCATGCAAATTTCAGATGTACGGGCCATAAAAAAAACCACTGATGTCACCTTAGGTGAACTCAAGCGCCAGTTTGAAGCCGGAGTTGGCTTACCAACACAAACCACACCCGGCATTCATATAAAAATTGACCAAAGCGCCATTAAATCTGGGTTTGACTTTGCATTTGAATTACCTGTGAACGGCACCAATCATTTACAATTTGAACCATCCGGCGCAGAAACCCATGTGTCAATGACATCAGATTGGCCCCACCCAAGTTTCATTGGCAACTTCCTCCCTGAAAAGCGAGACATAAGCGCCACCGGTTTTTCAGCCAAATGGCATGTCCCCCAACTCGCCCGCGGCCAAGGCCAGGTACGTTTATCATCAAAAATCTCAAATTTAATGCCCAAAAACCTATTCGGCGTCAGGCTCTACCAACCCGTTGGCTTTTATGATCTCGTTGGACGCGCCCTAAAATATGCCGTCGCGTTTATCGCCACTGCCTTTTTATTGGTTTTCATCATGGAAGTTTATGTCGGGCGCCCGGTCCATTGGATCCAATATGTCTTTGTCGGCTTTGCCCTGCTCATTTTCTATCTTGTGCTATTAGGCCTGGCAGAACATGTCGGCTTTGAAATCGCCTACACTCTAGCCTCAATTGCCACCTCTTTGCTGATCGGGCTCTACGCTGCTAGCGCTCTGAAAGAACCAAAGAAAGGGTTGTTTCTTGGCACCATCCTTTTGGCCATCTATGGACTGTTATATCTATTGTTAAGAGTTGAAGATTATGCGCTCCTCATCGGGTCCATATCTGGATTCTTTATGCTAGCTGGCCTCATGTACATGACCCGCAATGTTGATTGGTCTGGTTATACCTCCCAACCACCCCCCAAATAACAGACAAAATGGGCACCAGCAAAACAGTCACCCTTGGTATATTTTAACCATTCGCTAACCATAACCATGGCTCAGGCTTATTTTTTCATTAACCATAGGCTATAGCTCTTGACACAAAGTCCTATATCTTTTACATCTTCCTCAGCATTAGCACTCATCAATAGTGAGTGCTAATAAATCTATCCACGCTACTTTTAAACAACTTATGATTGGGCTGATCCATGATGGATTATACCAATTAACCTTTGATACGGGAGAATTATCAATGAAATTTCGTCCGCTTCATGACCGGGTGGTGGTTAAGCGTCTTGAAGAAGACCAAAAAACCGCTGGCGGCATCATCATTCCAGATAGCGCTCAAGAAAAGCCTCAAACTGGTGAAGTACTAGCAGTTGGCAATGGCATCAAAAACGACAATGGCGATGTATCCCCGCTTGACGTTAAAGCTGGTGACACAATCTTGTTTGGCAAATGGTCAGGCACAGAAGTCAAGATCGATGGCGATGACCTATTGATCATGAAAGAATCCGACATCATGGGCGTGCTTTCTTAAAGCAGGCGCAAATGATCTTTGCACACTAAAAAGTGCGCAAACTGTAAATTTTAATCATCTCTAATAAATTTTAGGAGAGACCACATGTCTGCAAAAGACGTACGCTTTGGAACCGACGCGCGTGATAGAATGCTTCGCGGCGTTGATGTTCTTGCTAATGCTGTAAAAGTAACATTGGGCCCAAAAGGTCGCAATGTTGTTATCGACCGCTCTTTTGGTGCCCCGCGCACCACAAAAGATGGTGTAACAGTTGCAAAAGAAATTGAACTTGAAGATAAGTTTGAAAACATGGGCGCCCAAATGGTGCGCGAAGTGGCTTCAAAAACCAATGATGTAGCTGGTGACGGCACAACAACCGCGACCGTATTGGCTCAGTCAATCGTTCGTGAAGGCTTAAAATCAGTTGCCGCTGGCATGAACCCAATGGATCTAAAACGCGGTATCGATAAAGCTGTTAAGCAAGTTGTTGAATATCTTGATAAGGCCTCTAAAAAAGTAAACTCATCTGATGAGATCGCCCAAGTCGGCACCATCTCAGCAAACGGTGAAGCAGCGATCGGCAACATGATCGCTGAAGCCATGCAAAAAGTTGGCAACGAAGGTGTTATCACTGTTGAAGAAGCCAAATCACTAGAAAGCGAATTGTCTGTTGTTGAAGGCATGCAGTTTGACCGTGGTTATTTGTCACCATATTTCATCACCAACGCTGACAAAATGGTTGCTGAATTAGATGACCCATTCATCCTCATCTATGAAAAGAAATTGTCTAGCCTGCAAGCCATGCTACCAATTCTAGAAGCTGTTGTGCAATCATCGCGCCCACTTCTTATCATCGCTGAAGACATTGACGGTGAAGCTCTTGCAACTTTGGTTGTTAACAAACTACGCGGTGGCTTAAAAGTCTCTGCTGTGAAAGCTCCAGGTTTTGGCGATCGCCGCAAGGCAATGCTTCAAGACATCTCAGTGCTAACAGGTGGTCAAATGATTTCTGACGATCTTGGCATTAAGCTTGAAAACGTAACACTAGATATGCTTGGCACTGCCAAACGTGTAAACATCACCAAAGACGATACAACAATCGTCGATGGCGTTGGCGTGAAAAAAGACATCGAAGCTCGTGTGGCTCAAATTCGCGCTCAAATCGAAGAAACATCATCTGAATATGATCGTGAAAAACTACAAGAGCGTTTGGCCAAATTGGCTGGCGGTGTGGCTGTGATCTCTGTTGGCGGTGCCACAGAAATCGAAGTGAAAGAGCGCAAAGACCGCGTTGATGATGCTTTGAACGCAACTCGCGCAGCTGTTGAAGCTGGTATCGTCCCTGGCGGCGGTGTTGCCTTACTACGCGCTTCAAGCAAAATCACTGTTGAAGGTGACAACCCTGACCAAGACGCTGGCATCAATATTGTTCGCCGCGCTTTGCAAGCACCTATTCGCCAAATCGCTGAAAACTCAGGCGTTGAAGGCTCTATCGTTGTAGGTAAAGTTTTGGACAAGAAAACTGAAACTTTTGGCTATGACGCTCAAAATGATGAATATGGCAACTTAGTTGAAAAAGGCATTATTGACCCAGCTAAAGTTGTTCGCACTGCCATTCAAGATGCAGCCTCTATTGCTGGCCTCATGGTCACTACAGAAGCTGGTGTTGCTGATGCACCTAGAGAAGAAGGCCCAGCCGGCGGCGGCATGCCTGATATGGGCGGCATGGGCGGAATGGGCGGTATGGGCGGCATGGGCGGCATGATGTAGTCATGTAGCCTTTCACCCGAACTCGTTCGGGTGAAGCTCAACACGCAAGTCTTATTTCCTTGGGGCGGCCCGGCGGAAATAAGACGAGTCCCTTGTTTCGTAAATAAGAAGAGCGTTTGGAGAAATCCAG
>JAJFHF010000095.1 GCA_021775775.1 Hyphomicrobiaceae bacterium
ACTAAGAAACAACCTGGATTTGTTTGTTTTTCCATTCGTTTCAAAATGTCAGCTTTGGTCTCTTTGCCAAAATAAATCAAAACGTTACGAAGGAAAATAACATCAAAACGACCTAGAATCGCAAAACTATTCATCAGATTAAACTGACGATATTGAACAGTAGATCGTATAGTAGAATCGAGTTGCCACATGCTACCAACTTGCTTGAAATTTTTAACAAGATATTTTACCGGCATGCCGCGTTGAACTTCAAACTGGCTATACAGCCCTGACTTTGCCTTTTCTAAAGCTTCAGAGCAAAGGTCTGTTCCTATGATTTCAATACGCCATCCTGCTAACTGATGTGCTTGTTCTTTTAAAATCATAGACAGTGAATAGGCCTCTTGTCCCGTTGAGGCCGCACCACTCCAAATTCTGATATGTTTTGTTTTCTTATTTTTTATCAAGCTAGGTAGCATGATGTTTTCAAAATGATCAAAGGGGGTTTTATCCCGAAAGAAGAATGATTCATTTATGGTCATTGCTTCAATGATATGGTTTTGCAACGTTTTTTCTTTTGTGCGCGTCCAATCTGCTAACAGCAAATCAACTGAGTCATATTTTAGTTTCTTTGCAACCGGCGCTAGCCTGGATTCCAGTAGATATTGTTTATCTTCTGTCAAAACAAGGCCAGAAGAGGTTTTTAGCATTTCTTGGAGCGCATTAAAATCTTTAGGTGTCATCTTGAATTGCCTTGTATTAGCTGTGTTAATTGCTTTGCTATTTGGTTTACTGGCAGAATGGCGCTGCATGATCCCGACTTTGCTGCCGCACCAGGCATGCCCCAAACAACGCTTGTGGCTTCATCTTGTGCGATTACGCTACCGCCAGCATCTGCAATTTTTACAGAGCCGGCCGCACCATCTACACCCATACCTGTAAAGACAGTGGCAAGGGTGGCCGCCCCGTAAACTGTAGCGGCTGCATCAAATAATGGATCAACAGCGGGTTTGCAAAAATTAACTTCTGCGTCATCTGTTAAACGAATAATCGGTTTTGTACCATCACGTTCAATGATCATATGTTTGCCACCAGGTGCCACATAGATCGTTCCTGGTGAAATACCTTCACCATCAATTCCTTCATGGGTATCGATACCAGTGCTACGGGCGATATGATTTGCAAAAATTCCTGTAAATGTTGACGGCATATGTTGAGCAATAAGAATCGGAACATATTTACTCACTCCCACTAACTCTTCAAGCACCTTCATGACGGCTGGAGGCCCCCCTGTTGAACTGCCGATTACAATGATACGAGGACGTACTTTTGAAAAAGATCTCAAGCTATATGTTGATGTGTTTTGATTGCTATTGGTAACTTTGACCGAAGCTTTGGTAACACCAACTGTATTTGAGCCAGGGCGCGTATCTTGCTGAACTCGCGCTGTTGGCTGAAACTTTGATTTTTTGGCAAGTGCCCGAATTTTTTCAATCAGATCTCGCTTGAAGGCTGTTGAGGTGGTCACACCGCTGTTGCTTACAGGCTTGGGAACATAGTCTGCGGCCCCTAATGAGAGAGCATTTAGACTTATTTCTGCATTGCGTTGGGTCAAAGTTGAGGCCATGATAATTTTGACCTTCGGCGCTAATTTTAATATTTTAGGTAAAGCTTCTAAGCCATCCATTACAGGCATTTCGATATCTAGAACTATGATATCTGGATCAGCCTCTATGACGCCTTCAACAGCTTTTAAACCATTAGAAAATTTGCCGACAGAATGCATACCTGGTGTTTCTTCAACCCACCTAGAGACAAGACCACGAACGACAACGCTATCATCAACGATCATAACCTTGATGTTATTGTCATCTTTTAAACTCGGCTGAAGCTGAGCAGATGAGGCATTCTTAAGTATAGCACTCATGCTTTTTCTCAATTTGGTCTTCTAAGCTTCGATTAAGCCGACTTCTTTTAATTTTGATAAAATAATCTCTTTATCAAATGGCTTCATGATATATTCATTTGCCCCAGCTGAAATGGCTTGGGTAATGTGATCCATGTCATTTTCAGTGGTACAAAAAATAACCTTTGGCTCGCCACCGCTTGGTTCTTTTCTTAATTCAGTTAAAAATTCAAGACCATCCATGACTGGCATGTTCCAATCAAGCAAAATTAAATCTGGCAAGTTTTTACGACAAGCTTCTAAGGCTTTTGCGCCATCTTCTGCTTCCGTAATATTAAACTTGACCTCTTCCATTATCCGGCGTGCTACTTTCCGAATAACACTGGAATCATCAACTATCAGACATTCCTTCATTGCTTATAATCCTTTATTGCCCTGAAATTTTTATGCTACATAGAATAAATTATGCGGCGTTTGCTCTTTCACCATTTACATCAAGAATGCGATCAACATCTAATAACATGAGCAATTGTCCCTCAAGACGATGCACACCTTCAGATATGGAACTCCACCTGACGTCAAGATTTGCTGGGTTTTTCTCATAAGTTGAGGGCCCAAGCCTTAAAACTTCACCGACCTTATCGATGATTAAACCATATGATTCTTGATTATATTCAATGCCAACGGCCATAGCCACGTTGCCATCTTCACGAGGTCCTAGTCCTAAACGTCTACGCATATCAATCGCTGTGACTATACGCCCTCTTAAGTTTAAAACACCGGCAACCTCAGGATTTGAAAGAGGCACTTCTGTTATTGCATCAGGCATAAAAACATCTTCTACCTGCGCGATCGGTAAACCAAAAAGTTGACCAGCTATTTCAACTGTTACAAATTCACTGGTTGGACCTTCTTGCCCTTTTTTCTTTTTTTCCTCACTCATGCGGCTACCTCACCTTCACTCATTGGTTTGCATTCACGAATTGACTCAATGAGCCCTTCACGATCAAATTTCGCCACATAATCTGTAAACCCTGCGGCACGACCACGCGCTATCACATCTGGGTTGGTATGCGAAGATAGTGCAATTATTGGAATTTTGCCCCAGGTACTATCGCCTTTCAAATGTTCAGCAAAAGCGATTCCATCCATTTCTGGCATTTCAATATCAGACACAATGACATCATAACTCTCGCCTGCATCTTTTAGTTTAAGTGCGTCTGTGGCGCTTTCGACCATGGTGACATTATAGCCAGCTGATGATAATAGCGGTGCTAGCATATTGCGGAAAAATGCGCTGTCATCGACAAGGAGCAATTGCAAATCGCGCTTCACAGGATTTGGAATATCTCGTTTTTCCAACCAGTCATCAAAGGCTTTTGGCAAATAGTAACCCACGTCAATAACCTCTGTTGCCCGTCCCTTAATAACCGCGGAACCAACCACACCAGCTTTGTCAGAAGATATTTCAATCGAGAGGCGGTCTTCTACGATGTCAACTATTTCGTCGACAACCAGCCCCATAGAATGCGCTTCATCCGCAAAGACCAAAATGGGCTGAACGCCACTTTCATTATGAGATAAATTATCTTCGATATATAACAACGGCATTAGCTTACCGCGATATTGAACAAGATCTCGGTTGTTTGATCTTTCAATTTTTTCAACTTCAATCTCTTCAAGCCTTGTTACCAATGACAATGGTACAGCTTTAAGATCTTCAGAACCGGCACGGAATACTAACATTGCCGTTTTCTCATCATTTTGAATGAGATCAGATGCCTCAGCTTTATCAACATGTTGAACATCTTGGCCCGTGCGCTCATTCGCAACAGCTTGAGCAATTCCGTTTGGATCAACAATCAATATGACGCTACCATCACCTAAGATGGTATTGCCTGAAAAGAGTGTGATATCACGCAACATATTGGACATTGGCTTAACGACGATTTCTTCCGTGTGGAAGACGGCATCAACCACAATACCAAATGTTTGACCGCCAACCTGGACCACAACAACAAAGACGTTTTGATCTATTTGACCTTCTTCACCATCAATTGTTTTGCAGGTATCTTCTTGACCTAACAACCTACTCATACTGATTACAGGTAACAGCTTGTTTCGTAACCTTAAAACAGGGCTGTCATTAATCATTTCAATGCGGTGTTCTGCTTTGGCATGAGATTTCACTAACTCAACAACTGCGAGTTGAGGTATGGCAAAACGTTGACCAGATGATTCGACAATCAAGGCTGATACGATGGCCAAAGTCAGTGGAATTTTGATGATGAAAGTCGTGCCCTCACCTTCCACGGATGTTAAATCAATCGTGCCACCGATGAGCTCAATGTTCGTGCGGACAACATCCATACCAACACCGCGGCCTGATACGTTTGTTACTTTTTCTGCTGTTGATAGACCTGCGTGAAAAATCAGTTTATGAATCTGATTTTCACTCATTTCTTCTAATTCAGCTTCTGTGGCAATGCCATTAGAAATGACTTTGGCCTTAATTTTGTCGGTTGGTAAGCCTTGCCCATCATCAGCAATTTTAATGATGATATGCCCGCCTTCGTGATAGGCACTGAGCGTAATGTTTCCAACTTCAGGCTTATCGGCAGCCAAACGGCCAGCGGTTGTCTCTAAACCATGATCGCCTGAATTACGAACCATATGAGTTAGAGGATCTTTAATTTGGTCTAAGACTTGACGATCAAGCTCTGTTTCAGCGCCGATCATTTCCAAGTTAATCTGTTTGTCTAATTCTTTTGATAGATCACGAACAATTCGTGGCAATTTTTGCCAAGCATTGCCAATTGGTTGCATACGGGTTTGCATAACCCCTTGTTGCAACTCAGCTGTAACGTTTGAAAGCCTTTGCAATGGCACTTTAAATTCACTGTCATCTAAGCGCCGCACCATTTCTAATAGTTGGTTACGTGTTAGCACCAATTCAGAAACCATTGTCATGAGTTCTTCAAGGGTTTCGACATTCACACGAATGGTTTGTGCTTTTACAGCTCCGCCTTCTTTGGCCTTGACGTCTTCTTTTTTAACGACGGGTTCTTTTTTAACCGGAGCAGCGCTCACTTCAGGCACAGAAACTGGCTCTGGTTCAGGCTCGGGTGTTGGTTCGGGAGATGCAGCTGATAGCTCATCTTCAGGACCAGGTGCAGATTGGAAAGCCGCCTCTAATTCATCTAAGGAGACTTCACCTGGCTTTATGTCTCTCTCTAATACATTTTCAGGTTTTGGTTGTGGTTCAGGTTCAGCGCTAACGCCATTTAAAGCATCCATGGCTTCTTGCGACATCGCATCTAGTTGCGCGATCAATGTCTCATCTGATCCGTCTGGCTCAGCACCTTGCTGTTCTAGTTGTTCTAGAATTTCTTTTAAACGATCAATCGTCTCTAGAATAATAGATACGCCGTCTTCTGTTGGCGTTGCGCCATCACGGTACTTGCCCATTAAGCTTTCCGCGGAATGAGCTAGTGATTCAAGCCGTGGAAGCCCCAAAAATCCACATGTTCCTTTAATGGTGTGAACCAACCGGAATATATTATCAAGAATCTCACTATTGTTCGGTTCTTGTTCAAATTTCACTAGTTCAACGTCAACTACGTCTAAACTTTCGGCGGTTTCCGTTAGAAACTCGCTAAGGAGATCATCCATCGCCTAATCCTTTTCCCCAAAATCAGCCATTGCTGCCCCAGCTTGTGAGAATCACAATGCTATAAACCTGATATTGAAGAGAAAGAGTTAAATTTAACTAAAAGGTTTTACGTGAACGGCACATCTTTTTACGATTTTTTGTTGAATGCCTTTAAATAACAGTAATTTTCACTTGATTCTTGGTTGGTTCGATCTCAATCGTTAATTTATCGTCGGCAAGAAGACGATAGGTAAAATAAGGTTGAATGACCAAAGCATCAATCTCGCCCTCATGTTCCCCCTTTAAGATGGCGGGTACGCGCTCAGGACACCTTGCCCCATCTCCATTTGAGGTTAAAGATAGAGTTGGCCGCTCCAAACCACCAGATATAACCACGTCTATTTGCCCCCCTCTTGGAACTGTTGCAACAGATACAACCAGTAGATTTAAGAGTAACTTGGCATAGCCTTTGGGCAAGAAATCCAGCTCAGATGTCCAGCTTGTTTTGTGTTTTTCTTCTAAAATGGCATTTCCGAGCTCTTGAAGCTTGTTTACTGGGATCTCAGTGCCAGACGAACCAGCGGCCCCATAAGCGAGGCGGGCAAATTCAAGACGAGCCCAGGCCGCTTTGGTGTTGCGTCTTATCACATCCATTGCATATTGTTTGACCTGTTCATCATCATCATCTTCTAGAACTTCAAGCCCATTGAAAATGGCGCCCACGGGGCCAACAACATCGTGACAAATGCGGCTCGCAACAAGAGCTGCTAAATCTAGATCTGATAAGTG
>JAJFHF010000096.1 GCA_021775775.1 Hyphomicrobiaceae bacterium
CTCCATTGGGTCCCACAATGCCCAATCGATCACCGCGCATCAATCGCAAGTCCAAATCTTTTACCAACGCACGCCCGTCATATGATTTACAAAGCCCTTCAGCCTCCACCACCAATTTACCTGATGTCCGGCTTTCAGCCCGCTCCATGCTCACCGTGCCTTGTGGTCCCTTATGGTCACGCCGCTCTTGGCGCAGGGCATATAAATCGCCAAGCCGCTTTTGATTACGTTTTCGGCGCGCCGTCACCCCATAGCGCACCCAATGTTCTTCTCTGGCTATTTTGCGATCCCGTTTATGAGCATCAAGCTCCTCTTGCGCAAACACTTCATCGCGCCAAGCTTCAAACTTTGCAAACCCTTGTTGCATCAACCGAGAGACCCCGCGATCAAGCCACAAAACGCTAGAAGAAACCTTTTCCAAAAACCGGCGATCGTGGCTAATCACCACCAATGCAGAACGCAATTGTACAAGCTCTTTTTCTAACCATTCAATCGCAGGTAAATCCAAATGATTGGTTGGCTCATCGAGAAACAAAATGTCCGGTTCAGGTGCCATCGCCCGTATTAAAGCGGCCCGGCGCGCCTCCCCGCCAGACAGAGTTTTAACATCAAGCCCCCCATCAAGCCCAAGCGCATCAAGAAAGGGCGCAACCTTATAAGCTTCCGCTTCGTCACCCAGAGCGCTTACAACATATTCTTGCACAGTTTTAAACTGAGAAAAATCAGGCTCTTGCTCTAAATATTGAACACTGGTCCCTGGTTGTAAAAACCGCTCCCCCTCATCTGGCTCTAACAAACCAGCAGCGATTTTTAACAAACTTGATTTACCAGACCCATTGCGCCCCACAAGACACAGCCGGTCACGCTCATGTAAAGACAGATCAGCGCCCGATAAAACAGGGTCTCCCCCAAAAGACAGGTGAATATTTTGCAATGCTAAGCGCGGCGGGGCCATAAATCTCTCAAAGGGTGGGTGAGGGTTAAAAGTGTAGGTTGCAGTTATAAAAGCCAGCGCACAAAACGCAATCAGAATATTGAAAAAGCAACTGGCTTAGAAATCATAAGCCAAAAGATAGCCAGAATAGCAATAAATGCTGGCCACCCCATAAGAAACCAGCGCCGGTAAAGTGTATGGAACCGGGCAGGCAGCACCTGTTGTTGAGAGGCGGCCCTATTCGCCAACTGGCTCATCTCAATTTGCATAAACACCACCGGGATCCAGCACAGCCCAATAAACACATACAGCCCCAAACTTGCCATGACCCAAAAATCAAAAAAATCATAGCCGCCGCGCCACACCAATAAACTGCCAGTTATCGGCTGAAGCAGAGCGGCACTTAACGTAAAAATATAATCAGCCATAACAACCAACTTCGTCGTATGCGCAATACCAGCCACATCTTTTGTCCGCACCGCAAAAAATAAAAAGAACGCAATGCCAAGCCCCGTCCCAAACAAAATCGCACTGCCCAACACATGCGCATATTTTAACAATAAATAACTCATCTTTTTTCACTCAGCCCCATCACCAACAAAATCACAAAGATCGGCAAGAGAAGCGCCAATAAAAATTGCGGAACTTGCCCCCAACCTGTCAAGGAAAACAAGGCCAGAAACCCACCCAACAATGCAAACCCGATTTTTAAAGACCCAGCCACCCGCATCCATTTTTTTGAAAGAAACAAACCACCCAAAACAATTGAACCCATCATCATAAAGTCTGTAAGTTTATGTGAGGGGGTTACCGCCTGAACATTTAATCCATACTGAAAATTTACATAAAAATAATTCAACCCAACAAAAATCCAGCTTAACCCCAACACCCATTGCAAAAACGGCCACACAAAAGCTGTTCGTGCATGTTGCCGATCAGGAAAACTTGCCGGGCGGTGCGCCAAACTCTCATCCATACTCTGCAAAGGGTAGTCCAGCACTTTTTCAAAGGGTTTAGGGTCATGCTCAACAAAGTGATCCATCTGCTCAAGCGACGCTGAGCGCAAAGCGGTGCGGTTGCCAAACAAAGCCACAAAATCACCCACCAACAACGCACCGCGTACCAATAACCGCGGCACGGTTATAACTTTAGCCGGCAAAAACCCAAGCCAAGCCCGATAGCGCCCAATAAGTTCAGCCAAGCCAAGCACTTCAGGTCCCACAGCATAAAGTGTTTTTTCTTTATATTTATTGTCAGTCCCTTCAAGCAAACGAACAATCCCTGCGCCCAAATCATCCAAAGCAATGGGTTGAAATTTTTGTGTGCCGGGTGATGGCACAGGGATGATAAACGGCAAACCCGCCATGGCCCGCATCAACAAAGCCCCCCCATTTGACCCAGCCCCTAAAACCAGATCGGGACGCACAATGGTCCAGTTCAGATCCGTTTGGGCAAGCGCCGCCTCCCCAGCTAATTTACTCGCTCCATAATTCGTGTGGGTCAAAGGCTCATCGCTAACCTCATCTTCGTCTTGCAAAGTTGTAGCAGATACATGCACAAGTCTGCTCACCCCAGCACGCTGCGCCCCTTCAAACAACGCTTTCGCACCATCACAATGCACCAAGGCTGATTTATCTCTCAAATCAGATTGCAAAATTCCCACACAATTAACAATCGCTTGCACCCCGCCCTCAATTCCAGCCAACCGTTCTTCCCAAACCGCCGCCTCAAGATCATCATTAAAATCAGTATAAACCCACTCTATCTGAGGGATCAACGCGCGGCCCAGCTCCAAATCACGCCCAGCCCCAATAACACTGTGACCAGAGCTCAACAGCGCGTCTACAATCCCGCGCCCCAAAAACCCATAAGCTCCCGTCACCAAAACCCGCATGAAACTTTTCCTCTCAAAACAAAAAAAACAACGCATTTGAATTATAAATCCAAAAGCGTTGCTTTATAAAATTTAGTCTGCAAGCAAATCTCTAAAATGGAATCTCATCATCCAGCTCTTTTTCAAAAGAGTTCTGGCCGCCAGATCCTTGCTTATTTGAGCCTTGGTTATTTGAGCCTTGATCGGGCACTTGTCCCCATTGTGGCTCATTATTTTGAGCCCCGCCACCAGCATCATTTGACTGGTAATTACTTTGCCCACCACCAGAGCGACCATCCAACATCGTAAGGTTTCCATTAAACCCTTGCAGCACAATCTCGGTTGAATATTTATCCACGCCAGCATTATCTTGCCATTTGCGCGTTTGTAAACTGCCTTCAATATAAACCTTAGCGCCCTTTTTAAGATAGTTCTCGGCCACACGGCAAAGCCCTTCATTAAAAATCACAACCCGGTGCCATTCCGTTTTCTCGCGCCGTTCACCAGAATTCTTATCCTTCCAGCTGTCCGTGGTGGCCACGCTTAAATTAACCACCGGGCGATTATCCTGCATCCGGCGCACTTCCGGGTCAGCACCAAGATTACCCACCAAAATCACTTTATTTATTGAACCCGCCATGGTTCCACTCCTTCATAATCATTAAGAGCTTGGCACCTAATTCTAAAGGCCTATGCTCACGATAACTGCTCAATTTGAGGCCACATTAACCCAATTCAACAATGAAAACCCTGCTTGCATGTAGCTTGTCCACAAACAATAACATAAGGCCCAGCACCCTTAACCCCTAGCCTAAAACATAACAGCCAAGATTAAAAAGCCCTAATCTCAAGAAAACAGAGACCATCATTCATCACTAAGCACCTCATAATGTTCATATTATGTTCTTGCATTTGTTGCATTCACGCCGCAAACTGCGGCTTTCTTGGCACAATTAGCCCTCTTCATTCACGGAATCTTTGACAGTTTTTGATAAATCGTTACCCAATGTAATCAATCAACATTGTAAGTTCTTAAAAAGTTTAGGTAAATTTAAAAATCTACAAAAGAGCAATACACTGGCCCTACACTTGCAAGTCAATAACCCTACACTCAAAGTGAGACAATAAGCGGCCCCGTTAACAACGCTATTATCTCGATATTTCATTTCTTCAACAGATATGGAACAATGAATTAGAACAATAAAATAGAATAAGATCACTCAGTTAATAGTGAAAACAGTAAAAAGTAACATGCGTCATGAAATCTAATTACACAAATAATAGAACAACAGACAATCGTACAATGGAAGAACGTCTCGCTCGGTTTTCTCGGCCAGGGCGTCCCCTTCACCGGGATCAAAAACGGTTTTTACAAATTGCAGCCATTACCGGCGTATTTTGCGCCACCTGGTTTATCGTTGGCAAACATACTTTAAGTTTTACACCTGAAGTTTGGGGTGACTATTCAGATCGTCTTGCCTTTCTTATGCGCACAATGGTCTTTGTCTCCCTACCTCTCTTATTTGGCATCATAGCCATCGCGTTTCAGCGCCTAGATCCACGCAATGTGATTGGCCAAAAACTAAGAACAGACACACCAGCTGATATCAACAAACGCTATATTGCTAACACCATTGAGCAACTTATTTTATTCTTTACTGTTCATGCAGCGCTTGTCTATTACATGCCAAAAGAAGAAGCCATCAGCCTAATTTTACTGGCCTCCTTATTTATGGTGGGCCGGATTATTTTTTGGGTTGGTTATCACCGGGATAAATTCACCAGAGCCCTTGGATTTGGCATTACCTTTTATCCCATCGTTGGCGCCTATATCTGGATCATGATCCGCATCATATTTGATACACACATTCCTCTATAAGAGATAACAAGAGTTCAAAAGAAAAACAGCGCTAAAGATTTAGCGCTGTTTTTTTTGTAAAAAATTTACAAATCAAATCAAAGATAGAAAACACATAAATTTATCAATTAAAAAAAGACGACGCCTTAAAACCCATCGCGCCGGCGCCGGTGCACTTCAGATAACAACCGATCACTTAAAGACTTATCAATTAAATCAAACACAGCGCACTCTGGCTTTTGCATCTCTTTAAGCAAATTTTCAATATCACCTGAGAAATTCGGTTTTGCAACACGCGTAATAACACCTGATGTCGTCTCCTTACTCACTCGAATATTCCGGCATGCAATGTTCACCACAAAATTAGTATAAGCGGTTTTAAACCCTTCAACATCGGTTTGTTTAAAGACAGATTGATATCGTTTAAAAGCCTTATAATCATCAGATTGGGCCCAAGCTCGCGTGCTCTTATCTGAGAGCAAAAATTTCAACCTCTCAGTGGTTTTTGCATCAAGCTTCCATTTAAGTGCTTTTTCTAGGTCATTAATTTGCCCTTCAGAAGGAGCAGCAATCTCAACATTAGCAAAATAAATCTTTGTAGAATCTTCAATATTAGGCGGGGTCGTCTCCCAAATTTCTGCAGAAGAAAAATCAGCACCGCCCACTTCAGCATCTGTAAAATTGGTGCCCCATAGGTCCGCCAAGGTCAAATCAGCCACATTCAGCTGTGCCGTTTCAAAACTAACAGCTTGCAGATGGGCCAGTGAAAAGATGGTGCCTTGCAAATTAGCATTGCCAAAATTGCTAGCCAGAGCAACAGCGCCTGAAAAATCAGCGCCCTGCATTTGAGCACCAAAGAAATTACCCTCTGGTATAAATGCATTGATAAAAGAGGTCCCAGCTCCCTTAGCTGATTCAAACGAAGCACGTGATAAAATAGCCCAATCAAACCGCGCGCCATTCACTATGGCATTATTAAAATTGGTTCTATCAGAATATGTTGACCGAAAGTCAGCCATTGTTAAATCAGCAGAAGAAAAATTAGCGCCAGCCAACATCGCACACCCACGCGCTTGATAATCCTCAAACTTAGCATCAGTAATGGTCTCTTCTTGTAATTCCCGACAGCCAAATTTTGCTTGGCGCAAAATGGTCCCATTCAATTTGGCATCTTCAAGCAGCGTATTTGTAAAATCCGCTTTTCGAAGATCAGAGCGACTAAGATTAGCAAATCGCAAATTACGCCCGCGCAAAGAAATCGTAACATCATCTGAAGCACTTTGCTCATCAGTGACCAAATCCTCATCAACCACAATGAGGTTACGGTGAAACAAGCCTTTAAATTCATCTACCGTATAACCCGTATCAGCGAAAAAATACCCCGTTGGCGCAAACACCCTAGCAACAACTTTTCCATCCGCCGTCTTAATAGATTTATCAGAAGAAATTGAGAAATTAGAAAACTTTGAAAGCTTTCGATCAATCCATTCACCCGGAAAAGTGACCACGCAAATTGAAAAGAACAAGGCAAGACAAACCAAAGCGATGGTAACAAAGAAATTTGCTGAATGTTGAGCACTGGTACGCCACAAGGCTTGCCAAAAATTAGCGTTCGGTTTTCTTAAAAATATCCCCACGCCAATGAGAATAATAATTTCAACCAACAAATAAATCCGGTGCGCCCACGTAATTCCTTCTGCGTGATAGGGCAAAAATGTAATCTGAAAATAAAGAATGAGAAACACCGGCAACAACACCAAAGACAACCAAACCATACCGTGCAAAAAAGTAGCAAATACGGCGCTCCGGTTCGCCCCAGCTAAAGCTTGTGTATAAAAGTAACTATGCAATTCAAGGCGCAAAGGATGCATTCGTTTCCCCCGCCAAGCCTCATCTTCAGTCATGATGGTATCAAGCTCTAAAATCTTGCCCGAAAGCAGCACATGCTGCACCAACAATCCAAAATGAACAAACAACAACACCATCGGCGCAAACAGAAAGAAACTATCAAGCCGAAGAGCAATCCCAAGAAATGGCAATATGACGGGGGCATTCAACAATAAGTCTTTATGTGAAACACTGGCCGCTGCTATAAAAAAATACGCAACCAAAGCCAAAAAGAATAACCACCCATTGCGCGCTGCAACACTGGCCTCATTAACAGAAGTTAACAACGAACGCGCTGTTCCCCTTAGGGTCTCATCCGCCAAAGCACCTTTAGCGACATATTCATTCGAATGTGATTCCACAAAACAATACTCCACACAACCAAAACTCTACACGCACCCTATCTGATGCCAACCAGAAAGAGAACAACCTGGCCTCATTGTCTTACACGATACAGCCATTTCTTATGCCAAGTGTGTATTTTAGGAAACGCTATTCACCCAATAACTGACTTTAACCATGAATTTCACAAGAAAATCATTTAATTTTAGCACCCACTCTTTAAAGCGACTTGAATATTCCGTAAATAAGGTCCTTAACATTAAAAAATTTCCAATGCTTGTTGATCAAGTTCTAAAGATCAAACAAAGGATCAAGGCAAAGTGGCCAAAAACATTACAGTGCGCGGCGCGCGCGAGCACAATCTAAAAAACGTATCAATCGAGCTCCCACGCGAAAAACTCATCGTTTTCACCGGCCCCTCAGGTTCGGGCAAATCATCTCTTGCTTTTGACACCATCTATGCCGAAGGCCAGCGCCGCTATGTAGAAAGCCTATCAGCCTATGCGCGCCAATTTCTAGAAATGATGCAAAAGCCAGATGTCGACGCCATTGAAGGTCTGTCGCCAGCCATTTCCATCGAACAAAAGACCACCTCTAAAAACCCACGCTCCACCGTTGGCACTGTCACGGAAATTTATGATTATCTACGGCTGTTATTTGCCCGTGTCGGCATCCCCTATTCACCCACCACTGGCCTGCCGATCTCCAGCCAAACCGTGTCCCAAATGGTTGATCAAATCATGGAGTTAGAAGAAGGCACCCGCGCCTATCTATTAGCCCCCATCGCCCGCGGTCGCAAAGGGGAATATAAAAAGGAGCTCGCCGATCTCATGAAGCGCGGCTTTCAGCGCGTTAAAATTGATGGCACTTTTTACGAACTAACTGAAACTCCCACCCTTGATAAAAAATACAAACACGACATCGACGTTGTCGTTGACCGGATCATTGTGCGCCCTGATCTGAGCGCGCGCCTGGCTGACAGTCTAGAAACCGCTTTAGAACTCGCCGATGGTCTGGCCTTCCTAGAAATGGCAGATCTTAAAAAAGGAGCCAAAGAGGCTGAACGCCTGGTCTTCTCAGCCAACTTTGCCTGCCCCGTCTCTGGCTTCACCATTGAAGAGATAGAGCCGCGCCTATTTTCCTTTAACAACCCCTTCGGTGCGTGCCCCAAATGTGATGGCCTAGGCACCCAACTTAAATTTGAAGCCGAACTGGTCATTCCCAATCCAAAACTAAGCTTAGAAGACGGCGCCATCCAGCCCTGGGCCAAAACCGGCAGCACCTCTCCCTATTATGCCCAAACCCTTCAAGCCATCTGCACCCACTACAAAGCGCGCCTTAACAGCTCATGGGAAAAACTACCCAAAAAAGTGCAAGATGTTATCCTTTATGGCTCAGGCGATGAAGAAATCTCGTTCCGGTATGAAGAAGGCGAACGTAGTTTTAAAACCAAAAAACCATTTGAAGGTGTCATCAACAACATCGATAGACGCTGGCGCGAAACGGAATCCAATTGGGTGCGTGAAGAACTGGCCCGTTACCAATCAGCCCAGCCTTGTCTACATTGCGGCGGCGCTCGCCTCAAACCCCAAGCTCTCGCCGTCAAAATTAACGATCAACACATTGGCGACATCGCCCATATGTCCATCAAAGAGGCGCTGGTGTGGGCAAACAACCTACCAAAACATTTAACAAAAAAACAATTAGAAATCGCGGCCCGCATCTTAAAAGAAATCAATGAACGGATCTCATTTTTAAACGATGTCGGCCTCGATTATCTATGTCTGTCACGCAATTCTGGCACGCTATCAGGCGGCGAAAGCCAGCGTATTCGCCTGGCCTCTCAAATTGGCTCAGGCCTCACCGGTGTGCTTTATGTACTAGATGAACCCTCCATAGGCCTCCATCAACGCGACAATGCAAGGCTGCTAGAAACCTTGAAAAATCTACGCGATTTAGGCAACACAGTGATTGTGGTCGAGCATGATGAAGACGCCATCCTCCATGCCGATTATGTGGTCGACATCGGCCCCAAAGCTGGCGTGCATGGCGGCGAGATTGTCGCCCATGGCACACCCAAAAAAATCATGGCCAGCACAAAAAGCATCACCGGGCAATATCTAACAGGGGCCAAATTTATCAGCCCCCCCAACAACCGCAGACAACCCGATCCAGACCGCCAAATCACAGTCGTCGGCGCACGCGAAAACAATCTCAAAAACGTCACTGCCAGCCTGCCAATGGGTCTTTTCACCTGTGTCACCGGTGTCTCCGGCGGGGGTAAATCAACCCTGCTCATCGACACACTCTACAAGGCCACCGCACGCAAATTAAACAACGCACGCCACATCCCTGGTGAGCATGATCGCATTGAGGGCCTAGAGCAACTCGACAAAATCATCGACATAGATCAATCCCCCATTGGGCGTACACCGCGCTCCAACCCTGCCACCTACACAGGGGCCTTCACTCATATCCGCGATTGGTTTTCCGCTCTGCCAGAAGCAAAAGCACGCGGCTATAAACCTGGCCGTTTTTCTTTTAACGTCAAGGGTGGGCGCTGCGAAGCGTGCCAAGGGGATGGCGTCATTAAAATTGAAATGCACTTTTTACCCGATATTTATGTCACCTGTGATCAGTGCCACGGCAAACGCTATAACCGCGAAACCTTAGAGGTGAAATTCAAAGACAAATCCATCGCAGACATTCTCGATATGACCGTAGAAGAAGGCGTTGTATTTTTCAAAGCCGTCCCCGCCGTGCGCGATAAATTAGAAACACTCAATCGTGTCGGCCTCAGCTACATCAAGATTGGCCAACAAGCCACAACCTTGTCGGGCGGTGAAGCCCAGCGCGTGAAACTAGCCAAAGAACTCTCAAAACGCGCCACCGGGCGCACGCTCTATATCTTAGATGAACCCACAACCGGTCTGCATTTTGACGATGTAGCTAAATTGCTAGAAGTCCTCCATGAGCTTGTCGAACAAGGCAACACAGTAACCGTTATTGAGCACAATCTTGAGGTGATCAAAACGGCTGATTGGATCATTGATTTGGGCCCTGAAGGAGGCGATGGCGGCGGTACCATTGTGGCCCAAGGCACACCAGAGGACATTGCCAAGGTCAAAAAAAGTTATACAGGCCAGTTTTTAAAAGATTTGCTCGCGCGCAGACCAATAGCAAAACCAACCATAGCTAAAACCAAAACCACCAAAAAAGCCCCCCGTCCGAGCGCACCAGCCACTAAAAAAACACCCGCAACTAAAAAACAGGCAAAAAAATCAACGCGCCAACGCAAAGTAAAGACTTAATTGATAGCTAAAATCTTTCCATAACAACGTCATAAAACGAAAAAACTTGCCCCCACAAGAGACGACAACTATCTTAAAGAGAAAACATCATACGAGGAGAAACACATGCCACTTACACTAAGGGCACTAAAAAAAATCACAGTTGCCTTTTTACTCGCAATGGCTTTTATCGCAACCACGCCCAATATGCCGATCTTTAATAGTGCAGATCAAGCAAGCGCTCACGGTCCCACCCGGCAAAAGATTACCAAAACCATTGAAATAAACGCCCCCCCAGAAAAAGTCTGGGCCGTTGTTCAAAATTTTAATGATATGAGCTGGCACCCTGCCGTTGAAAAAACAGAAGGTAAAGGCGGCAATGAAATTGATGCCACCCGCGTCCTAGTCTTAAAAGGCGGCGCCAGAGTTGACGAAGTTTTATACAAATATTCAGCTGAAAAGATGAGCTATTCATATCGGATCACAAAAGTTGATGTAAAAGTGCTTCCCGTTACAAATTATTCATCTCACATAACGGTCAAACCAGCTGAAGGTGGCAAATCCATTGTTGAATGGAGAGGCGCATTTTATCGCGGGTTCCCCAACAATGATCCACCCGCTGAACTAAATGATGAAGCGGCAGTAAAAGCCATGTCTGGTGTTTATGAAGCTGGACTGGCAGCCCTCAAGACAAAAATTGAATCCGGTTCATAAACCCTTTAAAATATGAAAAACACATAAAGTCAGTGCAATATTATTTGTTGCACTGACTTTTTTACTTTTGGGGTCTGTTTTAAATTATCTGACCGCGCCTAGAGTTAAATTGAACATGACAACCTGTTTGTCGACCAAAAGACCCGCAAAACTTATTGCTACCATAAAACGGGTAGGTTACTTTACCAAAACAGATCTTTTGTAAGGAGAAACCATTAATGCAGTTCTCGTTAAAAGCAGTGCAAAAAACTGTCATTGCAATTTTTGCATTTTCTATGTTTTTCATTACATTAGCCCCGTTTTTTGAGCCAACAGCCAGTCGCCAAGCAAAAGCGATGTTTGGCCCGAGCCGCCAAAAAGCGACCATAAGCATTGAAATTAATGCAACCCCTGAAAAAGTTTGGGCCGTTATAGGTAATTTTGATGATATGAGCTGGCATCCTGCTGTTGAGAAAACGCAAGGTAAAGGCGGCAATGTCATTAATGCAACAAGGGTGCTTACCTTAAAGGGTGGTGGTACAATTGATGAGTTGCTCGTGGAATATTCAGCTGAGAAGATGAGCTATTTCTATCGCATTACCAATGTAGATGTGAAGGTACTACCAGTAACCAACTATTCCGCTTATATTACCGTTAAACAAGCAAAAAATGGCAAATCAATTGTCACATGGGATGGCGGGTTTTTGCGCGGCCATCCTTTTGATAACCCTCCTGATGAATTAAATGATCAAGCCGCTGTTGAAACCATGTCTTCTGTCTATGAAGCTGGCCTGAGCGCTTTGAAGAAAAAGCTTGAATCTGGTTCATGATCAACATGCCATCGCCTCTCATATTAACAAAACCAGGCAGAAACTTACGCGCCAGCCTGATTCTAACCATCATATCGATTTCATATCTTTTCTGGCCTGATGTTAAAACTTCATACGCCCAAGAAGCCTATATAACCAATCAAAACGCTAACACCGTTAGCATCATTGATCTAACAACCTTCACGCGGATCAAAAACCTTGAAATCGGCGGCAAACCAGCCGGCATCGCCGTCAGCAAAGACGGGCACTGGGCCTATGTCACCAGCCCAGAAGGCAAGTATGTCACCCAAATAAACACCAACACCCACCAAATTGAAAAACGCATCCCTTTAAAAGGGGGGCCCTTAGGCATTGCCATCCACCCCAACGACCAAACCCTTTATGTCGCTGACTGGTACAAACACCGCGTTTTTGTCATTGACCTAGCAAAAGCAACCATTACCCATGAAATCCCCGTTGGACACTCACCATCAGGCCTTGATCTCACCCCAGATGGCAATTGGCTATTATCGGCCGACCGTGACCACAATCAAGTTTCCATAATCGACACAAACGCGCACAAGGTCATAAAAACCATTCCCGTTGGCAAACGCCCCTTTGGCATAACCATCAACAAAGCTGGCACCCACGCCTATACCGCCAACGTAAAAAGCAATGATATCTCGGTCATTGACCTAACCACCCAAAAGAACAGCGCAACGTTACCTGTTGGCAACCGCCCCTATGCCATTGCACTGGCCCAGGGTAAAGTCTTCATCACGGATCAATATAGTGAAACCGTCAGCGTGATAGACGAAAAAACCCACAAACCTTTAGGTAAAATAGATGTCGGTGAATACCCAGAAGGCATCGCAACGGGCCCAAATGAAGAGTTTGTCTACGTTGCGTGCTGGTTTTCGAATGTTTTACAAGTTATTGATGCCAAAACTTTAAAAGTCATCAAGGAAGTAGAAACAGGAGATGGACCACGTGCCTTTGGACGTTTCATTAAACAATAAAATCCATCCAAGATAATTTCAAAAATCAGGCAATATAATACCGTTTAGTCAGTGCAAATCTTAAAACCTCAAAATATAGGGCAAGCAAAATAAAAAAATAAATTTTCTTCCTGTGGATTTGGTGGACAGAGCTGCCCGCCCCCCTACAGCTTTTTTTAGAATCAACTAATGTCGCCTCATGCAAGAAACAAACACAAAAAAATTTCAAGACACATCTTTTGCGCAAAGCCCAGATGTGAAAACTGAAATAGAGGCCCTTCCCTTCCGGATGGCACCTCATAACATTCAAGCCGAGCAAGAGCTTTTGGGCGCAATTCTCATTAACAATGAGGCTGCAGACCGGGTATCAAGCTTTTTAACACAAGAACATTTCTTTGATCCGCTACACGCGCGCATCTTTGATACAGCCTTGCGCCTCATCCAAACAGGCAAACAAGCAACGCCGGTTACGCTAAAAACCTATTTTGACAATGAAGACCCCATTGGCGAGCTCACGGTTCCCCAATATCTAGGGCGCCTGGCTGCCAATGCGACCTCCATCATCAATGTGCTTGATTATGGCAAAACCATATATGATCTGCAGGTCCGTCGCTCCTTAATCACCATTGGTGAAGAGATGGTCAACACCGCTTATGAAAGCGAAGTGGATCAACCGCCAGAAGAACAAATCTCTCAAACAGAGCAACAACTTTATTCTTTAGCCGAACAAGGCAAATATGGCGCCGGCTTTTGTTCCTTTAAAGATGCCATCACTGACGCGATTGAAATGGCCAACAACGCCTATCTGCGCGATGGTGGCCTCTCTGGTGTCTCTACAGGCCTAAACGAACTAGACAAAAAAATGGGGGGGCTGCAAAAGTCAGATCTGATCATTCTAGCTGGGCGCCCCTCAATGGGCAAAACCGCGCTTGCCACCAACATAGCTTTTAACATCGCCAACGCTCACCACACTGAGCCTCAAACAGATGGAACTGACAAAACCACCGATGGCGCGGTTGTCGCCTTTTTCTCCCTAGAGATGTCAGCGGAACAATTGGCCACCCGGATCATTTCCGAACAAGCAGAGATCCCATCCGAAAAAATCCGCCGCGGTATGATTGACGAAACTGATTTTCGCAAATTGGTGGAAACATCACAAAAACTAAGCGACACGCCTTTATTCATTGACCCAACTGGCGGCATCTCCATCGCCCAACTGGCCGCACGCGCCAGAAAGCTCAAACGGCAAAAAAATCTGGGCGTCATTATTGTCGACTATTTGCAATTGCTCTCAGGCTCAAAACGCACCGGCGAGGGCCGTGTACAAGAGGTCTCTGAAATCACCACAGGTCTCAAAGCTCTGGCGAAAGAACTGAATGTACCCGTCATCGCCCTCTCCCAGCTTTCACGCCAAGTTGAAAACCGCGATGACAAACGCCCGCAACTCTCAGATTTGCGCGAATCAGGCTCAATTGAGCAAGATGCCGATGTGGTCATGTTCGTTTACCGCGAAGAATATTATGTCTCACGCCGCCAACCATCAGAAAGCGATGTCGAAGCCACCGTCAAATGGCAAGATGAAATGGAACAAGTACAAGGCAGAGCCGAAGTGATCGTTGGCAAACAGCGCCACGGCCCAACCGGCACAGTGCCCTTGGCCTTTAATGGCAACTTCACCCGTTTTTCTGATCTGGCCGAAGAAGATCGCATGCCTTATCGCTATGAATAGAACGCAATCTTATAGACCAGGTAGGCTAGTTATTAAAAGAGACACACTCATGCAAAGAAACAGGCATGGCTAGCAAAGCAACCTACAGCTGTCAAAATTGCGGCAATGTCACCAACCAATGGGCTGGCAAATGCGGCGCGTGCAATGAATGGAACACCATCATTGAAGAACGCGCTGAACCCATTGCGGTCACAGGCCAGAAAAAAGCCTCTAGCCGTGCGCAATCCAGCTTAGAGCTAGAGACCTTTGATGGCCAAGACCAAATTATAGCGCGCTATGACACTGGCTTTGGCGAACTTGATTTGGTCACCGGCGGCGGGCTTGTACCAGGCTCCGCCATCTTAGTTGGCGGCGACCCAGGCATTGGCAAGTCCACGCTTCTAACCCAACTAGCCGCTAATGTAGCCAACAAAGGCCAGCGCGTTTTATATTTCTCAGGCGAAGAAGCCACCGCCCAAGTGCGATTACGCGCAAACCGCCTTGGCGTTAAAAAAGCCCCCGTGGAACTGGCCGCCGAAACCAATCTTGAGGCCATTCTCGCCACCATCCGCACCGGTAAAGCCCCCTCTCTTTGCATCATCGATTCCATCCAAACCTTATGGACCCAAACCGTAGAAGCAGCACCTGGCACAGTGACCCAATTGCGCGCCACCACCCACGCCCTCATTCGCCAAGCCAAAAAAACCAATTGCTGTGTTGTGTTTGTCGGCCATGTCACCAAAGATGGCGCGATCGCGGGCCCAAAAGTTATCGAACATATGGTCGATACAGTGCTTTATTTTGAAGGCGAACGCGGCGCGCAATTTCGCATCCTACGCGCCCAAAAAAATAGATTTGGCCCAACAGACGAAATCGGCGTTTTTGAAATGCGCGAAAGCGGTTTAAAAGAAGTCACAAACCCATCCGCGCTGTTCTTAAGCAACCGCAATGAAAAGGGCCCTGGTACCTGCGTCTTTGCTGGCATAGAAGGCACCCGCCCAGTATTGGTTGAAATTCAAGCCCTTGTCGCCCCCTCCCCCTTCGGCACGCCGCGCCGCGCCGTCATCGGCTGGGACACCGGGCGCTTAAACATGCTCCTGGCTGTACTAGAAGCCAGATGCGGCATTGTACTTGGCAAACATGATGTTTATCTCAACATCGCTGGCGGCATAAAAATTAACGAGCCAGCCACAGATATGGCCGCCGCCGCCGCGTTAATATCAGCCTTTACGGGCAATGTTCTACCAGACGAGAGTGTCTTTTTTGGCGAAGTGAGCCTTTCTGGCGGCATCAGGCGGGTCAGCCATGTCGATCAGCGCACAAGAGAAGCGGAAAAACTAGGCTTTGCAGACTGCTATCTACCTGCAAACACCTCAGAAAACACGAATGTGACAATTAGGTGTCATCCCATCACGCATTTGTCCCAAATTGTAAAAATCATTTCCACCTAGTCAAATACAGAGGTAAAACCAAAAACAAGAGGATTAAGGATGATTTTAACCACCAAATGAGATCAACCCTGGCAAAGTTCAACAAAATTGGCTACATCTTTAATATTAGCGGGTAATAGTCCTATTTAACGCCTCATCTTTGAACATTAAATGAGACGTAAAGTGTCAACAAGATCATTTATTTGACCAAATTTAAGAGATCTAGTTTACCAAGGACATAACCACGATAAAGGAAACCCTATGCTCGGGCCTTTAACATATCTTGATGCACTGCTCTTAGTGATCGCTCTCATTTCCGGTATGCTGGCAATGTATAGAGGTCTCACCAGAGAAGTCCTATCCATCGTATCATGGGCATTAGCCGCGCTGGCCTCTGTCGTCTTTTCTCTAAAATACCACTATTTAGCCAATGATGTTGCCCTCAGCCTAGGGCTCGACAAAACCATTGCTTTAATACTTTGTGCCTTAGGTATTTTTGTTTTGGTACTTATTTTGGTGCATTTTATCACCGCCCGTTTTTCAGACTCTATTCTAGATAGCCGCATTGGCGCTCTGGATCGCACCCTAGGTTTTGTTTTTGGTCTTTTGCGCGGCTTTATTCTGGTCGTGATTTTATATTTCTTTGGCTCTTTTCTTGAGCAAGATGAGGAAAAACACCCCTACTGGGTCACTCAATCTCAATCATTACCTTACATTAAAGATACAGGTAACTATATTATATCTGTCATGAAAAAAGTGATGCCAGATCAAATCAAACTACCTGAAAAAGATCCAGCATCAGACCCGGCACCTGAACAACAAAGTTTTCAATATGAAAACCGCACAATACAAATAAAAGTGGTGAAAACGTAAATACGCCACCTAATTTTTGAAATTGCACTCTATGAATAAGTGAAACGAACCAGCAAACGATTAAAACACCAGTTCTTTGATTTTCTAAATCATCACTATAAATTTAAGTCTATTGGCTTGTTACCGGCCCCCTATTTGACAAAGAGAACAATTTTGACAAAGAGAACGATGCACAACACTCCAAAATTCAAAGCGCTCTTAGCAAAACCAAACCCCTATGTTCACGCCGTAAACGGTCCCGATCGTCTCAAGGAAGAATGTGGTGTTTTTGGTATTTTTGGTCATCAAGATGCCGCCGCCCTTACCGCTTTAGGGCTTCATGCCCTCCAACATCGCGGCCAAGAAGCTGCCGGCATCGTTTCTTTTGATGGCAACCAATTTCAAGCAGAGCGCCGTTTAGGACTAGTGGGTGATAGTTTTAACAAACGCAATATCATTGAACGCCTCTCTGGCACCAGCGCGGTTGGCCATGTTCGCTATTCAACCAGCGGTGACACGGCCATGCGCAATGTCCAACCTTTATTTGCTGAACACTCACGCGGCGGCTTTGCCATCTGCCACAATGGCAATCTAACCAATGCCATAACCTTGCGCAGAGACCTTGTTGAAGATGGTGCGATCTTTCAATCAACCAGTGACACCGAAGTGCTCTTACACTTATTAGCGCGCAGTAAAAAACGCAAATTCATAGAACGATTTACAGAAGCCGTTTTGCAAATTGAAGGGGCCTTTGCCTTCACCTGCCTGACCAACAAAAAGCTCGTTGGTGTGCGCGACCCACTAGGCATTCGCCCGCTACTTCTTGGCCGCTTAGGAGACAGTTGGGTCCTAGCATCAGAGACCTGTGCTTTTGACATTGTCGGCGCTGAATTTGTCCGTGAAATTGAAAACGGAGAAATCGTTGTAATTACGGAAAATGGCATTGAAAGCTATCATCCCTATCAAAAACAAGCACCGCGCCCTTGTATCTTTGAATATATTTATTTTGCCCGCCCAGACAGCATCGCAAACGGCAAAAGCGTTTATGAAGTGCGCAAAAAAATGGGTGAACAATTGGCCATTGAGGCCCCAGCCGACGCTGATGTCATCATTCCAATCCCAGATTCTGGCGTCCCAGCCGCCATTGGCTATGCGCAAAAATCAGGCATTCCCTTTGAACTTGGCATCATTCGCAACCATTATGTTGGCCGCACCTTTATTGAACCAGAGCAACGCATTCGCCAATTGGGCGTCAAACTTAAACATTCCGCCAACCGCTCAATGGTTGAGGGCAAGAGTGTTGTGCTAATAGATGACAGCATCGTGCGCGGCACAACGTCTGTTAAACTTGTCTCCATGATGTATGAAGCGGGCGCACGCCAAGTGCACATGCGCATATCAAGCCCGCCCATCACCCATCCAGATTATTATGGCATCGACACCCCTGATCAAGAAAACCTACTCGCAGCCAAATATGATGTTGAAGCCATGCGCAAATTTATGGGCGCTGAAAGCCTTGCCTTCATTTCTGTCGATGGCATTTACCGCGCCATGGGCCATGAAGAGAGAAACAATGATCATCCACAATATACAGATCATTGCTTTACTGGCGAATATCCAACCTCATTGAGCGATAAAACAAGTGAAGAAGAACCACGGCTTTCGCTTTTATCTGAAGTGCTCTGATTTGTCGCAATTACAGGCTTGAAAACTGTCTAAATTCAGCCCTTTTCCTCCGTTACTCCCCTTTTAACGTTCAAAACAATACCTATATCTAAATGAGCAATGTGGGGCTATTCGGCGCTCGCCAACTCCAAGAGTGGCAGCAAAATCTCACACAAATAAGCACACACATAAGCACGTGC
Source organism: Hyphomicrobiaceae bacterium (assembly GCA_021775775.1). Classification (GTDB taxonomy): domain Bacteria; phylum Pseudomonadota; class Alphaproteobacteria; order Rhizobiales; family HXMU1428-3; genus HXMU1428-3. Next base: position 18,540 of record JAJFHF010000096.1, read on the forward strand.
GCACCTATATGAACCAAAGAACTTAAAGTGAGGAATTCACAATGAAAACCAACAAAGTGGCAGCAATGCTCGGTGTGTCTTGCACACTCTTAATCGGCAATCTAACAGGCCAAGCCAGCGCACTTGAGTTGCACACAGGTGAAAATTCAGGGGCTTATTACAATGAATTTTGCCCAACGATCAAAAGCGGCTTAACAGAGAAGAAAATTCCCGTTGAGTGCAAAACATCAAACGGATCGCTTAACAATCTTGATCTTGTCTTAGAAAATCCAACACATTTTGGCTTGGCGCAATATGATATCTTTTCTCATCGCCATTCAAATAAAGAAAAACAACACCCCTTCACCCCCATCAGAGATGATATTGGCCAAGAATGCTTATTTCTAGTGACCAAAAATAAATTGATGAAAAGCTATGGTGATATTGTCGCTAGTGCCCCTTACATGAATTTCATCCTTCCGCCTGAAAACTCAGGTCACGCTGGCACGTTTAAATATCTACAAAAAATTGACCCAGAAGGTCTAGGCAAAGCCAACAATGTGTCTCATGCGCCCAACACACAAGACGCCATTACAAGCGCTCTGGCTCAAGAAGATAACGTCACCCTCTTTGTCCAGTTTCCCGATCCTGAAAACGAATTTTTTCAACTGGTAAATAAAAATGGGGGACACTTTGTACCCGTCATTTCCCAAGAGATCATGGCACAAGCCACCAATGGCCGCAAAGTTTACTCAGCTCAAGAAACAGATGTCGCCAATCCTAAATGGCTCTCATCAGGCAAAAAAGTAATCACCGCCTGCACCCCAATTGTCTTATTTACTGGCAATCCACAACGGGTCACTGATGATGCCCTCAAAGCTGATCATAACAAAGCCATAAGCGCTCTCCAAACAACACCTGTTGATAAATTGCGCCCAACTAAGGGTTGGTTTTCAAAATTATGGACCAGTACAAAAGCCGTCTCTGCCAAAAGCGTTGAAGGCTTGGTCAGTGCAACTGAAAAAGCAAAGAAAGCCTCCAGTCCCTATTTGACCAAAGCCAAGGAAAAAACCAAAGAGGCGATGGAAGCGGCCAAACCAACTTATGAAAAGGCCAAAGAAAAAACCAAAGAAGCCATAGAAGCCGCCAAACCAACCTACGAAAAGGCGAAAGAAAAAACCAAGGAAGCTATAGAAGCGGCAAAACCCACCTATGAAAAGGCGAAAGAAGCAACCAAAAGCGCCTATGAAAAAGCCAAAGAGCTGGGCGGTAAAGCGATGGAAAAAACCAAAGACATGATGGAAAACTCACCTGAGACGGCAAAAGAGCCTGTTCCAGAAACAGTGCCAAGCCAATAGCTACAAACAATAAAACCAATATAATAAAACCGAGAGACATGGTCCCTCGGTTTTTTATTTTGCGCAAAGCGCTCAGGTTTGATAAGTCATCACCTCACGATGAGGAGAAAAGCGTGCAACAAACATTTGAAAACAAAACGGTCTTAATCACTGGAGCCACCCGCGGCTTAGGCCAACAACTGGCACTAAGCTTAGCCAAACAAGGCGCTCACATCATTGCGCTTGGCCGCACAGTGGGCGCTTTAGAAGACCTTGATGATCAGATAAAATCATTAGGTGGTCAGTGCACCCTGACCCCCCTTGATTTAATTGATATTGAAACCATAGACGCTTTAGGTCCAACTTTATTCCCACGTTTCAATAAGCTTGATTTCTTTATCGCCAACGCGGCCTATTTAGGCGCCCTATCTCCCGTCACCCATACCAACACTCAAGAGTGGAGCAAAATTTTAACCACCAACCTAACAGCTAATTTTGCATTGATTAGAACCCTCGACCCTCTATTACGCCAAGCTGAAACGGCCACAGCCTTGTTCATCACAGATAACAATGAAGACAACCGCTCAGCTGCCTATTGGGGACCATATTCAGCATCCAAAGCCGCACTAGAAAGCTTGGTTAGCTCTTATGCCAAAGAGATCCATGAAACCAATGTCAAAGCCATCACAATAAACCCAGCCCCAATGGGAACAGCCCTGCGCCGCAAAGCCTATCCAGGTGAAGACCAATCAACGCTTACCAACACCACCACAACAGCGCAGCACATCATCGAAAAATTATTAGAAAATAACTATGCCAATGGCGACCAGCTAACGGTTTAACGTCTTATTTTAAGTCGTTAGGTCGGCCAGCTCAATAACCATCCCATCATAGGCTGGTTCAACACCTGCTGGCAGTGAGGCCTTCAAAGATTGATAATCCATATCAATATGCATGTGAGTTAAGATCGCCCGTTTGGGAGCAAAGCGCTCAATCACCTCAAGAGCTTGCTCAACATTAAAATGACAAGGGTGCGTGCTATAGCGCAACGCATCAAGAATAAGCACATCAAGCCCCTCTAGATGCACAAGTGAGCTTTTAGGAAACGCATGCACATCCGTTGCATAAACCAAAGACCCAAACCGCAAGCCTAGCGAGTGCCCATTGCCATGCAATTGCTCAAACGGCACCACCTCAATGGCACCACCAGCACCATCAATCTCAAGTCGCTTACCAAACTCAATCTCTTGGCCCCGCAAGATCGGCACATAATTGGAACCATCTGGTTGCTCAAAACAATAAGCAAATTTATGGCGCATTGAAGCACTCGTCACACTGTCAAAATAAACTGGGATACGTTGTTTTGTGTTGAAGTAAACCACCCGCAAATCATCAATTCCGTGCGTATGGTCCGCATGATCATGGGTATAAATCACCCCATCAAGGCAATCGACACCGCAATCCAACAATTGCGCGCGCAAATCCGGCGACGTATCCACCAGCACACGGCTCAGACCATCAGGCCCGGATTTTTCGATTAAAAAAGAACTGCGACGACGACGGTTTTTAGGCTCGTTGGGGTCACAGTTCCCCCAATCATCCCCAATCCTGGGAACGCCGCCTGAGGAGCCAGAGCCTAAAATCGTAAATCGCATCACTCACCCCCTCCTAAACCTTTAAGACCCTGTTCTAAAATCTGGAACCTTGGAAAACAACCGCAAAAAATTATCTGTTGTCACACGCCCAATCTCTTCCAAACTCACACCGCGCACATCTGCCAACACACCTGCTGTATGGGCCACAAACGCAGGCTCATTTGGTTTGCCTCGCTTGGGAACCGGCGCCAAGTAAGGGGCATCGGTCTCAACCAACAACCGATCAAGTGGCAAAGCCTTGGCCACCGCGCGCAATTCATCTGATTTTTTAAAAGTCAGCACACCAGAAAAGGATACATACCCCCCCAGATCAACAGCAATTTCCGCCAAAGTTTGCGACGCGGTAAAGCAATGCAACAGGAATGGAAATTCACCCTTTGTCATTTCTTCTTTTAATATGCTTGCCGTATCGTCTTCTGCATCGCGTGTATGAATAACCAACGGCAAACGGGTTTGCCGAGCCGCTTCAATATGAGCGCGAAACCCTTTCGCTTGATCAAGCCGGTCACCATGCTCATAAAAATAATCAAGCCCCGCCTCGCCAATCGCCACAACTTTGGGGTGATCACAATGGGCCAAGATATCGCCAACCCCTAAATCTTTTTCTTCGCTCGCATTGTGCGGGTGTGTCCCAACAGAGCAAAACACATTGTCATGTGTGTTCACAATCGTTAAAATCTTATCCATCTGGGCGATCCGCGTTGAGATCGTCACCATCATATCAACGCCCACATCTTGTGCCCGCGCGCGGACACCTTCAAGATCTTCATAAAGACCAGGAAAGTCCAAATGACAATGGCTATCAACCAGCATCACCCCTCCCCCTTGCTCATCTCTAAACGCGGAAACACAGCCTCAGGTTTCTCAATTACCAAACCTGATTTCAAACGTCCCCTATCGCCAAGCGCGGCAAAATCACGTCGCTCTGCTGGTTGTTCTAACAAATCAAGCAACTGCTCAGCTCCCAGTGGGATAAAGGGCTGCGCCAAGATAGCCACCTGACGAATAATCTCAGCCGTTACATAAAGCACCGTGCCCATGCGCGGCGGATCTGTTTTTCTCAACGCCCAAGGTTCTTGACCCGCAAAATATTTATTGGCCTCACCAACAACTTGCCAAATAAGCTCCAACGCTTTGTGCAAATTTTGCTGATCCATTTGACGCGCCACATCTGGCAACAATCCATCAAGTTGTGACAAAATTTCTTGATCAGCGCTGCTTAGCTCACCCGGCGTTGGTAAAACACCATCCAAATTTTTAAAAATCATCGAGAGCGAGCGCTGTGCCAAATTACCAAGATCATTGGCGAGATCCGCATTCACCCGGTTTACGATCGCTTCATGGCTATAATTCCCATCATTACCAAACGGCACTTCGCGTAAGAAAAAATAACGCATTTGATCGACACCATAAGCCTCAATCATATCCTTAGGCGCCACCACATTCCCAAGGCTTTTAGACATCTTCTCGCCCTGGTTAAACAAAAAGCCATGCGCAAATATTCTGTGAGGCAAAGGCAAACCAGCAGACATCAAAAAGGCGGGCCAATAAACCGCGTGAAAGCGCAAAATATCTTTACCAATAATATGGACATTCGCGGGCCAAAACCTTTTATACAACGCGCTCTCTTCGTCAGGAAAACCAACCCCGGTGAGATAATTTGTCAAGGCATCCACCCACACATACATAATATGCTCGTCGCTATCAGGCACTTTGATGCCCCAATCAAACGTCGTGCGTGAAATGGAAAGATCACGCAAGCCCCCCTCAACAAATCGCATAATTTCATTGCGCCTCGTCTTCGGGCCTACAAATTCTAAATTGGCTTCAAAATGAGCCAGCAATTTATCTTGATAGGCTGAGAGCTTAAAAAAATACGTAACCTCCTCCGTCCATTCAACAGGTGAGCCTTGTGGACCAAGGCGTACACCATCATCCCCAACACGCGTTTCTCCCTCTTCATAAAACGCTTCATCGCGCACAGAATACCACCCTGCATAAGTGCCCGGGTAAATATCACCTGCTCGCTCCATCCTGCGCCAAATTTCTCTACTGGCCTCTTTGTGGCGGTCTTGCGACGTGCGAACAAAATCATCATTGCTACAATGCAAAGCTTTAACCATCTGTTCAAATTGCGCTGAGTTACGATCAGCCAACTCTTGCACAGCCAATCCTTCATTTTGCGCTGTTTGCTGCATCTTCAAGCCATGCTCATCAGTCCCCGTTAAAAAGAACACCTCACGGCCGCGCAATCTTTGAAACCGCGCCATGCAATCAGTTGCCAGCGCTTCATAAGCATGCCCAATATGAGGCTCACCATTGGGGTAAGAAATGGCTGTCGTTATATAAAAGGGGTCACGTTCACCCATTCGTTAGGTCCTATCAAATTAAAATTTTATAAAAGCCAGGCTCATCGCGCATTAACAAGGTTCATGCGACCAGATCTGACAACAGTCCTTAAATTAAAGAAGCTGGTCATCAAGTGCATTTTCTTATCAAGATTAAATTCATCCACCTGCAAAGATTGTTTTGACATGGTATCCCACACCCCAAGCCATTGATCAATAGATCCTTCATCAATTAACTTATCACAAAGACGGGCCTCACCAGAGCTCAGCGCAAAGGCACCCGCCCGCCCCTTAATCATACGTAGCAACATATCAGCCATTAATTGCAGAGCCACTTGATAATCCCCCCCACTTTTATCGCGCAAGACCCCATCAACAAATTGCTCTAACAATCTCCCATCTAAAGTCGGCAAACCTTCTAGAATTTTATACAGCAATTTATAAAATTTAAGCCCATTCCCCTCAATAAGTTCATAGGCAGAGCGCACACTGCCCCCGGACAAATGCTGCAAGTCTTCAATCTTTAAATCTTCTGGCAAAGAGCGCCCTTGTCCTTCAAATTGTTGCAACAAAGCACTTTTAAAATCTTCAAATCCAAGCCCATGAAATTTTACCCCCCGACACCGAGAACGAATGGTGATAGGGATTTGTCCCAAAGACTTGGTGATTAAAATAAACACAGTGCGTGCGGGCGGTTCTTCTAAAATTTTCAAACAAGCATTGCTGCTAGCCTCATTCATATCCTCAGCCGCATCAATCAACACAACCCGCCAACCACCCATTGATGGGGTGGTGTGCAACATATCGCGCAAAGCCCTCATTTCATCAATACGAATGGCCGAGAAGAACTTCTTTGTTTTAGGGTCGAAGCTACGCCGCAAAATCCTCATATCAGGATGGGCAAATTGAGACACCAACCGCCCGGTTTTTTGAGATCTAATTTGCTCAGAAAGACCAAGCAAATCAAAAGCACCATCACGCTCTAAAAAAGCTGTGCCATCAAAACTATTCTTTTCAAGTAACACCCTGGCCAAATGATAGGCCAATGTCGCCTTTCCAACACCGCGCGGCCCTGAAAAAATCCATCCATGATGAAACCGTCCCGAATTTAAACTTTGTGAAAGGCTATCGATCGGCCCACGGTGCCCAAAAAAAAGCGGCGTCGCAACAGGGTGGAACGCCCCATCAAGACAATCGCTTAACGCCATATCCGCCAAATCACTCATATCGATAAATCCATCATACCACAGCGTCTAAAGCAAAGCGCTCAACCACAGTGTGCCAAATCATTTTCGCCACCATATCGCGCGATTGATTGCCATCAATAATAATACAGCGATTGGAATTGGCCGCTGCTATTTTTAAAAAACCAGCGCGCAACCGTTCATGAAAATGAAGATCCTCGGCTTCAAACCGGTCCGTCTCTATCCCATCTTGGTTTTGCCGTGCCGCAACCCTTTTTTGTCCAACATCCACTGGCAAATCAATAATGATTGTGAGCTCAGGCTGATTGTCGCGCACCACAATCCGATCAAGAGCATCAAAAATACCATCATCAACGCCGCTGGCAGCACCTTGATAAGCCCGGCTGGAATCTGCAAATCGATCACATAATACCCAGACCCCTTTTTCCAAATTAGGTAAAATTAACGAGTCTAAATGATCTTGTCTGGCTGTATAGAATAACAAAGCCTCGGCAATCGGCCCATGCCCCTTAACCTTCCCTTCTAATAGAAATCGGCGTATTTTTTCTCCCAAGGGTGAGCCGCCTGGTTCGCGGGTCAACAAAGTTTGATAGCCAAGAGCCCCCAATCGGTCGGATAAAAGCCGAACCTGCGTTGACTTACCAGCCCCCTCTCCCCCTTCAAAAGAAATGAAGCGGCCTTTATTGGATGTCCCTTTAAACTCAGATTTCATAAAGTTGCCTTTATCTCTACCACTTAAACGTCCCCGAATAGCAGTTTAATTTTTAGATCAACCACCAACTTATACGGCTTAGTTCATGAAAATTAAAAATAATTATATCAAAATATCCAACCAAAAATGAGATAAAACAAACTATCAAAAGCCTTTGAAATGAAATTCGATTCTGCAACGGTTTCATCCGCAAATAGATCAAATTCTTGCACTGTATCAGCAATTTTAATCCGCAACTTAGCAACCGATTGCCCTTGAGTAATTGGAGCTTTGAGTGGTCCTTGATAAATAACCTCAGATATAATTTCAGGTGAATCATCTTCAATCGGAGCAAAGACCTTCAAATCACCAGCTGTTGATAATCCAACTGAGCCAGACTTCCCCCCCCAAACCCGCGCAGAAAATTTTTGAGTGCTAGCCTCAATGGCGCGCGGGACAAAATTTGCAAACACCCAATTTATAGCCCGGTGGGCCTCTTTTTTTCGCTCTGTTTTTTTCTGCAAGCCATTGAACACACCGATAAGCCGGCGCCCGTCCCGCTTCAGCGATACCACAAGCCCATATTTAGATTTATCAGTATACCCGGTTTTTAAACCATCATACCCGGCCTTAAGCGACAACATAGGATTGCGATTGATAAAATTAAAACGTCGATACTTAAAACTTGGTTCCGCAAAATACGCATAATAATTTGGGAATTCATAAATAAGATGGCGCGCTAATTTTGCCAAATCACGCGCTGACATCAAATGTTTAGGATGGGGCAGCCCTGTCGCATTACGAAAGGTGGAATGAGTTAAACCAATTTCCCTACCGTAAGCTTCCATCTGTTTGGCAAATTTTTCTTCCGTGCCTGAAATATGTTCAGCAATCGCAATCGCAGCATCATTCCCAGATTGAATGATTAACCCCCGCAAAATTTGCTCAACACTGACATTGCTTTTAACAGGTACAAACATAGCCGAGGTACGAGATGGGGCCCCCCCCTTGCGCCACGCATTCACTGACATGCGAACAGGAGTATCAAGCTTTAAACGCCCAGCTTTCAAATCACGAAAAATCAAGGCCACTGTCATGAGTTTACTCATACTGGCTGGTGCCATCGGAACATCAGAATTTTTATCGAAAAAAACAATATTCTTATCCGCATCCATAACAAGAGCGAACTGAGCCTTGGTGACGAAGTCAACCTCTTGCGCGGAACAAGTGCCAGATATCATAATGCCAGATATCAAGACCATCCAACTCAACAGAAAATCATATTTTTTAAAGGATTTCACCAACATAGCCCCATGCAGATCATCATAAAAGCAAAGGCCCATCAACTGCGCCTTTACCATATAATGACCACCCCTGATGATAAATCAAGACAAGAGACGATGAAGCTCACGCTTTGCTTGTTTCATACACAAGCAAGATCACCCATTAGCAACAATAAGTCACATCAAAACCAGTGAAAAAGCCAAAGTTCTCTAAAAAATAAGGGGAAACGATCTAAAACCAACTTTTACCACTGGTATAACGCGTCTGAGGTCTGTCTAAAGACACATTCCCACGATGCCAGGCTTGCTGATTTAAAATTTTCTGCTCATAAGCATCATTGCCATCCAATGGCGCGCGGCCCATATAACGCACTCGCACAGGCGTCGTTCCATTGCGATAAAAATCAAGCACTTGAGCCACTTTTTTAGAAAGATCAATAACACGATCATGCTTATAAGGCCCCCGGTCATTCACCCGTACAACGATAGATCGACCATTACGAATATTTGTAACCTGAACATAGCTGGGTATCGGTAATGTAGGATGAGCAGCGGTCAGGGCATACATATCAAAAACTTCTCCATTGGCTGTTTTGCGTCCATGGAATTCGTCACCATACCAAGACGCGATACCGCGCTTGTCATAAGAGGGGTTCTCACGCGGTGTAAACCACTGTCCAGCCACCTGATAAGGATTGCCCACTTTATAAACCCCACCCCCCTTAGGAACTTGCTGACCCAATTTAACAACCCGAGGGCTATATTTGGGTTTTTTTGAAGCAAATGGGCTAAGTGAAGAAGAACAAGCCGATAAAAAACCGGCAATAAGCACCACTGACACAATAATCTGTAATGGAAAAATAAACGGGTGGGAGGTTTTATTCAAAATCATCGTGCCAATCATCCTTATATAATGAACACAATTAGCGCTGAATATGACCAGAGTAAGGAGCACCAAAAGCAAAACCTAACAAGATCTCGCTTTTGGTACACTTGAACAAGATGGAGCATACGCAATACTAATTTGCTACCAATAAAAGAGACTATATCCAAAGCTCGTTATGATTCCGTAAACAACCGATAAATTTTTTTGCTCTGATTTAATTTAAATCCACAATACCTATAAAACCAAACTCTATTAAAGCGCCCACAAGTCAATTTATACCCTAAAGTTGGAAGGTGCATTTTCTTGTCTTATCATGCAATCTATGCAAAATTAATTGCGAGAAAGCCCAGACTATTGTAAGTTCTTTAAAAACAAACAAAAGATATATTTATTCCAAAAGGAATGGTGATGAGCGTTTTAAAAGTAGGCGAAGACTTGAAATCAACACCCAAAACAACCCCCTCAACTCCTTCTTTAATTGATCCGTTTAATCGGCACGTTACTTATGTGCGCATTTCAGTAACAGATAGGTGCGATTTTCGCTGTGTATATTGCATGGCAGAAAACATGAGTTTTCTACCCAAAAAAGAATTATTATCCCTTGAAGAACTCGACCGCCTTTGTTCAAGTTTTGTTGAGCTCGGGGTTAAAAAATTACGCATCACTGGCGGGGAGCCTTTGGTCCGTAAAAACATTCTAACATTATTCAAAAGCCTCTCACGTCACTTGGACAGTGGCGCCTTAGAAGAAATAACCGTGACAACAAACGGCAGCCAATTGGCCAAATATGCTGATGAGCTCTATGCAACTGGTGTACGCCGCATTAATGTATCCTTAGACACCCTAGATAATGACAAGTTTCAAGCCATCACCCGCTGGGGCCGCCTACCACAAGTGTTAGATGGCATAAAAGCGGCACAAAAAGCGGGTCTAAAAATTAAAATCAACACAGTGGCGCTTAAAAATTTCAACGAAGATGAAATCCCAAAAATGATGCACTGGGCCCATGAAAACGGCATGGACTACACTTTGATTGAAACCATGCCTCTAGGCGATATTGACGGCGACCGCACGGATCAATATCTCCCCCTAGATCAAGTGAAACAGTCTCTCGAACAAAGCTACACTCTAACACCAAACTCCTTCAAAACGGGCGGCCCGGCACGCTATGTGGACGTAAAAGAAACCGGCGGGCAATTAGGGTTCATCACCCCGCTCACCCACAATTTTTGTGAAAGCTGCAATCGTGTTCGTGTCACCTGCACTGGCGAAATGTTTATGTGTCTAGGCCAAGAAGACAATGCGGACCTACGCACACCTATGCGCCAAAGCGAATGCAATGAACCCTTGATACAAACCATCCGCGAGGCCATTGATCGCAAGCCAAAGGGGCATGATTTCATCATTGAGCGCAAAGGGGCTGCGCCAGCCGTACCGCGGCACATGAGCATGACCGGCGGCTAAGTTATTTGACCAAAGCAAGAAAGCCAAACGGATGAAAATTTATGCCAAAATTATCCAATTAAGGCTTGCAACCCAAGGCCAACAAGGTTAGACAACGTTTTGATGCTTTCGATCGCATGAACACAAACATGCTTACATCACGGAGAGGTGGCAGAGTGGTCGAATGCGGCGGTCTTGAAAACCGTTGGGCTTCACGGTCCCGGGGGTTCGAATCCCTCCCTCTCCGCCATAGCTTAGTAGTTTCTCCAATTTCGCAGCTCAAAGAATGACCTCAAACGAACCCCCCTTTTTCTTTAACGCTCTACCGCGCATAAGCGGTTCGAATCCCTCCCTCTCCGCCATAGCTTTTTCCTCACCGTAAATAGCGACTAAGAGCCCAAAAAAATACATAATTTTTACGGTTCGAACCCCTTGAATCCGGCAGTAAGGCAATGGGGTAGCAAATACCATTTTTAACACTGCCTTTTGTGCACTCAAATGTGAAGAAGCCCAAAGATTCCAAGGGTTGCTCAAAAATTCATGACGGCAAAAGCCATGGTTGAATCTGAAAGTCAGGCCCCTCTATTATTTGCCCTCGACGAATTTTGTGATGCTAAATTTGAAAAGCGGCCAAATGTCCACAGCTGACACTGTTCAAGCTGATCTGCCTATCAAGCATTCCCTTAATTATGCAGTCATTTAATTAGCAGTCACTGTGAACAAACCGATTGCGATTGTCAGAATACCAACCACCACCTGAATACCACTAAAAAGTCCCGTTAGGTGGCTGGTTGCTCGTAAAGGTATGACAAGAACAAGTGAGAATAGTGCCATTCCGATTATTGAACCAATTCCAAATAACAAGATATAGAGCATGCCAATCCAAGGTGAGGATACGGTTTGCAGTGCTAAAATAATTAAAGCGGCGGATCCCGCCATACCATGAATCATACCAATAAACAAAGCTCTGATTGGAAAAATGGTCTTATGCATGTGCTCATGTTTAGAGACATCATGTTCTATTGGGCTTTCACCCTTATGGGAGTGTGCGTGAAAATGAACCTTGCCTTGTTCATGAGAATGTGTGTGGAAATGCACTCTATCAACAATGACCCGCCGGATAATATCAACGCCAAGAACAACCAGCATCACACCAACAATAAATTCAAGCCAACTTACAATTAGTTCTGGGATGGTATCGGTTGCAAATAAGATTATGCTGCCAAATAAAAACAACATGAGCGTATGCCCTAGCCCCCAAACAATTCCTAGTTTTAAGGCTTTGGTCAATGATCTTTCCTGAACTGTCATTGTCGCAACTGCAGCAACATGATCTGCTTCGAAGGCATGACGCATACCAAGCAATAGTCCCAACAAAAGGATAGACATCATTAGCTTATACCTTTAGCTAAACACTTTCTCATTTACTAATTTAGCTTTTCTGATACCCCAGTCATACCAATCCCTCATGCCTTCTCCGCTTTTCGCAGAAACTTTAATGACTTCTATATCAGGATTGACTTCCTTGGCGTAGCTTATACATTTATCAACTTCAAAATCGAGGTGAGGCAGAAGATCGATCTTGTTCAGCAACATAAGTTCAGACGCTTGAAACATATGCGGATATTTGAGAGGCTTATCTTCTCCCTCTGTCACTGATAAAATTGAAACCTTTGCCGCTTCACCAAGGTCAAACATCGCAGGGCAAACCAAATTCCCTACATTCTCGATCATCACAATTGACCCTATTGCAGGCTTTAAAATGCGCAAGCCTTCCATCACCATATCAGCTTCAAGGTGACAACCTGTTCCAGTATTTATTTGGACAGATTGAGCACCAGTATCTTTAATCCGTTGTGCATCATTAGCCGT
>JAJFHF010000097.1 GCA_021775775.1 Hyphomicrobiaceae bacterium
CAACACATGCCGCTGGAGTTGTTGGCTGCGATCCCGCCGATCATGGCTGAGTTGATTGAGGCTGGATCTGGGCCGATTTTTTTCTGGATAGGTTTTAATTTTTGATTGGCTTGGCTCCCGGTTAGAGCTGGTCCTAATGTGATGTGGTTTCCATTGCTGGTCAGCTCATTTTGGCGCCAGCCATCATTGCCTAATTTGACCAAGATGCTGTCTGTTACGGCTTGGCCCGATAGGCTTGTGCCGGCTGCACGAAATGTTATGGGGGTGTTATAGGTGCTGGCTAATTTACATAATTTGGCAACTTCGGCTTCGTCATTAACCAGGGCGACGAGTTTTGGGGTTAGACGATAGACACTGGCATCTGTTCCTTGAACAAAACGACTTAGTTCATCGGTTATTATTTGCTCATCAGGTAAAATATTTATCAAAGCTTGATGGAACGAGCCGTAGTCAGGCTTTGACCGTTTGTCGTTTGATGCAGCGGTTATTTGATCCATGTTTGTTTGACCCATGTTGGTTTGATCTTTTCGAAGATGTAGAAATGTCCATATTCTTTTTTGTAATCAGTTTGTTTTCGCAATACTGCAATTCTTTGAATGGGGCTGTAGCGTATTGTCCCCTATCATGGACTATGAGACGGAGTGTAGTAATTTAGTACTACCACACGAAGATGTTTTAGGGCACATGGTGGGTGGCTTTATCTTTTATTTGGTAAGTTAAATGCTTTAAAATTTTTGTCCTATGACCTTCTTTTGTCTGCGCTCTTCATAGTATGACAATAAAATGATTGATTGTTTTGGTCGTCATACGGTAATATTTTTATAATTTGTGCCAATTTGTCATTATTTAGTCTATAGTTTTTCGTGCAGGCGACCTCCTTCAAATTGCCTCCTTCAAATTAATTGTGTCCTTTAAATAAGGTCTTTGGTTTTGTTTCATCTTTTGTTGATTTTTTTTCAAGAGATGTTTTTTATATGTTGAGATTGGGATTGTTTTTTCTATGAAAATTAAAAAAATACTTATTGCGAACCGTGGTGAAATTGCAATTCGAATTATGCGTGCGGCAAGTGAATTGGGCATTGAAACCGTGGCGATTTACGCCAAAGAAGATCGACTTTCCCTCCATCGTTTTAAAGCAGATGAAGCTTATCAAGTTGGTGGTGGTTATGGCGGGCGTGGGCTTGGCAATAAAGTTTTAGGACCGATACAATCTTATTTAGCTGGTGATGAAATTATTGATATTGCTAAACGTGCTGGTGTTGATGCGATCCATCCAGGTTATGGTTTTCTATCTGAAAATCCTGAATTTGCGGATTTGGTTGTCGCCAATGATATCATTTGGATTGGTCCAAAAGCTGATATCATGCGCGAATTGGGCAATAAAGTAAGCGCGCGTAATGTGGCGCAGAGCGCGGATGTGCCGGTTTTACCAGCGTCGCCCCCTTTGCCAGATGACCCTGCTCAAATTCGCGATGTTGCCAATGAGATTGGTTTTCCTGTTATGCTGAAAGCGAGTTGGGGTGGCGGCGGTCGCGGGATGCGGGTCATCAATAATGAGCAAGAATTGGACCGGTTGGTGCCAGAGGGGCAGCGCGAATCTGAGGCTGCTTTTGGCAATGGTGAAGTTTATCTTGAAAAATTTATTGATCGCGCGCGTCATGTTGAAGTGCAGGTTTTGGGTGATTTGCATGGCAATCTTGTTCATTTGTTTGAACGTGATTGTTCTATCCAGCGGCGTAATCAAAAGGTTATTGAACGCGCGCCGGCTATTTATTTAACACAAGAACAACGCAGTGATTTGTGTGCCAGCGCTATTAAATTAGCGCAGCAAGTTGGTTATCAAAATGCTGGTACCGTTGAATTTCTGATGGATGAGCGGACCGGATTGTTTTATTTTATTGAGGTGAACCCGCGCATTCAGGTTGAGCATACTGTGACAGAAGAGATCACCGGGATTGATCTTGTCAAAGCGCAGATTTTAATTGCGCAAGGGGAGACCATTGGGACAACAAGTTGCGGCGTGCCAACCCAAGAGCACATAGCGATTAATGGGCACGCGATCCAATGCCGGGTCACAACGGAAGATCCTGAAAATAATTTTGTACCTGATTATGGACGGATTAGTTTTTATCGTAATTCATCAGGCTTTGGTGTGCGCCAAGATGCGGGCAACGCCTACTCTGGTGCGATTATCAATCATTATTATGATAGTTTGTTGGAAAAATTAACTGTGTGGGCCTCTAGCCCAGATGAAGCCATTGCCCGTATTTTGCGTGCTTTGAAAGAAGTTCGTATTCGCGGCGTGACTACAAATATATCATTTTTAGAAAATTTGATTTCTCATCCTACCTTTAAAGCGGCTGATTACACGACAACGTTTCTGGATAAAACGCCAGATTTGTTTACGTTCCCTAAACCTCAAGATCGTGCGTCTAAGCTGCTTGATTATTTGGCTGAAGTTAGTGTGAATGGGAATAGCCTGGTTGAAGGGCGCCCTTTGCCTAAAGTTAAATTGTTACGTTCAGTGTTGCCACCAAAGAGGCCGCCTGAGGGTGGGGAAAGTGAAGCTGGTGAGGCAAAACAAAAAAACGCTAAAAATGTTTTGGACCAACAGGGGGCGCCGGCGGTTGCCCAGTGGATGCTTGATCAAACAAAGCTCTTAATTACAGACACGACAATGCGTGATGCTCATCAATCTTTGTTAGCGACACGTTTGCGGACAAAAGATATGGCGGTTATTGCGCCGTTTTATCATGAAAACTTAGATGATTTGTTCAGTGTTGAATGTTGGGGCGGCGCGACCTTTGATGTCTCCATGCGGTTTTTGAATGAGTGCCCTTGGAATAGATTGTCGGTTTTGCGACAAAAAATGCCAAATACTTTGTTGCAAATGTTGCTACGCGGGGCCAATGCGGTTGGTTATACCAATTATCCTGATAATGTGGTGCGCTCTTTTGTCAGCCAAGCGGCACAATCTGGTATTGATTTGTTCCGGGTGTTTGACAGTCTCAATTGGGTTGAGAATATGCGTGTTGCCATGGATGGTGTGCTTGAGAGCGGTAAATTGCTTGAGGCGACTTTGTGCTATACGGGGGATATTTTGAACCCTGATGAAGCACAATATGATCTTGATTATTACCTTAAAATGGCTGACGAATTAAAAGGGGCCGGTGCTCATGTGCTTGGTCTTAAAGACATGGCTGGTGTGTTGAAACCAGAAGCGGCTCGTTTGTTAATCAGCGCCTTGAAGAGCCAAACGGGTTTGCCAGTTCACCTTCATACACATGATACGAGTGGGTTTGCTTCTGCGACGCTTTTGGCTGCTAGTGAGGCTGGGGTTGATTGTGTTGATTGCGCCATGGATTCATTTTCGGGGCTGACGTCGCAAGCTAATTTAGGCTCATTGGTTGAGACATTGCGTTATACACCGCGTTGTTCGCAAATTAGTTCGCAAGCGATCAGAGATGTTTCTGATTATTGGGATCGGGTGCGCGGGCAATATAGTGCGTTTGATGTTGATATTAAAGCAGGCCTTTCTGAGGTTTATTTGCACGCAATGCCTGGTGGGCAATATACTAATTTAAAAGAACAAGCGCGCTCTTTGGGGATTGAAGATCAATGGCCTGAGATTGCTTTAACTTATGCTCAGGTTAATGAAATTTTTGGCAATATTGTTAAAGTGACGCCTACCTCGAAGGTGGTTGGTGACATGACATTGTTTATGATATCGGCTGGTCTTAGCATTGAGGATGTTTTGTCGCCTGATGTTGAGATTGCTTTTCCTGATTCTGTTGTGCAATTTTTTAAGGGTGATTTGGGGCAACCACCAGCTGGCTTCCCAGCTGCGTTGCAACAAAAAGTGCTTAAAGGGGAGACACCGTTAACGAGCCGGCCAGGTGCTTTGCTTGCCCCGGTGGATTTAGATAAAACTAGTGACGAGATTGTTGAAAAATTAGGTCGTAAAATATCTGATGAAGATTTGAATTCTTATCTGATGTATCCCAATGTGTATTTGGACTATGCCACCTTTACACAGACCTATGGTGATGTTTCTGTTTTGCCAACCAGTGCTTTTTTCTATGGGCTCGCACCAGGCGAGGAAATTTCTGTAGAGATTGAGACCGGTAAGGTGCTTGATGTTAGTTGCGTTGCCACTGGTGAGGTTGATAGCAAAGGGCTTCGTGATGTCTTTTATGAATTAAACGGTCAGCCTCGTTCTGTGCAAATTGCGGATAAGTCATTTGTTCAAAACAAAATTGAACAGAAAAAAGCTGATCCTCTTAATGATATGCATATTGGCGCTCCCATTCCTGGCATGGTTGGTTCTATTCATGTCGCTGATGGTGACAAGGTTGAAGAGGGAACTTTGTTATTAACCATTGAGGCTATGAAAATGGAGACCTCTGTCTACGCAGATCGCTCAGGCGTTGTTTCATCTGTTTATGTGAAAGAAGGTGTGCAGATTGATCAAGGGACCCTTTTGGTTGAATATAAAGCTTAAAAAACGAGCTCCATGGGGTGATTTGTTTTGTTGTACTTTTGCACCATAATTTTCTTTTTAGCCTGCGGCATATGAGCATATATCTGCATACTACATTATTTATTTTCAAGCTTGTTAAGCTGACCTTGGTTACGTAACGCAAGAAGCCAATATAATTGCTTGGTTTTTTGAAAGGTTACTTTTTAGATAGGTTATATGGAGATTTATATGGAACAAGTTTTATCTCTTCAACTGAATGTCGTTAAGGATAAACTGATATAGGAGATCGCCCGTTTTTGGGAGGTTGCTCTTATTGGTTTGTTTAAATAAGACTTGAAAAATGGTATTATTAGGGGCATTGTTTAATCTGTTAATTCACAAGTTGGATGGAGATGTTTTGTATGTGTGAGCTATTTTCAAAACAGCCTATTGAGGCATACTCATCTCAAACTCGTTCTGTTCGTTTATCTGGCCATGCCACTAGTGTGCGTCTTGAAGGTGCATTTTGGAACATTCTCGAAGAGATTGCTGATAGACAAAAGATGAGCTTAGGGCGCTTTTTGTCACTTTTATATGATGAAGTGCTTGAATTAACGAATGATGTCGATTCTCTAACTTCCAATTTTACATCTCTTTTGCGCTGTGCTTGTTTGACTTATGTATCTTGTTTGCGTCGCGATGAAGTGTTTGAATGGAAAAAAATTCCTATTCGGGAATGTGTTGGTTAGATTTCGATGTTTTGATTAAATTGATGTGATTTTGTTCATACTCGATTTGTTCATATGGTTTGCGCTTTATGATTAATTTCTTAAATTTTTGGGCTGCGATTGAGGTCTCTTTTATTCGTTGAGAGCGATTGCATTGCAGACATAAATTTTCTTGGTTTGGACATCTTATCTGCTGCTTTCGTGGGCTCCTTTTTCATTAATTTCATTGTTCAGTCTTTTAAAGATAACGATTTACCTGATTAAATCGTTCAATTTATTAGTCGCAAATGGTGATGTTATATGCCTAATCATGATTATTCATTGAATTCTCAAATGAATGGAAACTCCCAATTAAGTGATAAGATTAACATTGGGACTGTTTTGCTGCTTGATCAACATCCTCTTATTTGCCAAGGTTTGGAAAGTATTGTTTGTGATATCTTTGATAGCGTTGTTGTCAGGAGGATTAATAGCCTTGATCAGGTTGAGGAAATTAAATCATATCTGATGCCTGATATTCTTGTGTTTGTGGATCTTTTTTCTCTTGGCTCATGTGCCCTTGATGAATTGATTAATTTTAGGGTTGGGAACAGAGATGTTAAAATTGTTATCTGTTCTGATACGGATGATACGTGTTTGATTAACTGGTGTTTGTCTCTTGGTGTCTCTGGTTTTATTTCAAAAAGAGCCTCTGTGTCTGATGTGAAATTGTCGATCGAATATTTGCTTAGTGATAATTCTTTGCACACTTTAAGTGAGCATGCTTGGACACCACGTCAATTTAAACCTTCCCAAGCCCAAGAGATTGTTATTGAGCCGTGCAAATTTCCGTTGAATAATTTGACTTCAAAAGAGCTTGCTACATTAAAATATTTAACCAGTGGTATGAGCAATCGTAATATAGCCGAAAAGCTTGGGGTTGCAGAGAGCACCACGAAAAGTCATGTGGCTTCAATTCTACATAAAATGGAAGTTCTCAACCGGACGGAAGCTGTCTCGGAATATCATCGTGCTTGTCGTTTATTAGATGATAGCCCTGAAGAGTTTTTAGCTCATAGTATGGGCTAAGTTGGTCGTTTGAGTTTAGCGTTTATGCTAACCCACCAACAAAGGGTTCTGTCTCATTTGAGTTTGCCAGGCTAAGACGGACGGGGCCTTGGCATCCTCTTTTTGTGCATTTTAAGTGCTTTTCCAATTCATCTAAATAAAGATAAGCAAATTGGGGCTGTTTTAATAATTCTTGAGGCCATTCATTGTGCCCATGATTGCAGATGCGACAGGTAACCTCAATGGGGTGCTCTGGGGCTAGATCTCGTAATTGTAGATCGTGTTTCCAATTCATTACCAAAAATCCTCCATACTTGGGATTCGTGTATAGGAGATTTTTCCACCGGCATAGCCACCAGGTGGCGGGCGCCAGGCGCCAAGACTTAGGACTGTGCGGCCATATTTATTGTTAAGTCTATCTGTTAAGCTTGCGATGGTTTCCCATTTTTCACGCATTGGATCTTGATCAACAAACATATCTAGTTGGCGTTCATCGCACGAGCCAAGATCAAACAGTGCGACTGCAACCAATTTGGCTTTTTGGTGCTTTGGTAATGTGGCCATTGCGATATCCCACATATAATCAAGGCTGTTGAGACAGGCTTGATCATCCTGGATGCCATGTAGGGAGATTTGTTTGCCCCAACGAAACTCATGGTGACGTAGGGTGAGAAACATTGAGCCGGCGCAAAGTTTGGCGCGGCGCATACGGCGTGCGGCTTTGACGAGTAGGAGCCGTGAGCATTCACGGGCGTTTTTTAAAGTGCGGTAGTCAGGGGGAAGCACGCGGCTGTGGCCAAACATGGCCCGTTTTGATGAGGGCTGGGCGTGAATGTCAAACCCATGCAGGGCATACCAGAGCCGTTCGCCGGTGACGTTGCCCCATAGTTTGCGCATTTGCTTTGGATCGAGATGCCATAGCTGTGTCATGGAAAAAATCCCTGCGCGCATGAGACGTTTGTGCATACGCTTGCCAATGCCGGGGACATCTTCTATGGGCTGGGATAATAACGCGGTGGGCATGTCTTTGGGATGCCAGATGGTTATGCCATTTGGTTTGTCTATTTTGCAGGCCATTTTGGCCAATTGCCGGTTGGCGGCAAAGCCGATTGAACAGGTGATTGAGGTGCCGATATTTTCACGTAGGCGGGTTTTGATTTGGTTGGCAATTGCTGTTGGGTTTTGTCCGTCGCGTTCATCAAGGCGGCAAGTTAGCTCATCGATTGATTTGATGGCTTGAATAGGTAAAACGGCTGATATTTCAGCGCATAAGGCGTTATGAGCGCGCCGATATAGATCAGGGCTTTGTGGAACTAAGATGAGATCTGGACAGATGGCTTTGGCTTGCTCAATTGGCATGACATTTTTGACGCCGCGCTTTTTGGCTTCTTTGGAGCAAGCAATGACACAGGTGTGGCTTGTTGTGTCAAAAGGGATAACGCCAACAGGATGTCCGCGCAAAGCGGGGCGCGCTTGTTGCTCAACAGAGGCGAAAAAACCATCAAAATCGAGATATAGATATTCTATCTGGGAGGGTTGACGCATGATACAGCTGGCCCTTTTGTTTTTGGGGTGGATTGCCTTTAATTGGAACGTAACATGAACATCCGGGCGGCGCAATGGAGAGATTTATGGATATAAGGGAAAAAACACTTGAATGAAGTTTGGCGCTAAATCAATGAAAAGGACGTTTTAAGCTTGAAGAGGCTCGTTAAGCTTGAAGAATCTAGGTTTTTGTTTCAGGCGCTTGATTAATGTCTTTTTGCTGGTCAATATCATAATGAATGGCATTGGTTGAGAGAGATATTGTTTTGATGGTGCCAGGGTGTGCTTTAAGTAAAGAGCGGGCGCCTTGATCACCTTGAAGGGTGCTCAATTCAGAGAAGAACTCGCGTGAAAATAGGACAGGGTGGCCTGGTTGTTTATCTTTGATGGGGACACATATTTTTTGGTTTTGCTCAGGTATAAAGGCATAGGATAGTTGGTGGAAATGATCAGCTTGAATAAGCGGCATGTCTGCGAGACAAATAAACGCGGCGTCAATGTCTGGATTAAGGTGGGCTGCACCGGTTGCGATAGATGTTCCCATACCTGATAAATGATTTGGATTTTCGACAAGCTGAAAATTTTGGTGATTAATGGTTTGTATGAGTGTTTGGGCTTCATGGCCGAGTACGCAGATCATTTGGGAAAATTGTGTTTTTTCAATTTCATTTATGGCGTGTTGGATTAAAGGCTTGCCTTTGAAATCGTGCAAGAGTTTGTTGTGTCCGATAAATCTTTTTGAAAGGCCCGCTGCTAGCAATATCGCGGCAAATTTAAAACCCGGATTCAGCATATTAACTCACGTTGTTGAGCTTGTTGGACAAGTTGAGCCAAGATGGAGATGGCGATTTGTGGTGGGCTTTTCGAGGCGGGAATGAGGCCTATGGGGCCGTTGACGCGTGCTATATCAGCTTTTGAGACGCCATATGATTGTAGCGCTAGTTGGCGCAATTCATGAGCGTTCTTGCTGCCCATTGCTCCGATGAAAAAGGGAGATTTTTTTAAGAGCTCAGATAAAAGCGGAATTTCCAGATCATGGTCATGGAACATGACAATACTGGCAGATGCTTCATCGACAAAATTGGTGATGAGCTGGGAGGCTTGATCTAGAGAGGTGGTCTTAAATTGATTGCTAGCTAAGTGACCTTGCAGCGTTTCATCATTGGTTGCAAGGGCTGTCTCAAACCCTGCTTGGTGAGCGAATTGAGCCAAATAAAAAACACCTGGTCCGCTGCCGGCTATGAATAGACGCGGTTTTGGAAAGTAGGAGCGATGAAATTGGTTTGGGTCATTTTTATCTAATCCTGTTTTGATTTCATTTTTGTAGGGTGCGAATTTGCAGGTGCCTTGTTCAATGTTCATGGTAAGGGTGCTGGATAGGCGACTGGTTTGATTGTTTAAGATTTGATCTAAAACGTCATCGGATAGCTGACCATCAAAATAAAGATCTATGGCACTGCCACAGGGAAGTTTAAGGTCCATATATTTTGAACCCTTGCCATATCGAACCGCGCGTGCGCTGTTGGTTTTTATAACATCAAGGGCTTCTTGAATGATGGCTTGGCCCAAACAATCTGAGGCGATATAGCCAACGCTCTCACCTGTTTGTGAAATGGCCATTTGTGCGCCGATGGGGCGCGGCGCTGTGCCTTCACGGTTGATAAAGGTAACAAGGGCTGTTTTTTGTCCTTGATCGCGCCAGGTTTTCATTGTGGGCAAAACGTTATCAACAAATATGGGGGTTGTTTGCGTCGTTTTTTGTTGGTCTATGGATGTAGCAAGCACGTTTGGTCTTCTTTCCTTAAGCAAATTCTACTGCGTTTTTTAGTGGCAATTCACGGATGCGGTTTCCTGTGAGATTAAAAATGGCATTGGCTAAAGCTGGCATTGATGGCGGGGTGCCTGGTTCGCCGACACCGCTAATATGAGGTTTGTTTTGCAAGGTTTTGACCTCTATTTGGGGGGCTGTTGCCATGCGTAGGGCATCATAGCTATCAAAATTACCTTCAACGACTTGCCCATTTTCAAAGGTAATTTCACCATAGATAGCGGCACTAAGACCATAGATGATGCCAGACATCATTTGAGCTTCAATGTTACGTGGATCAAGGGCGGTGCCAACATCAAGGGCGCACCAAACCTTATCTACTTTGAGGCCATCTTCGCTGTTTGAAATTTCTATGATTTGAGCAACGGGGGTATTAAAACTATAAGTAAAAGCAACACCGCGCCCTTTGTTTTTGGCTAAAGGTTTGTCCCAATCGGCCATCTCAGCGACGGCCTTTAGAACTTTATAAGATGGTTCATGTTCATTTTTCATCAGTTGTAGACGCATGGCAACGGGGTCGATGTTTTTAGATGCAGCAAGCTCATCAAGAAAACATTCATGGAAAAAACCGTTGTAGGAATTGCCGACTGAACGCCAAGGCCCAAGGGGCACAGCAATATCTGAAATGTATCCATTTACTTGATAATGTTCAATGGCATAGGGTTGATCAAAGCTGCCTTCAACCAGTATTTTGTCTGGCCCAGGAGGTGCCATGCCCATAAAACGGCTGCTAAATTGTTGGAAACAGGAAGGGCTGGCTATATCGGCTTTTAAAGCAATTGGTTGGTCGTTGCCCATGCGTCCTTCAAAATGTGCAATTGCGCCAGGACGATAAAAATCATGGCGCATATCTTCTTCTCGACTCCATGTGGTTTTAATTGGCAGACCTGGCATTGCCATAGCCATTTTAACGGCCAAATCACTAAAGTCATATTCACAGCGGCGGCCAAAGCCTCCCCCCATATAAGGGGTATATACTGTTACAGCCTCAGAATTGAGACCGGCAACTTTAGCGGCATGATCGCGAACCAAAACGGGTGCTTGATTGCCCGCCCAAACCGTTAATTTATCATCTTTTAACAGGGCAACTGCGTTCATTGGTTCCATGGTTGCATGGGCAAGAAACGGAACGGCGTATTGCGCCTTGATAATATCTTTTGTTGGTACCAAAGCTGTGTTTACATCCCCATCATCGCGCAAAGTCGAATTGGGTTCATTGTTAAAGGCTTGCTCAATTTGTGAGAATATGGCTTTTGTATCAGGTGGATAGGGGGCCTCTTCCCACTCGATTGTAATTTTTTTTGCAGCTTCAAAGGCTTGCCAGGTGTTGTTAGCGATCACACCAATCCCGTCGCCTAAATCAACAACCTTTTTGACGCCAGGCATCTCTTTTGCTTTTTTTGCATCAAATGATTTCATCTTCGCGCCGAGCTGCGGGTTCATCCGGATCGTTGCAAAAAGCATCCCTTCAAGTTTGGTATCTATGCCAAACTCGGCTGTGCCTGTGACTTTCTCTACCATGTCAACACGTGGCATGTCTTTACCAAGATAGCGCCATTCAGATGGGTCTTTTAATTTGGGTGCTTCGGGTGGTGGGATTTTTGCGGCTTCAGGTGCCAATTGAAGATAGGAGAGCTTTTGTCCATCTGGTAAGATGACAAACCCATCTTTGGTTTTTAAGGTTGATGCTTTTTGTCCCGTTTTGTCAGCGGCCGCTTCAATCATGGCATAACGGGCGGCAGCTCCGGCAAGACGCATTTTTTCAAAGGCATCGCGTGTGGAGGTGGAGCCCCCTGTTATTTGTATTCCCATAATTTTTCCGACGGCACCCATGATATTTTCTAATTTATCTTTAGTGCTGTTTTCTTTATATTCGGGATAGGGCAATGTAGCGACTTTTTCATTATAGTAAGTGCCGCTTGCAGGGCCGTGCATGGTTTTTATATCTTGCCAGGCAACATCCAATTCTTCTGCTACCAATGCGGCCAGGGTTGTGTGCACACCTTGCCCCATTTCCGCGCGCGGTGTGATGATGGTTATTCCCTCTTTGGTAATCAAAAGATAGGGGTTTAGGGTTGTTTCACCCTTACCAGGCTTTAAAGGATTTTCCAGCTCTTTTGTGACTTGGTAATAGCCAAAAGCAACGCCGCCCGCGATGGCGGCAGAACCGATGAGAAAAGTGCGTCTGGTGATTGTTCCTAGTTTTCCCATTTCCCTAACTCCTTTGCAAACGCGTTGCCGCTTCATGGATGGCGGCGCGTATGCGCGGGTAAGTGCCACAGCGGCATAAATTGCCCGACATGGCGTCATCTATGTCTTCATCGGTTGGTTGGTTGTTTTCTTGCAAAAGGGCTGTTGCGGCCATGATTTGGCCGGATTGGCAATAGCCGCATTGGGCGACTTGGTGTTCCACCCAGACTTGTTGGATGATCGTCATATTTTCAGGGGTGCCAATGCCTTCGATGGTTGTGACTTTACCTTCAACGTCACCAACAGATAGGGAGCATGACCTTGTTGGTTCACCATCAACAAGAACTGTGCAAGCGCCGCACATGGCGATGCCGCAGCCAAATTTTGTACCGACAAGCCCTAGTTCATCGCGCAAAACCCAAAGAAGAGGCGTTTGTGGGTCAGCCTCTATTGTTATATCTGAGCCATTGATGTTTAGGGAGCGCCCCATTTATTGATACCTAATTTTTACACTACTTGTTCAGATCGACTTTATCAGTTTTTTTCATCTAATGTATGATAAAAACTAGGCGTCGGGCAATTTCCAATCTGGGCGTGGGAAATGGCAGCTATATCCATTTGGATTATGTTCTATATAATCTTGATGGTCTTTTTCAGCTTCCCAGAAGGTCCCATTGGGAACCAGTTCTGTTACGATTTTTCCTGGCCAAAGATTTGTGCTCTCCACATCTGAAATGGTTTGAATGGCGGTTTGTTTTTGCTGCTCTGATGTATAGAAAATAGCCGATCTATATTGGCTGCCACGATCATTGCCCTGTCTGTTTGGGGTTGTTGGGTCATGGATTTGAAAAAACAAAGCAAGTAAGGCGCGGTATGAGAGTTGGGCCGGATCAAAGATGACTTCGATGGCTTCTGTATGGCCGGTTGTGCCGGTTTTTACGTCGTTGTAGGTGGCGTTTTCTAGCTGCCCGCCGGTGTAGCCAACACGGGTTTTAAGGACACCAGCTTGTTTGCGAATGAGATCTTGCATGCCCCAAAAGCAGCCTCCGGCTAAAAGTGCTCGTTCTTGAGAGGGCATGACGTTATTCCTTTTCAAATAAAGCTAAATAAGAAGTGTAACCTCTTTGTTCTAACTGTGTGAGAGGGATGAATTCTAGGGCGGATGAGTTGATGCAATAGCGCAGGCCCGTGGCTTCCTTTGGCCCGTCAGGGAATACATGACCAAGGTGGCTATCACCATATTTGGAGCGCACCTCAGTGCGGCGCATGCCGTGGCTATCATCAAACTCTTCAATAATGTTGTTTGTTTCTAGTGGCTGGGTAAAGCTTGGCCAGCCACAGCCTGAGTCGAATTTGTCATTTGATGAAAAAAGAGGTTCACCAGAGACGATATCAACATAAAGCCCTTGGGAATTGTGATCATTGAACTCATTGCTGAAGGGTTGTTCTGTGCCGTTTTCTTGGGTGACACGATGTTGTTCTTTTGTCAGCTTGGCTATTTTATCGGGGTTTTTTTTGTAATTCTCGGTCATAATTTAGAAGCTCTGTTTCTTTTGGATAGGTTTGGTTTTTAAGAAAACCTATGTGTTTTTTTGAGTATATCCAAAAGAAGGGCCTTTGAGCAAGATGGGGGCAGAGAGGAGCAAGCAAGACGGCTTTGAAAGCCATCTTGCTTTAGGGGAGGATTTGGTTTTACTGCTAGCGCTTGGTGCAGACCCAGCGCTTTACTTTGCAATTGTTATCATGCTTGCGGCAGGTTTTACGGGCTTTCCACTTGGCATTTTTTATGCTGTTACCCCAATGGGCACCCCAGCCACCATTCTGTCCTATGGCCACTGCGCCGCATGCGTTTCTAAACCAAGTGGCGATGCGGCAATCAGATGCATATTGGCGGCATTTTTGAAGCGCTTTGTTGTTTGCTTTCCATTTTGATGAATAATCAAAGGACCATCCCATTGCCTTGGTAGAGGGAGAGATGGCTATGGCGCCAAAATAATTTTTTGCACTCGCCTGGCTCGCGGTTATGGCTAGAAATAATCCGGTGATGAGCGTTAGGATTATGGCTTTGCCGCTTTTTGAATTGTTCATGACCTTACGTTCCTTGTCGTTTTATCATTTTGTGTGTTTATCTGTGTCCAGCTTTTTTAAATCGATGATTATAGTTTTAGATTATTTATACGATTGGCTCAAATTAAAGATTTGTAATATTGCTATAAACTTCATTATATCAATGCTTTAAATTTTATCTTGATGATTGTTATTGATATCAAAAAGATCCCTTTTAGGAGGTTGTACATGGGGGGCTTAAAGCTTATATCATTTAATGGTTAGAATGATTTATGGTGTTTTGATGAGAACATTTGTTTATAGTGTTCTTGTCTTCTAACTCAATTGCAGTGTAGTGGTGGATATTCAAAGAATTTCCTTTTATGATAAGAATTGATGCGTAGAGTTTAGACTAAAATGTAAGAATTATAATTGTGAGGTTAAGGAATATGCGTTGGAGAGATCGCGAAGGTAGTCGAAATGTTGAGGATCACCGTGGCCGCCAAGGAGGGCGTCAGGGCGGGCGATTTGGATTGCCATTTCCTGGAGGTGGCGGACGAAAAATGCGTATGCCTGGACGCCGTGGTGGTGGGATTAGTATTTGGACCATTGTGATTATGCTGGCCTTTATGTATTTCACGGGTAAGTGCGACCCTGGTATGATTTTGCGTGAGATTGCAGGCGGCCAAGGGCAGTTTCCCCAATTAGAACGCCAACAAAAATCACCACAAGCGCCGCGTATTGATATTGATCCTTTACCTGACACAGGACAAGATTTTCGCCGGCCTGGGGAACAAAGCCAGTTAGGCAAGCCACGTCCTCAAAACGCTGAGATGAAAGATGAAATGGGTAAATTCACCTCTGTGGTGTTACGTGAGACAGAACTTGTCTGGCAGAAGATTTTCAAACAAATGGGACGGACTTATAAAGAGCCAACACTGCGTTTATTTGAGCAATCTACGCAATCAGCTTGTGGCCCTGGTATGCGGGCAATGGGACCATTTTACTGCCCACTCGATCAAAAGGTCTATGTTGATTTGCACTTTTATGGAGAATTGAAACGTAAATTCGGCGCGCCGGGTGATTTTGCGCAAGCTTATGTGATTGCTCATGAGGTTGGCCATCATGTGCAAACCTTGCTGGGGATTGCTGGTAAAGTTCAAGCGCGTAAAGCCCGTATCTCTAAACGAGACGGTAACGCTTTGCAGGTCCGAATGGAATTGCAAGCTGATTGTTTTGCTGGTCTTTGGGCGCGCCATGCTGATGCAACCAACCAAATTTTAGAAGATGGTGATTTGGAAGAAGCGATTAACGCGGCGTCTAAAATTGGCGATGATAATATTCAACGTAAAACCCAAGGGCATGTTGTGCCAGAAGCCTTTACGCATGGCACATCTGCGCAGAGGATGCGCTGGTTTAAAGAGGGATATGATACGGGCAATATGCGCTCATGCGACACCTTTAATGCAACCTCGCTTTAATTAAAAAAGATTTTTAATTCCATATTTCTTTTTTAAAAAGCCCATATATAAAACTTGTTGTTTGCTCAGCCCCTCTTTTTTATAAAAGAGGGGCTGAGCTTATTTTTAAAACAAAATTATATATCGCTGCCTTGATAAACCGTTTGTTTGCAGTAGGTTTTTAATTGTTGCAAATGATAGCAAATCTTGGCGGCATCAAGTGCATTTGGAAGCGGGCCGGTTACCAATTTATATTGAGGTTTGTTATCAACCACTAGCGTGACGTAACGCGGGTTAAGTGCCGCCAATGATGAACTGTATTTGGTTGTTAAGCGCACCCAGGCATTTTTGAGCTTTTTCAGATCTGGGTAATTGCCTAAGGAGACAGCAAACATGGTGCGGGTTACTTCAGGCTTAAAAGGGATCATCTCTGATTTAAGGGGGGGTTGGGCTTGTAATAGAATGGGTATAGGGATCTGTTTTTTGGCTCGCTCTTCAACAGGGGGGGTGGTTTGATTGATCTGTTTTTCAATTTTTTGGGTGTCGAGGCCGGCACCTTGGAGGTTGTTTCCTTGTTTATCTTGGCTCTTTGTATTTAAGGCGGTTTTTACGTTGATCAGTGGTTTTGCTAATGTCCCTGTAACGGAGCCTAAATTCTCTTCAATTTTTTTAATTCTTTTGGCCAGTGCAGTGTGATCTTTATTGAACTGAGCGACCTTACCATTTACCTTATCAATCTTGTTTTCTAACGCATAATATTTGTTGTTTAGCTCTTTGAGTTGTTTGTTTGAGAGCGCGATTGTCGATTGAATTCCCTTAAGGTGGTTTTCTATGACCATTTTTTCTTTTGGCTGCTGGGCAGGTGTCGACATGGCTGTTTGGACGGCTGTTTGGCTTGGCATAGTGTTGATCATGAGGTTGGCTATATATCCCATGGCGCCTAGCGCGGCTACGATCCATAGAGTTATATATAAAAAAGATGAGCCAGAAGAAGATTGGCGTTTTGCTTGGCTCATATGATTGACCTTTTCGCACTCTTGTTTGTTTGAAATTGAGCCTTGGTACAAATAATTTTAAAAATGCAAGTGCATCTAAAAGTGAGCGCAGGCTGGTATTTTGATCATAAGTTCTATGAGTCGTTGATTTTGGTCAATTGGGAAAGAGAGTGTTTTGGCATAGTTTTTGCCTAAAACGGTGTAATAACTGCTCACTATTGGTGCAAATTGATTGTTTATTGTGTCATTCTTTCATAACGTCTTGCCTGACTGTCTTTGAACGTCGATTCACCTGATTTTCGTAAAATAGCATTAAATAGAAAGTTTCCTTTATGTCTTCATCTTCTCTTCTGATTGTTGTTTTGGCAGCAGGAATGGGAACTCGAATGAAATCGAGCCATCCCAAAGTCATGCATAAGGTTGGTGGTAAAGAGATGGTGGGGCATGTGATTGATCTTGGCGTGGCTCTGGGAGCTGATGAGTGCGCTGTTGTTGTTGGGCCTGATATGAGTGCGCTTGAGCAGGTTGTTAGCAAGCATTTTAAGCAGGCTCAGATATTTGTGCAGGAAGATCGTTTGGGTACGGCTCATGCGGTGTTACAAGCGCGCTCGGTGCTTAACACAGGGGCGGCAAATGAAGGGCTTGTTTTGGTTTTATATGGAGATACGCCGTTATTAACCAAAGACGCTTTGCAAGGGCTCATCGATCAGCTCCATAATGGTGCTGATGTCGGGGTTTTGGGCTTTGAGGCTGAGGAGCCGACAGGCTATGGTCGTTTGTTGCTTGATGAGGCAGGTGAATTGGCCGCCATTCGCGAAGAAAAAGATGCAAGCGATGAAGAGAGCTTGGTGTCGTTTTGTAATTCAGGCGTTATGGGCTTTGCGCGCAAACATATGCTCGATTTGCTAGATCAAATTGAGAATAAGAATGCCAATGGGGAATATTATTTAACTGATGCCATTGAAGTGGCGCGCACGCGTGGTCTCAAAAGTATTGCGACTGTCTGCCGGGAAGATGATGTGCTTGGCGTGAATGATCGTGTGCAGCTATCACAAGCAGAGCGGATTTTTCAAGATCGCAAACGCGTTGACGCCCAGCGCGGTGGGGCAACATTGATTGCCCCCGAGAGCGTGTTTTTCTCAAGCGATACTGTTATTGGCCGCGATGTGATCATTGAGCCGCATGTGGTTTTTGGCCCTGGAGTGACCATTGAAGATGGCGCGTATATTCATAGTTTTTGCCACCTTGAACAAGCGGTGATTGGGCCGAACGCTTTGGTTGGTCCTTATGCACGGTTGCGCCCGGGCACCACTTTGGCACAAGGGGCCAAGGTTGGAAATTTTGTTGAGATTAAAAAGGCGACCATTCAAGAGGGGGCGAAAGTTAATCACCTCACTTATATTGGGGACGCTGACGTTGGCGCGCGGGCTAATATTGGGGCTGGGACCATCACATGTAATTATGATGGGTTTTTTAAACATAAAACCATCATTGGGGAGGAGAGTTTTGTTGGATCAAACTCATCTTTGATCGCACCGGTGACAATTGGCAAAGGGGCATTTATAGGCTCTGGTAGTGTGATATCTGAGGATGTACCTGATGATGCCCTGGCGATTACCCGCCCGAAACGACAAATTTTTGAGCGCTGGGCTGTGCGGTATCGGGCCAGCCAGCAACGCAAGAAACAATCCTTGAAACATACGTAAAGTTTAGAAATGGCACGTGATTTGCTCTTATTAGGGAAACACGCTACTGCGTGTTGAAACTAATCTTTATGAATTGTTTAAATTGCGTCAAATTATCACTTTGAGACAAGTTTGAACCAGGAAACTGTGCATTTTTCTTAAGGTTTTGAGGCAAATTCTTATAATTTTTAATTCAATAAACCTATTTGATGGAGCCAATTTATGTGTGGGATTGTCGGCATAATCGGAACTGAACCGGTGGCGGTGCGTTTGCTGGATGCTTTGAAACGCTTAGAATATCGCGGCTATGACAGCGCCGGGATTGCAACCTTACATGATGGTAAATTAGAACGACGCCGGGCTAAGGGTAAACTTGTTGCGTTGGAAAAACGTTTGTCTGATGAACCGCTGGGCGGGACGATTGGGATTGGGCACACGCGTTGGGCGACACATGGGAAACCAACGGAGAAAAATGCGCATCCTCATATTTCTGGTGGGGTTTGTGTTGTTCACAATGGCATCATAGAAAATTTTAAAATTTTACGTGCTGAGTTAGCCAGTGATGGCTATGACTTTGTTACTGAGACTGACACGGAAGTGATTGCGCATTTGATTGCCAGAGAGATTGATGCTGGCAATGATCCGCAAGCGGCGCTTAAGGCTAGTTTGGAGCGCCTTGAAGGGGCCTTTGCATTGGCTGTTTTGTTTCAAGGGCATGACAATTTAATGATTGGGGCGCGCCGTGGTAGCCCCTTTGCAATTGGTTATGGATCTGATGATCAACCTGGAATGTTTATTGGGTCTGATGCGTTTGCACTGGCCCCGTTTACCAATCGGATTGCTTATCTTGAAGAGGGTGATTGGGTGGTGCTGTCCAAAGATAGTGCCACAATTTATGATGAGGGCGGGGCGCAAGTTAACCGACCGATCACAACCTCTATGGCCAATGCGTTGCTCGTGGATAAAGGTAATCATCGTCATTTCATGGCGAAAGAAATTCACGAACAGCCTGAAGTGATTTCGCGTACGCTTTCGCACTATATTGACCTTGGTAATGAGAAAGTTGATTTCTCTTCGCTTGATATTGATTTTCAATCGTTAGACCGGCTGTCTATCACAGCGTGTGGGACGGCATATTATGCCGGGCTTGTTGCAAAATATTGGATAGAGAAATGGGGTGGCTTGCCGGTTGATGTGGATGTAGCTTCTGAGTTTCGCTATCGCGAACCATTGTTAAGTGATAACGGGGCGGCTTTGTTTGTGTCACAATCGGGTGAGACAGCTGATACTTTGGCTTGTTTGGCCTATTGTAATGAAAAGAACCAAAAAACGCTTTCAATTGTAAATGTGCAAGAAAGCTCTATTGCGCGTGGGTCCGATGCGGTCTTACCAACGTTGGCTGGCCCTGAAATTGGGGTTGCGTCGACCAAAGCGTTTACCTGCCAGCTAACTGTGCTTGCTGCTTTGACCATTCATATCGGGCGCCAACGCGGTGTCCTTAGCAAAGAGCAAGAAGTTGAATTGGTGCATTCCCTCGTTGAAGTGCCACGGTTAATCTCTGAGATGTTGGTTGAGGAAGCTAAGATTGACGCGATATCGCAGCAGCTTGTTCATGCTAAAGATGTGCTTTATTTGGGCCGCGGCATTCATTACCCCCTTGCTTTAGAAGGGGCGTTAAAATTAAAAGAGATTTCTTATATTCACGCCGAGGCTTATGCGGCTGGTGAGTTAAAGCACGGACCGATCGCTTTGATCGATGAAAATATGCCGGTTGTGGTGGTGGTGCCAAAAGATGGTTTGTTTGATAAGACCATTTCCAATTGCCAAGAAGTTGCCGCGCGCGGCGGGCAGATTATATTTATTAGTGATTGTGACGCTAAGACCACGGGTTGTGATTTTGTTAGTCAGATCTCATTGCCCAGGGGCAATGAATTTATTGCCCCTTTACTATGCGCGATACCGGTGCAGTTGTTAGCTTATTATACAGCCGTTCATATGGGAACGGATGTTGACCAGCCGCGTAACTTAGCAAAATCTGTTACGGTTGAGTGATTCGAGATGTTTGTGAATCTTGATATTTTAAACTGAAAAATTAGTGTGATTGATGCGATTTGTTTGTGGTTTGTTCCCGATTTATCATAGTTTTGCCGCATGGTTTGTTTTATAGTCCTAGTCAGGTTATATAAATGAAAGCCAAGACCATTAGGATCAAGATGAATAAGATCTAGGTGAACATGACCATTATTTAATTTGAACTAAAATTTTTAGCTTGGATGTCATAATTAAGGTGTTATGGGACAATTAATTGCAAAATTTAAGTCAGTTGTATGGCTAAGAGGAATTGCAAGACGGGTTATCTGTCTACCTGCAATCTGTCTGGTGCTTGCTTTTGCTAATGTTGGCTCCAAGGGCAGCTTTCCTCGTGCTATGGCGGATGATGCGCTCACTCAGGCCAATGCAGCGTTGATTAATGGCAAATATAGAGATGTTGTCTCTCATACGGGTAAAGTGGTGGCGAATGGCAAAGCTCAACCTGATATGATGGCTAAAGCCTTGCTTTTGCGCGGCATTGCATATCGCAATCAGGGAAAAATTGCTCAATCAATTGCTGATTTCTCCAATGCTGAATGGTTACAAAAATTGCGCGGGGTTGAATTGCGCCGGCTTTATGCTGAACGGGCGCTGGCTTATGACGCTGTTGGACAAACAGCTTTGGCGACTAGGGATCGCAAGTTTGCCGGCTCTAATCGGGCGGCTGATGCACAAAAGGGTGTTAAACAGCGTGAGGTTATCTTAAATGGTGGCCAAAACGGGAAGATAGTGAGAACGACTTCTGTGCAACAACAGCAAAGTGCAACGTCTGAATTCTTTGGTGGCTTGGGGAATTTATTTGGCTTTGGCCCACAGAAAAAACCAGCTCAAGATGTTAAAGTGGCGGCTGTGAGAAAAGAAGCCACGAAGACGCCCTCGTTGCGCGAAATTCCAACGATTGATTCTGCTGAGGCTAAACTGAACCGCGAAAAAACGGCAGCTGAAGGTGCCCTTAAAGACACTCGAAAACAAGTTGTTGGCACAAAAACTACTGTTGCTCCCTCCAATAGTGCCTGGGCGGCCCAACGCACAGCTTTGGATAAAGCGGCTGCTGATAAGACAAAGAAAGTTATTACAGAGACAACCAATAGTGGTGTTGTGAAGCAATCTGTTGGGAGCTTGCAAAAACCTGTGGTTCTAGCTCCTAAAAAAGTTAAAGAACCTGTTTCTCAAAACCCGGTTAGCTCATTTTTCCAAAATGTCTTTGGCGGCGCTCAACAAGCCCCTGAAACACCTGTTGGAGCTGGTGAGGATATTATTGTGGCTGATCAGGTTGCCTCATTGGAGACGAAACCAACAAAAACCAAATATAAAGAATGGGTGCCTCCTAAACGGGCCGTTAAAAAGAGCGCTCCTAAGAAAAAAATTGTGAAAAAACCTGCTGCGAAAAAGTCTGTGAAACCACCTCAAGGCCGTTCGCTTTATCATGTGCAGCTTGGTGTGTTTGGTGAGGTGCAAGCGGCTGACAATTTTGTAACACGGTTAAATTCTAAATATAAATCGCATGTAGGTACGAAAACAGCCATGGTCGTGGAAACTGATTTGGGGCAATCGCGGCGGCAATATCGGGTTTATTTAGGGCCGTTTCGTAGTAAAGAGAGCAGTTTGAAGAGTTGTAAGTCTCTTAAAGAGCTTGGCTTGGGGTGTTCTTTGGTTAAGTAACCTTAGTTTGGTTTTATTTACATTTTGGCCGCTAAATCAGTATCCTGTCTCTTTAAATTTAGACTTTCTTTCCTAATATATTTAGCAATTTAAAATCTTGAAGGTTTGTTGAGAGTAATTTTTTAAAGTTTTTGGATCTTATGACAAAGAAAAACAAAAAAAATCTAGAGGCTTCATCTGGGCTATCAAGTGAAGAGCCAACGCCGGGTAGTTTGGCTCAATTGGCGCATGGAGACCAAGAAAAGAAATCAATTCGTATTGGGCCCCAGTTACGCAACTCTTTTCTGACTGGTTTGATCATCGTTGGACCTATCGGCATCACTATTTATATGGTGTGGACATTTATCGATTTTATCGATAGTTGGGTTACGCCTTATTTATTGAAGTTATTTCCAAATATTCCCCTTCCTGTAGAATCAATCCCTGGTATTGGTTTGGTTGTTGCCATTTTGGGGATTATGATCATTGGGGCCTTTACGGCTAATTTGTTTGGCCGCTCGCTTTTGAGTTATGGGGAGAGTGTGTTGGACCGGATGCCGGTGGTGCGAAATTTGTACCGGGCATTAAAACAAATATTTGAAACGGTTCTCTCTCAAAGTGGGAATAGTTTTCAAAAAGTGGGTGTGATTGAATATCCGCGCAAAGGCCTTTTTGCCATTGTTTTTGTCTCCACGGAGACAAAGGGTGAGATTGAGGAACGCTGCGCTGATGGGGATCGGTTTTTAAGTGTGTTTTTACCAACGACGCCTAATCCAACCTCTGGGTATTTACTGTTTGTCCCTGAGAAAGATATAACCATTCTTGATATGTCGGTTGAGGAGGGCGCTAAGCTCGTTATTTCGGCTGGCTTGGTTGTTCCAGATAGCCAACAATCTAAACTTAAGGCAAATGGGCAGAAGATTGAGACGATAGACGAAAAGGCCTAATGGCTTTTAATGTTTCCTTAGCCGGCACTAAACAGTTTGATGGCTTCATCACATTCAAATAAATATATGAGCGTGCGCAACGCTTTGCCGCGTTCAGATTTTAGTTTGGGATCTTGATGCATGATAAGTTTGACATCATCATTGGCGGCCAAGATCAGCTCAGAGAGATTGGGGACATTCGCGACGCGAAAATCGCGCTCGCCGCTTTGGCGCCGGCCAAGCATTTCGCCCCCGCCCCTTAATTTTAAATCTTCTTCTGCTATGAGAAAGCCATCTTCTGTGGCGCGCATGGTCTCTAGCCGTTTTTTGGCCGTTACGCCTAGGGGGGGCGTGTATAAAAACAGGCATGAAGATTGGCGCTCACCACGCCCGACCCGGCCACGCAATTGGTGCAATTGAGAGAGACCAAAGCGCTCGGCATGTTCGATGATCATGATTGAGGCATTGGGAACATTGACGCCCACTTCAATCACAGTGGTGGCGACCAAAACGGGCAATTCACCAGAGATAAAACGGGCCATTACCTCATCTTTTTCAGGTCCCTTCATTTGGCCATGAACGAGGCCTATGCGATCACCAAAGAGTTGTTTGAGATGGGCACAACGCTCTTGGGCCGCGGCCAACTCGATTTTTTCAGAGCTTTCAACCAGGGGGCAGACCCAATAGGCTTGGGCGCCTTCTTGTATGGCGCGTTTGAGCCCTTGTATGACATCTTCTAGTCGATCTATAGGGATGACGCGGCTGGTGACGGGTTTGCGCCCTGGGGGTTTTTCATCTAATTTTGAGACATCCATATCACCATAGTTGGTCATGAGGAGGGTGCGCGGAATGGGAGTGGCGGTCATGACAAGAAGTTCGGCGCCATCAGGGCCGGCTTTGGCTTGTAGGGCCAGTCTTTGTTCAACGCCGAACCTGTGTTGTTCATCAATGATGGCAAAGCCTAGATTTTTAAATTCAACATCGGCTTGGAACAGGGCATGGGTGCCAACAAGGCAATCTATGAGCCCTTCTTTTAGGGCCAGTAGCAATTGTTTGCGCGCGCGTCCTTTTTCGCGCCCGGTTAGCAGCCCTAAGCGAATGCCTGCTTGTTCACAAAGGGGGGCAAGGGTTTCGATGTGTTGGCGTGCCAAAACTTCGGTCGGTGCCATGAGAGCAGTTTGAAAGCCAGCTTCAATGGCCGCGGCCGCTGTTAATAGAGCGATCACCGTTTTACCAGAGCCCACATCACCTTGTAACAGGCGCAGCATGCGGTTTTCGCTGCCTAAGTCTTGGTATATTTCGTCTAGGGCGCGTGCTTGAGCACCGGTTAACTCAAAGGGCAGGGCCTTGAGGATTTTATCACGGATTTGTCCGTTGCCCTTTATGGATCGTCCTTTTTTCATGCGGAGTTGTTGGCGGACAAGGGCGAGCGAGAGTTGTTTGGCTAGCAATTCATCATAAGCAAGCCGTTGGCGGTGAGGGCTGTCAGCTGCGATATCTTCTATGATTTGCGGGCGATGTAGGCTTGTGAGGGCTGTTTGGAAATCGGGCCAGTTTTGTTTTTTTAGCCAGGCTGGGTCTTGCCATTCCTCCAGTTGGGGAATGGCGGGAATGAGTTGGCTCATGGCTTTTTGTAAGGTCTTGGAGGTGAGGCCTTGGGTGAGGGGGTAGACCGGCTCTAGGGTGGGGAAGTTTTCAAATTCTGCTTTTGTAAGTATGTGATCGGGATGGGGGATTTGTAAATGGTCGCCATATTGCTCTGGTCGGCCAGCTATATAGCGGAGTTCGCCTATGGGTAATTGTTGTTGAAGATATTTTGGGTCAGAGCGAAAAAAGATTAGGTCTATAACCCCGGTGGAATCTTCTAGCTTTGCGCGGGTTGGGGCTTTTGAAAAGCGGGTTTTGCCGCGCGCTGGGGGGCCTTTTAGGGAGACAACTTTGGCGTCAAAGGTGGCCAACTCACCAGGGCGCAGATCTTTAATTTTTGGGCGGTTCGAACGATCAATAATGCCCGAAGGAAAATGCCATAAAAGATCAATTTTGCGCGCGTCTTTAATTTCCCCTGGGCGATCGAGAAGTTTGGTCAATAGGGTTTTTAAGCGCGGACCGATGCCTTTAAGGTCTGCGATATCTGAAAAGAGGGGCTGTAGACGTGTTGGGCGCATTAAACAGACTTAAAGTTGGTGTTGGCTTGCATCAGTTCTTTTTGGTTTGTGTCAATTATTTGTTCTTAATTGTCAAATGGGTTTCATAAGGCTATATGGGTGTCTGGTGTTTTTACAACAAGTGGTTGGCTTTGTATTGCTTGTTTTTCACATCTCATTTCATTTAAACCGGTTATCCTTTGGAAGATATCTCTATGAGCTCTTTGACAGATCGACAAAAACGGGCCATTTACCGGGCTGTCCATCGCGGGACAAAAGAAATGGACTGGTTGCTTGGTAAATATGTTGAAGCTCATGTCGCCAGCATGGATGAGGCGTGCCTTGATAATTTAGAAGGGTTTTTGCAGTTGCCGGATCCTTTGTTAGAACTATGGCTTATGGGACGTGATGAAGAGATCCCAAATGATTATATTCATTTGGTTGAAGATATTCGATCCTATCATAAACTTAGCTGATTGTTGGTGATCATTTGTGTAATTTTGATTTTTGTTTGTAATTTTGTGGTGCTAGATTTTTTATGACATCGAATGCTTTTTTTTCACAATTTGAAGTTTCCCAAGTCACTGATTTAGAGACGGCACCCTCTTTGGGGTTAGGCCGGGTGCTTGGCGGGCAAGAACCGCTTGCATTGGCTCAATTGATTGAGAGCCTTTCTTTGGGCAAAGGCGCTGGCAAGGCGGCTGATTTTGATGTTTTGCATGTGTGCCGCGATGACACCCAAGTGGAAATTTTAAAAGAGGGACTTACTTTTTTTGCCCCTGAGGTGAAAGTTTTAAGCTTCCCTGCCTGGGATTGTGTGCCCTATGACAGAGTTGGCCCCAAACCAGAGATTGTGGCGCAGCGTATAGCCACTTTGGCGCAATTGGAAAAGGGCAAGCGGCGCGGCGTTCGATTGATATTGACGACGCCGCGCGCGCTCATTCAAAAACTGCCGCCGCGGTCTTTTGTGCGCTCCAATATTAAAATTTTAAGCCCAGGCAAACGCATTGATCGGGCGC
Organism: Hyphomicrobiaceae bacterium; assembly: GCA_021775775.1. GTDB lineage: Bacteria > Pseudomonadota > Alphaproteobacteria > Rhizobiales > HXMU1428-3 > HXMU1428-3. Next base: position 25,805 of record JAJFHF010000097.1, read on the forward strand.
GGTTTTTGGCTCGGCTTAGTGCTATGGGTTATATCCGTTCTGAGATGGTGATTGATAAAGGTGAATTTGCGGTTCGCGGCGGGATTATCGATTTGTTTTTGGCAGGCTATAAGCAGCCGCTTCGGCTTGATTTTTTTGGTGATGAATTGGAAAGCATCCGCCAATTTGACCCTGCCTCCCAGCGCACCACCCATAAATTAAACCGGGTGACGTTGCTGCCGGTTAGTGAGTTTGATTTTAGCGAAAAAGCGCGCGCTTTGTTTCGCAAAAACTATCTTGAACATTTCGGTGCGCCCCAAGGCCATGATGCGCTTTATGAGGCGGTGAGTGAGGGACAGAGTTTTCAAGGGATGGAGCATTGGCTGTCTTTCTTCCATGAAAATTTGGACAATTTGTTTGATTATATCCCGCATGTCTTGCTGTCTCGTGATCTGGATGTGGATCAAGCGATTACCGCTCAGTTTGAACAGGTTGATGAGCATTTTGAGGCCCGCAAACAAGCGTTGGAGCAACAAAATTTTGGGGCACCGCCTTATCATCCTGTACCCAAACAAGAAGTTTTCATCTCTAAAGAGCAATGGGGGGAAAGGATTGCGACTTTGCCCCGTTTGGCAATGAGCCCTTATGATCTGGAAGATAGCGCCAGGACGAAAGAGGTTCGTGATTTTGATCAGGTGGGGGCGCTTGATGGCAAGGCTGGGTTGCAATTTGTGGTGGAGCGGCGTGATGATCGGGCCAGCCTGTTTCAGTCCGTTGTGCGCAAGATTAAAGAGCGGCAAAAAAAGGGTTTGCGGGTTGTTGTCGGTGCGTGGAGCAATGGTTCGCGTGAGCGGCTGCGTAGCTTGTTGAGAGATGCTGGGCTAGAAGGTGATCAGCTTTGCGAGAATTGGCAAGAGGTTACGGCACTCGATAAACATCTGGTTGGGTTTGTGGTGCTGGGTTTAGAAAGTGGGTTTCAAGCGGGTGATGTTCTCATCATTGGGGAACAGGATATTCTCGGCGATCGGTTGGTCCGGCGCAAAAAACCGCGCAAATCTGATGCTGAGGTGCTTAAAGAGGCCTCTACTTTGTCGCTGGGTGATTTTATTGTGCACCAAGAGCATGGCATTGGGCGTTTTGAAGGGTTAAACACCATAACGGCGGCTGGAGCGCCGCATGATTGTTTGGAGTTGCATTATCATGGGGGGGATAAGCTTTTTCTTCCCGTTGAGAATATTGAGCTGCTCTCACGTTATGGAACGGAAGGGAGCCATGCAGCCCTTGATAAATTGGGCGGGACGTCGTGGCAAAGCCGCAAAGCTAAAATTAAGCAAAAATTGCTCGATATTGCTGGGCATCTGATTGGCATTGCAGCGAAACGGGCGTTGCGCAAGGCGCAGGTGCTTGAGGTTTCTCAAGAGCAATGGGATGAATTTAGTGCTCGTTTCCCCTATGAAGAGACAGAGGACCAGTTGACCACCATTGAGACGGTGCGTGATGATTTGGGCTCTGGCAAACCGATGGATCGGTTGGTATGCGGTGATGTGGGGTTTGGTAAAACGGAAGTGGCGTTGCGGGCTAGTTTTGTGGCCGCGATGAATGGGGTTCAGGTGGCGATTGTGGCGCCAACGACGCTCTTAGCGCGCCAGCATTATAACGGCTTTAAAGAGCGCTTTGAGGGTTTGCCGATTAAAATAGCGCATGCTTCGCGGTTGGTGCCTGCCAAACAGCTTTCACTTGTCAAAGAGGGTTTGGCAAGCGGCGATGTGGATATTGTGATTGGCACTCATGCGCTTTTGGGTAAATCAATTGCGTTTCGTGATTTGGGATTGTTGATCATTGATGAAGAGCAACATTTCGGCGTTCAGCATAAAGAACGCTTAAAAGAGCTAAAAGATGATGTGCATGTGCTGACGCTTTCAGCAACACCAATACCGCGCACGTTGCAGATGTCGCTAACGGGCGTGCGTGATTTATCGTTGATTACCACGCCGCCGGTTGACCGGTTGGCGGTGCGCACTTATGTGAGCCCGTTTGATGCGGTGGTTATTCGTAATGCTTTGTTGCGCGAGCGGTTTCGCGGGGGCCAAAGCTTTTTTGTTTGCCCACGGGTGAGCGATTTGGATGAAGCTGAAGCCTTGTTAAAAGAACATGTCCCTGAATTGAAGGTGGTGCGCGCTCATGGGCAAATGGCGACGGGTGAACTTGAAGATGTGATGAACGCGTTTTATGATCGTAAATATGATTGTTTGCTCTCAACCACGATCATTGAATCTGGGCTTGATATACCTAGTGCCAATACGATGGTGATTTACCGGGCTGATAAATTTGGGCTGGCGCAACTTTATCAATTGCGCGGCCGGGTCGGGCGCTCTAAAGCGCGTGCTTACGCTTATATCACCACACCGGTGAATAAGGCTTTGACGCCAGCAGCGGATAAACGGCTGAAGGTGTTAGCCACTCTTGATAGCCTTGGCGCTGGGTTTACTCTGGCGGCGCATGACCTTGACCTGCGCGGGGCTGGTAATTTGGTGGGTGAGGAGCAATCAGGCCACATACGTGAGATCGGCTATGAGCTGTATCAATCTATGCTAGAAGATGCCATTGCTGAGTTGAAAGAGGGGGGGGCAAGCAAACCATCTGAATGGACGCCAAACATTCAACTGGGTACTTCTGTGCTTATTCCTGAGACTTATGTGAATGATTTACAATTGCGGCTTAGTCTCTATCGCCGGCTTTCTAGCTTAGAGACCCGCGATGAGATTGATGAGTTCAAAGCAGAATTGCATGATCGTTTTGGTCCGTTGCCCGAGGAGGTCACTCACTTAATGGAGATCATGCATATTAAGAGTTTGTGCCGCGCTGCTGGTGTTGACCAAATTGAAGCAGGGCCTAAGGGTGTGCAAATTGGCTTTCATATGAATAAGTTTGCTAACCCTGATGGGTTGATTGCGTTGGTTAATTCTCAATCTTTAAAAATGAAAATCTTGCCCAATCAAAAAATTCTCTATCTGGCCAATTGGAGCGAGCCGCAAGAGAGATTGGAAGGGGTTACCAAGATCATTGAAGATTTAAAAAGGCTTGTTGCTCAAGATGATGTCAAACAGGCCGCTTCCGCCTAAGCTGTTTTAACGTCGGGTAGGTGATTGAACGTGCTGGGTTGTTTGGTGAACAACTCTTGGGCGCTTGTCTCGCCATTTGATTCAATGATCTGTGCGGTTAATTCGACGCTTATGGGGGAGCAATCTGTTTCACAGATGAATTGCGTTCGTTTTACAATGCCCTCAATGCGTTTTAAGACATTGGCGGCATCTTCATAGTTTGTATCAGGTAAGGTTAGGGTGAAGGTGCGCCCTGAGATGCGTGCGGCTAGATCTTCACCACGAATGATGGTCATTAGAATTTCTGAGACTTGACGCAGGACATTATCGCCAGCGGCAAAGCCGAATTGTTCGTTGATGGTGTTGAGATTATCAATGTTTGTGGTGATGACGGTAAATTTGCGCTTGGCGGCATTGTGATCTTTTATGAGTTGGGCCAAATGTTCTTGATAAAAACTATAGGTGAATAAACCTGTGAGGGCACAATTGGTTGGAATGTGGCGGGCAGATAGATATGATTTGGTGATGAGAGATCTGAAGCGCCATTCTTTTATGAGACTGGTGGTGCGTAAGATAAGCTCGTTACTATTTACTGGTGCGTCAATGATATCTGTTATGCCCGCTTCATAGGCGATGTGGCTATGGCTGAGTTTTGAAGGGTAGGCGACCAGTATGATGGGAAGGCTGTAAAATTGAGGATCGCGTTTTATTTTTTCAACGAAATCAAAAAAACGTGTCGGCATTCTTCCTCCGTTGATAATCACCATATCAAAGGTTTGGCGTCGCAGATATTCTGCTGCTGTCTCTAGAGATAATGTGCCAACGAGGGTTGCGATGGGGGCGAGGGTTTCTTCTATTGATGAATAGCCATTGGGGCGCCCGGTGATTAAGATTGTAGCGTCTTTTATGGGTGTGCAATATTTTGATTCAATAAATTCTTGAAGTGCTGGGGCGTTATATTTTTTTGAGATTTCGTTGCGACGGTTTAATTCTGATTGGATGGTGGTGAGCCGTGACTGGGCTTTGATACGAGCGATGACTGATGGGATGCGGATTTCACCAAAGATTAAATCATCAAAATGATGCTCTTGTTGTTCTTGTAACAAATTGTGCGCAATGCCTATGCAAATGAGCCTGATATTTTGAGTTTGTGGGTTTAATTTTATTTTTTGAGCTAATTTTAAACAGGTCTCCATCTGCTCTTTGTTTTTTAATTCTGAGGCATCAAAGATTAGAATCTTGAAGCTTTTGGAATGTTGCAGGTTTTGACTTAGCTGTGTGTACAGACTTTGAGAGGTGGTAAAACCGGCTGTTTCAAGCGCATTTTTTAGTTTGTTTTCAGATGGTTGCCTGGAATTAATTACTAGGACTTCTATTTCATCTGGCATTATGAACCTGACCGTTGTGGGCTGTGTTTGCTAATCTGTAGTATTTGACCTGATGGGTGTTAAAAATTTGGTAATTTATGGTTTTTTCAAGTGGTTGGTTGAATAAATAGTTGGCTTTTGTCTACCTTGCCAGCTTTGTTGCGCGGCAGTGACGTGACAATTGTTAAGTCCTTGGGGTGTTTATAAGGCGCCAACTGGTTGGTTAGAAGCTGCATGATTTGGTCTTTAATCTCATGATTTTTAATGGGGTGGTCTTTTCTCTTATTTGTTGGTTTGTTTAGGACAATCACTGCAGCAATGATGGAGAGATCTGGTCGGATTTGTTTTTCATAAACAGCGGCCTCTTGCACATATTCATGAGATAAAAGGAGCGTTTCAATCTCTATGGGAGAAACACGGTAACCACCGGCATTCATGATCTCATCGGCGCGCCCAAAATGAGTTAGGTTTTGCTCTTCATCTATCGAGCCAATGTCTCCGGTGATGAACCAGGGGCCGCGAAATTGTTGTTTTTGTTCCTTGTCTCTTTGCCAATAGGAGAGCATCAAACCTGGATCTGTATTATGGATGGCGATGAGGCCTTGTTGGTTTGGCTCTAGTGGTGTGAGGGCGGAATCTTGTGGTAATGGCTGTAGGGGCAAGATAACTACGCGGCGCCCTTTTTGAATGCGCCCTTTTGCCTGCTCTGGGACAGTTATATTTGGCGCGGTTGAAACATAAGTAGAGATTTCACTTTGGCCCATGGCTTCGTACAATGAACATCCTGTTTGGGTTTTCCATTCAGTATTCACTTGTTTGGAGAGTGCTTCGCCTGCGCTTAAGCCATGACGCAATGAGGCCATGTGTTGCTTTGTAGGTTGGCTATATTTTAAAATTTTTCGGTAAACGCCTGGGACGGCGACAAAAATGGTTGCTTGATGGGTTTGAATTAAATTGGGCCAAAGAGATGGGCTTTTCTCTCCATGATAGATGAGGGCTGTTGCTCCTTGTAACCAGGGGTCCATTAGGCCGACACCTAGTGTGTATGTCCAATTAAAATCGCCGGCGTGTAAGACACGGTCGCCGTGTTTGATATGATGCCAGCCTTGTTGCATGGGAATACGCCCTTGTAGGGTGCGATGGGCATGAAGGACCCCTTTGGGGTGGCTGGTGGTGCCACTGGTGTAGATTAGGTATGCGGGATCATTTGGTTGGCTCTCATAATAGTCTGTTATCGGGGGCTCATGCATAAAGGCCAAAATATCTGCTTGGGTGATGACATGTGGGTTGGTCTCGTCTGGACAAGGTAAATCGCGCGCACAAGCCCACCAGGTCGCTCCCTTGTGATGCTTGGTATCTTTGGCAAAGAACTCTAACTCTGATGTCGTGAGGTGAGCTGATAAGGGGATGGGGACAAGGCCGGCAGCAATGGCACCAAAGAAGGTGAGGGCAAAGGCGGCGTCACTGTGCAGGCGTAACAATAAAAAGTCGCCTGGTTTCATGCCTTTCTTTATGAGGCCACCTGCGATTGCGCGGATGGTGCAATCGAGCTGGGCATAGGTCCATTGGGTTTGGGGGCATTCTTTGAGAGGGGCGCCGATTATTTCTAAGGCGAGCGCTGCTGGGATGTTGTGAGCTTGTTGCCCGATGGCTGCTTTGCTTAAATTCAAAAGATTGCTCTTTATGTCATGTGCTGATTAATGAGAGGGTAAAATGTTTTTACGTTCAATTATACCATCTTGAGTGCGCGGTATTTGCGTGACGGTGACGAGCTTTTCTGGGATCTTTACTGGAGAAATGTTTTGATCGATCAGGTGTTGTTTGAAATCTTCATATGAGAGTGGGTCGCCTGGGCGCGGGATAATAGCGGCAAATAAACGCTCGCCAAGGAGAGGATCCATAATTGAAAAGGCTGCGGCATCAACAAAACCTGGATAGGTTTGATAGAGGCGATCTAGTTCAAGACCTGATAATTGATTGGCCCCGTGATAGATGGTGTCTTGATTGTGCTCAATTTCTAGGGTGCTTAAGGCTTGATCTATGAGACGAGCGGTTAGATGGGTTTGTTCCCAATGCTCATTGAAATTGCTAAGGGGGCTTATTGTCATTTGATCTTGCCAGTTGGCAAAGCCGACAATTAAACCGCTAACCTCTAAGCGGCCCTTTAGCGTCTGATTAAGATCGCCGGCTTTTTGAGTGGCCCCTTGCAGGCGAGTTTGGATAAAAGGTGGGTTTATCACGCTATCTTTATGGGCTAGCTCGCTATTGCCTAGTTTTAAAATCCCCTCGTCTTCGTTGGGGACTTGGCTTGTGATTAAACACAGACCGTTGAGATTAAAGAAAACCGAACTGTTTGGGGATAGGGGGATTTTCTTTGATGTATTTTTACTTGATTTTTTATTTGATTTTTTACGGTGCGCTGGGGTGGAAGCTATTAAAATTAAGTGGGGTAGGTTTTGTAGGGTAAATTCTTGAGGCTCAAAAGCGCCGTGTAATTTTTGTTCCAAACCTTGGGGGAGCACAGCTTGATCTATGGTGTGGTTTTGAAACCGATCGAGCAAGAATTTTTGCTTTAGCTGTGAGGTGATATGTAATGTGCCGCCTTGGGTAATCCAGGGAACAAAAGCTGCTATCAAACCTGGCAGCGTTGTTGGGCTATAGGCTGTTAGAATTGAGGGGCTGTCACTGACTTTGGTTTGTTGTGCAATCAGGTGAGCATTGGCCATCATCTGAATATGGGTGTAGGCGACAGGGTGGGGCGCTCCGTCTTGGTCACTGGACCAGCCGATGAGGGCTACTTGTTCTTGTGAGCGACAAATCGTGAAATCGTTGTTTGCTGGCGCCGGTGTCTCACATGCAATGGTTTGATGAATGTCTGGGAGTGGGGTGACCCCATCTGGTAGGTTTTGATCTTGCCCTAAGCCAAAAATAAACCGTAAATTAAGGTGGTCAGCGGCTATTTCAAATAAAGAGGCAAATGGGTCATAGGTGGGTGTGGATTGATGAACAATCACTCCTTTTGCATTGAGCTTATTGAAAGCTTGCTCAATTTCAGATTTGCGCCAATGAGTGGGTAAACAACAAGGGACGAGCCCGGCATTAAAGAGCGATAATAAAATCAATGGGGTTTCTGCAATGTTGGGCAATTGCACAAGGATAATATCACCGTCATTTAGGCCAAATTGACGAAAAAACTGGGCGGTTTGTTGAATATAACGCTGGGCATGTGTGTATGTCAGGTCTGTTATGGTGCCTAAACCGAGCCGTTCGGCATTACCAAGCCGTTCGGCATTGGGACAATCTGTTAAGGCGATTGCGTCAGGTTTTTTTTGCGCAACCGATAAAAATATTTGATCTAACGTTTGACTCATTGAGAGGCCCGCTCAATTAAAGGAATATAGGTTTGCTTTTTTAAAATTTTTCTTTGTTATGGCTTTTTAGCGGCTGCCTCAATCGAGCGCGTATCCCACCAGGTATCAAGTAATGTGCCATAAAAAGAAGCTTTACCAGGGTGCCCCAAATAGGTCCAATGCGCAAGCCATTGGCGCTTTAAATGATAGAGTGGGATCACGTAATCCCCTGAAAGAAGCAATCTATCTAAACTGCGCACACTTGATGTGAATGATTTGGTGTCTTTTGCGGCTAAAAGGGCCGTTATCGCGTTATCGACATTGGGGTCTTTTATGCCTGCAAAGTTAAATGAACCTTGGGTACCTGCTTGTTTTGAGCTCCAGCGGAAGAGTTGTTCGTTGCCAGGAGATAATGAACCTGACCAATTGTTTTGTAACATATCAAAATCAAAACTGAGTTTGCGCTTTTGATATTGGGTCGAATCGACTTGGCGCAAGCTTGTCTTTACACCGATTAATTTTAGGTTTTCGATAAAGTTAAGTAACAAGGCTTCTTGAGATTTGCTGACGGTTAAAATTTCAAATTCAAACGGGGTGTTTGTGGCGCTGTTGATGAGTTGGCCGTCTTTTAAAACGTAACCAGCTTGTTTTAGAAGGCTTAAAGCTTTGCGGATGTTGCGCCTGTCTAGACTTTTGGTGCGGTTGGTGGGTTGTTGTTTTGTCCCAGTGAACAGGGAGGGATGATCTGTTTTGAATTGTTCACTTAAGATGGTTTGTTCAAGGGTGTCAGCTGGATGACCATATGAAGAGAGGATGGAACGATCAAAATAGCTTTGGGTGCGGGTGTATAGGTTGTGGTATAATTTGCGATTGATGTCTTCAAAATTGAACATGTGATTAAATGCGGTCCGTACGCGCTGATCGTTGAATTGTGGGCGCCTTGTGTTAAAGACAAGCGCAGACATGCCAGAGGGAATTTTCAGCTCAAATTCTTTTTTAACAACGCGTCCATCCTTGATGGCGTTAAAATTATAGCTGGTGGACCATTTGCCTGGGTCGCCCTCATAGGTCACGTCGTGCAGACCTTTTTTAAATGCTTCAAATAGAGTGTTGGCATCACGGTAATAGGTGAAGCTTATGGTGTTAAAATTATAACGCCCTCTATTGACGGGTAAATCATTGCCCCAATAGTCACGGTTGCGCTCATAGGTGACTTGTTTGCCAGCGTCGAGTTTGGCTAAGCGGTAGGGGCCTGACCCTAGGGGAGGGGTCAGGGTGGTTTTGCCAAATTGTTCTGCAGTCATTGCGTGTTTGGGTAAGATGGGCATTAGCCCTATGATCAGGGGCATTTCACGATCGCCATCAGCATCGAAGGTGAATTTAACCCCTGTTGAGCCGATTTTTTCAATTTTGCTCACTTTTGAATAATAGGTGCGGTGGTTTGGACGTCCATTTTTTTTCAATAATTCATGAGAAAAAATGACATCTTCAATTGTAACTGGCATTCCGTCTGAAAATTTAGCTTTTTCATTAATGTGGAATGTGATTGAGGAGCGGTCGTTGGGGACTGTTATGGTTTTTGCGATCAAGCCATAGAGAGAAAAGGGTTCGTCCAAGGCTCGACCAAGTAGGCTTTCATATAGATAGGCGCGCACGCCAGCGGCACTCGATCCTTTGATATTCAATGGGTTTAGGTTGGAGAACGTACCTTGCACGCCTAAATTTAAAGTACCGCCTTGGGGGGCTTTGGGGTTTGCATAGGTGAAATGATCAAAGGTTTGTGGATATTTTAAAGCTCCATGCATGGCGATGCCATGACTTTCAGATGTTTCCGCTTTTAGGCCTGAAGAGACGATTATGAGCATTGAAATGAGACATAAAGCACATGCTAGACCTGTTTTTTGAGCTGTCATTATCATTGGCATGTGTTTTTAAACCTTTTGCTCAATTAAGTTGGTAACCATTGTGTGATTAATAGCATTTAAAACGTATTTATGGCTTTTAAAAGTGATGTTTTGAAGGTAAAAATGAAAGTAATATAAAATTTTTAAGTTATATGGAAAAGCCAAAAACCGTGTCTTTCATATCACGGGGCGAGAATAGTTAAGTGATCTAGGCGATCAAATAGTTCAAATTTGATGCTGGTCATGCCATTGCCTTATTTCAATGTATTCAGGCATAGAAACTTTATTTAAATAACCTATGTTGAATGGCATTAAAATTTGCTATTCTTTAGGGGACAATTTTATTCCCCTTTATAAAAATAATATGATTGAGAAATTGGGGTAGCTTAATGTTACAAGAGAGAGGCATCACTATGTGTTTGCGGAAAATTATAAAAAATCAATTTAGATTGGTTTTGACTTTGGCTTTAGGTCTGGTAGTGGCCTCATTGCCAGTAAATGCAGCTGATAAAGCTAAGAAAAAAGCGTCTAGCGAGCCTAAAAGCGCTTGGATTAAGATTTGTGACGAGGTCAAATTTAAAGATGTCACGAAGAATGCAAAAAAAGACGGTGCCAAAGCCGAGGCGAAAAAGAGAAAAATCTGTTTAACTCAGCATGATAGTTTGAATACATATACCGGGGCCCCGCTTATATCGGCTTCTGTTAGAACTGTAACAGGTGATGAAAAATCACGTTTTATGGTTTCTGTACCTTTAGGGATGGTTATTCCAGCGGGTGTATTGGTAAAAGTTGATGATGAAAAACCTTTTACCATCAAATATTCTTTTTGCCATCAGGTTGGTTGTGTTGCCGAAATTAATATGGAAGCCGCTTTGTTTGAGAGCTTGAAAAAAGGTAAAAAACTTCATGTTAAAGTGCTTGCTATTTCTGGTAAGCCTGTTGTTTTTCCCGTTTCTTTGAATGGCTTTAATAAAGCTCATGGCGGGCCGTCCATTTCTAGTGAAAAATATGGGAAAGCACTTAAATCAGCAGCCTTGCAAATTCGTAAAATTCGGTCTGATCAAGCTAAGAAAAAACGCGATGAAAAAATTATGAACGCGGGTAAAAAGACAGAAAAGAAGAAATAAATGAATTTCAGTTTGATTGTGTGAACTGCACATTCAAGACTAATTTATAGATTAAAAAAGCCACTCATTTTTGAGTGGCTTTTTTTTGTAAAACTATGTTGGGATGAGAAGGGTTTTTTTCAAGTTCCCCTTTTTTTTTACAGTTCGTAAGCTTTGGCAAGGTCTGGATCTTTTTGGGCGACGATTTTGGCCAGGTCAACGATTACCTTGGCTTGTTTCCAGGTGGCGTCGTCTTGCATCTTTCCGTCTATCATAACGGCACCCGTGCCATCAGGCATGGCTTCTAAGATCTTTTTTGCAAATAATACCTCTTGCGCATCTGGGCTGAAGACTTCTTTGGCAATGGTGATTTGGTTAGGGTGCAGTGTCCATGTACCAACGCAGCCTTGTAAAAAGGCATTGCGGAACTGAGCCCGGCACGCATCGCTATCCGAAAAGTCACCAAAGGGGCCATAGAAGGCTTTTATGCCATGGCCCATGCAAGCATCAACCATTTTGGCAACTGTATAGTGCCAAAGGTCTTGTTGAAATAGGGTGCGATTGCCGGTGTCTGTTGGGTCTTCTAAAACGCCATAAAAGGGATGACCACCACCAACACGGGTGGTCTTCATGCCGCGTGATGCGGCCAGATCTGCTGGGCCTAAACTCATGCCTTGCATGCGCGGGCTGGCACCGGCGATGTCTTCAATGTTATTGACGCCTTCAGCTGTTTCTAAAATGGCATTAATAAGGATTGGCTTTGTAATGTTATGTTGCGATTCCAGTTGAGCCAAGAGTTGATCGAGATAGTGAATGTCCCAGGGGCCTTCGACCTTGGGTAGCATGATGACATCGAGTTTGTTGCCCACTTTAGAGACGATCTGAGTGAGGTCATCTAGAAACCAAGGGCTGTTGAGGCAATTAACGCGGGTCCAAAGCCCCGTTGAGCCAAATTCGTTGTTTTGGGCCAATTCTATAAAGCCTGCGCGCGCTTGTTCTTTGGCGTCAGCGGGGATGGCATCTTCTAGATTGCCCAAAACCACATCAACCGTTGGGATAACAGCTGGCAATTTTGCGCGGATCTTTTCAATGTGAGGCGGGATGAAATGGATCATACGTTCGAGTGATGTTGGTAGTTGTCTTAATGGCTCTGGAGCGCCAATTGATAGAGGTTTATAAAAGGCGCTGGGTGTTTTGGTTTGTGACATAGTGTATTTATCCTAAAATTTTATCGTTAGCATGGTGCCGTGCTCATGGTTATTGTGATTGGATAGAAGAGCCTTAAAGCTTACAGGCATCAGTCCTTAAGACCATCGATACTTAAGACCAGCGCCGGTTCGACCACATGAATTGTTCTGGGTTTTCTCTTATCCAGCCTTCAAAGGTTTTTTGAATGTCTGCAACAATTGTTTTTATATCTTCATCTGAATTTTCAGTTCGAGGGACTTTAACTTCATGCATCTCAACTTGAAATTGTGATTTAGTTCCAATTCTTATACAGCGACCGATCCAAAGTCTTGTTCCCAAACGGCGTGCTAACATAGCGGGGAAGGGGGGAGATTTGGCTTCTTTGCCAAAGAAAGGCACCTCAACGCCGCTACGATCATATTGATCAGCTAAAAAGCCTAAACGACCGCCATTTCTAACATAAGCCCCAATTTGCCGCGCGGTGTCTTTACCAGCATGGATGCCGCCGGCACCGCGGCCTTTGGCAAATAAGCCACCGGGGTATAGATCTGCGCGCTGGGCGCGCAAATAGGCATCAACCAGCGGGTTCTTTACAAGGCGGTAAACGGCGGCTGGTTTCATGCCGGCAACGGCCAACGGCCACATGGCCAACTCCCAATTGCCGGAGTGCATAGAGACACCAATAGCTGAGCCCATTTTGCCTCGATATCGCTCGAGCATTTTTGGATTTAGCACTTCTATGTTTTCTGGGCGCTTTAACACACGGTCCATTTGCATGGTCTCTGCCATGACCCGGCCAAGATTGCCCCACATGGCTACAGCGATGGCCTCGCGCTCTGCTTGCGTTTTTTCTGGAAAGGCTTGGGCTAGATTGGCAAGCGCTCTGTCATGTCGGCGGCCACGGGCGGCCAAAATTTGCCACCAATAGGCTGAAAATTTAACGGCGGTATCAAGGGGCATGATCCGGATCATGCCAATGATGACGCGCAAAACACTATATTCTGCCCAGTAACGTAGGTGTAACCAAGGTGACATTTATGAGGCCTCTTTTATGCTTTGTTATGATCAAAGGTAAAAGCCACATAAACTATTGACTGGTCAAGTGTTGATTAAAGGGGGAGTGAAAAAGCCCTAAAAACCATTATTGAGCTTGCATAAGAGGGGGGAGATTATTTGTGCTGCCAAGCCCTTGTTGCATGAGTTGATTTCGCAAAGTTTTGTTTGCATTCAAAAGATTAAGACCAGCGGTGCGCATAATTTTTAAAGGTAGAAATGACATTAACAATGATTTGTTGAGCAAATCGATGGCTGTGGTGCGATTGTGGACATCGAGGAGGCGGCTTTGATTGTAACGCTGTTCAAAGTTTGTAAGATCTTGGTTTAATGTGTTTTGATCTGATAATGCGTGCACCAAACAGGCACTATCTCTTAGCCCAAGATTTAAACCTTGTGCGCCGATGGGGGGGATGACATGGGCCGCTTCGCCCACCAATGCGATGCGGTTGGCGGCAAATTTATCAACTTTTAAACCGCTGATTGGAAAACAAACGCGTTTGTCTACGCTGGTTATGGGGCCCCATATGGCTTGTGTGGTGTCATAAAGTTTTTCTGCAAAAGCGGTTTCATCTAACGAGATGACCTGTTGGGCTTTGTGTGGGCTCAAACTCCATACCAAGCTGGCGTGATGTTCTTTTAAGGGGATTAAAGTGAGTGGGCCTGATGATCTATGAAATTCGATTGAGGTGGCGTTGTGGGGTAACTCATGAGTAAAGGAACAAGCGATTGCGCTTTGATCATATGACCATTGTTTGGTCTTGATGCCACTGGCTTTACGTGAGGGGGAGCCGCGTCCATCTGCGCCAATGAGTAAATGGCATGTGTAGGCATTGCCTTCTTGGGTTTGGATTTTTACGTGATTGCAGTGCCCCTCCTTGTGGCGTTCAATCAAGGTCACAGCTTTTGTGTCTACCCACGTGATGTTTGGATGGTTCTGTATCTCTTTGATGAGGGTTGTGTTTAAATTTTTGTTTGGAATGTTTTGAGCAAAGGCGTCTTTGCCCAGTTCATTGGCAGAGAAATAACAATCTGGAGCGCGCATCAAGCCGCCGCAATCATCAATCATGCGCAGAGCGGATAGGGGCGCACTATGGGCACTCAGTTGCTCCCATAGCCCAAGATTTTGGAGCATGTCTAGTGAGGGCAACATAAACGCTGTTGTGCGGGTATCTTGTGCATTCGTTTCGCTTGTCGGTTTCGGGCCAAAGATGGTGAGCGAATATTGTGTCTTTTGAGCGAGGGCAAGTGCCGTAATAAGGCCTACGGGGCCCTGGCCTATAATGGCGATGTCACTGATGTGGTCTGGTTGCATAAGCTTATCCGGTGAAGATGAAAAAACTGGGTGTTTTATTGTAATGATATTTTATGCTTTTTGACAAACTATCTTCACACGATTTTATTTCACCTTCAAATTAAACATGTTGGGGTTCGCCTTGATTTGTGTCTGTCTGGCCACAATGGTTTTAAAGATTTTTAAGGCCGAGGGTTTGTTACATGGCTGTCATATAAGGCTTTTATAGCTGGGAGCACGTTAATATTTGGAAGAGATGTTTTGCGTTGTTTCTTAAACAGGGGCGCATTTCGTTTTTTCTCAATAGTAGCTGATTATTGAAATCAATACTGTAACAAATGGAGATTTGATCATGATTGGGGGATTTATGAATTCCAAAATCTTTCTTGCAGCTGTCCTTACTGGTGGGGTGATGATGAGTGCTGCTGGACCTGTAATGGCTGCTGATTTTGGCAGCGATTGTTGTGCTGATTTAGAAGAGCGCGTTGCTCTTCTCGAGGCAAGCACAGCGCGTAAAGGTAACCGCAAAGTGTCTTTAACAATTTATGGCAAAGTCAATCAATCCCTTGGCTATTGGGATGATGGTTTTGATGATGATGTTTATTCTTTTACCAATGATACCTCACGCTCTCGCTTTGGTTTAAAGGGCAAAGCTAAACTTAATAGCGATTGGTGGGCCGGTTATAAAATTGAAATTGGTGTGCGTTCTGAAGATCAAGGTTCGTTAAATGCTGGTGATGATGATGGAGGTACTGGTTTGGACATTCGAAAATCGGAATGGACCATTGGCAGTAAGACTTATGGTTCTCTAACCATGGGTGAAACCAGTTTTGCAACAGATGGCATTACACAAATTCAAGTTGCCAATATTAAGCATTTTGCCAATCCAGATGTGCTGGATGCTAACGATAGTTTTAATATTCGACAATCTGGTACCGGGGCTAATGTTGGCCAATGGGATAATCTGGCTCAAGTCTTTGAACCAGGTGAGGGGTCTCGCGGTAGTATGATCCGCTATGAGACACCAACACTTGCCGGCTTTAAAGTTTCTGCTGCTTGGGGTGAAGATGATGTATGGAATGTTGCTTTGCGCTATAAGGGCAAATTTAATGACTTTAAAGTTGCAGCTGGTATTGGTTATGGCGAAGCGAGTGAGAATGATGAAGAGTGTACAGCTGTAGCTGGCGATAGAAAAAATGCTGATTGTCAAGAGATGGGCATGTCAGCTAGCATTAAGCATACACCTTCTGGCATTTTCGTAACCGGTGCTTATGGCATTCGTTGGGATGATGGCCGGGCTGAAAACCTTGTTGCCGCTGGTTTTCAAGGGGATGATGAAAATAGCTTTTATCATATCCAAGCTGGTATTGAAGGCAATTGGGTTTCACTTGGTCGGACAACCATCTTTGCTGGGTATTATGACCGTGATGCGGGACATACACTTAGAGATAATTCTGGTGCTTTAAATGTATTTAACGGTAGTACCATCACTAATTTTGAATTTGATATGTGGGAAATTGGGTTTAACCAACATATTTCAGCAGCGGCGATGGATTTTTATATTCACTATAAGGAATATGATGCCGATGTGACGACAGTGGCCGGGGCCCTTGATACGCAAGGGTGGCGCACGCTTATTGTTGGCGGGCATATTAAGTTTTAATCATCTTGTCTATGTCTATGATTGCGTGAGGAGCCTTGAGATTTTTCAAGGCTCCTTTTTTACTATCTGGTCTGTTTTAACGTGAGAGACGGTGTGTTTATTTGTGGTTTTCTTATCACAACATTTAAAAACATTTTTAGCTAAGTCTTTGTATTTCCTCATAATTAGAGTCGTTCTAATTCTAAATTGCCTTAACCTAGCGATCAGGCATTCACAGTCATCTTGTTTTTTTATATATATTTCAAAGGTTTATGTCTTTATAAGGCCGAATGCTGTTGGCTGTTTTCCCAGTGGTCTTAACGTTTTTGTTTTTGGGATTTTTGGCCTTGGGGTAAATTTTTTTGGGGCGACAATTTAGCTATTGCAGATCTCGGATTAAATACTTATCAGTTTCATTGCTTGGGGCACATCAACGATATGTCCCTTGGTTAGTGAATCAGGTCAGATTTAATTGATTTGATTTTGTCCAATTGGTTTTTGCCCCAATGGCTTAGACCAAACATGTGTGCACCTTGAATGCACAATATGTATAAGAGGAAAATAATGAATACGAAACAAATAGCCTACAGTGCCCTAACGAGTGCCCTGTTTTTTACCCTGCCCACGATTGCACAGGCTGCCGACTTTGGTGGTGATTGTTGTGCCGACTTAGAAGAGCGGGTTGCCGTTTTAGAAGCTACGAGCGCACGCAAAGGCAATCGCACTATTAAGTTGAAGATCTATGGCCGCGTGAATAAAGCTTTGCTTTTTTGGGATAATGGCCAGGACAGTGATGTTTATAATGTTGATAATGATAGTTCTATCGGACGTATTGGTGTGCGCGGAAAAGCGAACATTAACTCACAATGGTCTGCTGGCTATCGCATTGAATTAAGTGTTACGTCTGCGGAATCCGATCGCGTTGATGCTGGGCATGAGATACCGGGTAAAAACGATGCCAATGGTGATGATGGTGATGGTGGGCGTATTGAAATACGGCGCAACGAAATGTTCATCAAAAACAAGACTTTTGGTAGCATCACTTGGGGGCGCACTCATCATGGTATGTACCATACAGCTAAGGCTGATTTAAGTGGCACTCATTTGGTGGGGCGTAATGATGGGCTTCGCTATATTGAAGATTTTGTCATTATTAACTCCAATGGTAGCGTGAACCAGAATACAGACTGGGATGATATTTTTGCAGGAGATTTTGATCTTAGCCGTGACGATGTTATTCGCTATGACACGCCGACAATTGCTGGCTTTAAAGTGAGTGCTTCGTGGGGGGAAGATGATGAATATTCAGTTGGTGTTTTTTATGCCGGTGAATTTGGAGATATTAAAATAGCAGCCGCTGCCGGTTTTGGTATTGATGAAGAGGGCGACCGCCAGGAAATCCTCAATGGATCTGGTTCTATTATGCATACACCTACGGGTCTGTTTCTAACCGGGTCTTATGCGACGCGCGAAGATGATGATACCGGTGATGAGGAAGAGACCTATCAAATCAAAGGTGGTGTTAAGCAATCTTGGAACAGCTTTGGGACCACTGCTGTTTATGGTGAATATATTGGCACTGATGTTGACACTCACGGGGAAGGTGAAATTTGGGGCCTTGGGGTTGTCCAGAAAATTGATGTTGCCTCTATGGAGCTTTATGCTGGCTATCGTCATTATGAAGCTGATTTAGATAGCGGCGTAGCTACTGAAGATTTCCAAACAGTGATCACTGGGGCTAGAATTAAGTTTTAAAGTCGCTTGATTTTGCTATCTTTTCAATAAAGTTTAAAGGGCTCCTTTGGGGGCCCTTTTTTATTTCTGGGTTGATCAGCCCGCTGACCTTATTGTGGTGTTCTGATCACATGTTTAAGAAATGCATTTTTGCGCCTGTGTTTGTATTGTTAAAAATGGTCAGGTCATTCTTATGTTTTTCTAATTGAAATTGAGACCTATTTTGCTCGGTCTTTATTTTTGTTAGTGTGTTTTATTCGTTTCATTCCAATTGATTATATAAAAAAATTGTACTGGCTAATTGTTCCAGTGATATGGATTAATTCGCGTTATCATTTGTTTGTTTAGAGAAAATGGTGGGTATCTATTTATGGCGTGGAATTAATTGTGTTTGCGAAGGGGGCTCGAATCATTGTCAGTTTTGAATGGTGCTGCGTTATATTATTTGGGGTTTTTAATAAATAAAATTTGTAGGTTATTTGAGGGGATCTTTTATTTTAGGGATGCCTCTCAACATTCATTTTGAGTAAATATTTATGCACCTTGAATGCACGATATGTTTTTGAGGGGATAATAATGAAAAAAATATATTTACTGTGTATAGGGATGATAAGCGGTTTAATTTTAAATTTTGGAACTCAAGTTTTCGCGGCTGATTTTGGCGGTGATTGTTGTGCCGATCTTGAAGACAGGGTTGCTCTTTTAGAAGAATTATCGGCTCGTAAAGGCAGCAGCCGAACGTCTTTGCAAATATATGGTAGTGTTAATCGTGGCTTATTGTATTGGGATAATGGCCACGATAAAGACGTTTATTCAGTGAATAATGATAGCATTGAAAGCCGAATTGGTTTTCAAGGAAATGCTAATATTGATTCTGAATGGTCGGTTGGCTATCGCATAGAATTAGGGATCCATGTCTCTGATTCAGATCGGGTTGATGCCGGGCATCGAATCGTGGGTAAAAATAACGCGCATGGTGATGATGGCGATGATCGTATGTTTGATTTGCGGCGCAATGAAATGTTTATAAAAAGCAAATCATTGGGGAAGCTTACCTGGGGGCGAACAAATCATAGCCTCGATGATACCAGTAAGGTGGATTTAGGGGGCACTAATATTGTGGGTCGTAATGATGGCAATCGATTTATCGAAGACTTTGTTATCATAAATTCAAATGGGACCGTTAATCAAAATACTGATTGGAGTGATATCATTCCTGGGAACCTTGAATATGCTCGTGATGATGTCATTCGATATGAAGCGCCAACAATAGCAGGTTTTCGGGTGAGTGCCACATGGGGCGAGGATGATGAATATTCATTTGCGGCCTTTTATGCCGGCGAATTTGGCGGCGTTAAAGTCGCGGCAGGCTTTGGTTATGGCATAGATGATGATGGCGATCGCCAAGAAACCATTAATGGCTCAATTTCACTGCTTCATATGCAAACAGGCCTATTCTTCACTGGCTCATATGGCAATCGTGAACATGATAATTCTGGCGCTGAGGAAGATGTTTATCAGATTAAAGCTGGTTTGAGGCAGACCTGGAATTCTTTTGGGAAAACCATAGTGTATGGTGAATATATAGGAACCAAAGTGGATAATCATGGCGATGGTGAAATTTTTGGTCTTGGCGTTATTCAAAAAGTTGATACTGCAGGGATGGAATTGTATACAGCGTATCGCCATTATGAAGCTGATCTTGATAGTCAAGTTTCAACTGAAGATTTCCAAACATTGATAACTGGGGCACGGATTACTTTCTAACTTTCTTGGGCAATATTTGTAGGTTTAAAAGGCACTCATTGGGGGCCTTTTTTATGACTGCACTGTGAGAATTACTACGAACGGATTGAAAAAATGCGGTTTTATTATGAATGTGTGACATTTTTTTGTTGCTAATATGATACATGCATTTTTATGTTCGGCTTATATTACAAATTTTTCAATAAGTTAGTTGTGTATAAGTAAAGCTTGCACTTAATTGTTATCAATTGCATATTGAATTGCATGAGCCTGGGGTGATTCGCTCATGTAATTTAATTGAGGTCAGTTTTGTGAAACCGTTATTTGCCATCGTTATGGCAGTGTTTGGGGCATTTTTCTTTCATGTCCAGCATGCCTATGCCTTCCAAGAATCGGAAGTGGCTGTTACTGCGCCTGAACGCAGTACAGATGGGCAAGGTTTGGCGCTTAAGCAAAATCTATCAGCTAAACAAAAAGGTGCTGCAGCTCTTGCAGATGTTCACAACAATTCCAACTATAAGAAGAAACAAGGTCGAACCCTTTATATACCAGGTTTTGGTACTATAGGGACCTTGCCTCAGTTGGATTTTGGACTTGAGCTGCTTTATCAAGATGAAGAATTGCGCGCTTCAGAGCGTGCTAAAGATGATGACTTGGCCATTAAAGGGCGCATTAAGCACAAGTTTTAGTCTCGATCTTTTTCTCTTTTTCTCTTTCATAAAATTGAAAAAACAATCTTTGGCTGTTGTTTCAGTTGTTGGCTTCGCTTATCAAGACCTGTTCATTACTGGTTACTTTTATGCATGTGCTAATTGTCGATAGTGCTCAAAATCTTCTGGCTTATTAACATTAAAAAAGGGATCAACTTTTTGCCCGTTGATGGTCTCATCAGCAAAGTTGAGAGCGCAATTGGGGTGTTGTTCGCTCCAGGCACGTATTTTTCTTACACCGCTTAACAAGGCAGTCTCTAAGATGGTTTGATAGTGAAGCGGCCACAAACCAAAAATAGGGTGATAGTAGCCATGTGATTGCGCCAGAATAATACTATTGGGTGCCTGTGTTTCACTGTGTTGCATCATTGTTTTTGCAAAATTTGATGGGAAGAAAGGGGTGTCAGCTGCAACTGAAATTAGATGGGTTGTGTCAGGCGCGTTGTCCTTGGCCCATAACATCGTGCTATGAAGACCAGCCAAAGGGCCTGCATAATCTGGGATTTTATCCGCGATGATTGGAATTGTTGCAAAGGCTTGGGTATCGGGTAAATTTTCTTTTATGGTTTGAGGGGGGCTGTTAGAGCTAATGATTATGGTCTCTAATTGCGGCTTTAGGCGTTTTAAAACTTCGCTTAGTAAATTTGTTTGATTGATAGGTTTTAAGAATTTATCTTCGCCTCCCATTCGCCTTGATTTCCCGCCGGCAAGAACAACGCCAAGAGGTGTTATTGAGTTATGGGAAGGTGCGCTCAAATGAGTTGCTCCGTTGTTGGCTGGGGTTGGTTTATTGTTATGGCTTGTTTGGTTGGAGTTGTATCATACGCGATTCTATCAATTCCAGAGAGAGCAACAAAACGTTTGCCGCGCGCTCTTCCAATGAGGGTTAACTGTGCCGCTCTGGCCAATTGGACAGCCCAAGCGGTAAAGCCTGATCTGGAAATGAGAATGGGAATTTGCATTTTTACAGTTTTGATGACCATTTCACTGGTGAGCCGTCCTGTGGTGTAGAAAATTTTATCATCTGGTCTGATATTGTTGAGAAACATAAAACCGGCAATTTTATCGATGGCATTGTGACGACCGACATCTTCCATATACAGTAATGGCTCTTGATCTTGGCACAAGACGCAGCCATGAATCGCGCCCGTTTTTAAGTAGAGTCTTGGTGTCATGTTGATGGTTTTTAACAAGGGGTAGAGCGTGCTGGTTTTAATGTGAGTTTCATATTTAAGCTCTTGGCCCTCAATTGTGTCGATTAAATCTCCAAATATCGTGCCTTGACCACAGCCCGAGGTTTGAATTTTACGTTTCATTTTTTGTTCAAAATTTGTTTCCCCCTTGGTGCGAATGACAATTGTATCAATATCTTCTTCGTACTCAATTTTTGTGACTTCATCTTCTTTGTGAAGCATGTTTTGATTAACAAGGTAGCCAACGGCCAACAGGTCAGGGTAATCGCCTATGGTCATTAATGTGACAATTTCTTGGGAATTTAGGAAGATTGTAAGCGGCTTCTCGTGTATTATTGAGGCCGCTATGGCATTGCCGTTATGATCAATGCCAGCCATTTCACAATAAAGCTGAGAGTTTTCCGGGTTTGGGTAGATTTTTTTGTCAGTCATTCAAAACCTAAGAGTTACAGAAAAAAGATATATATATCACTATATGATGAGCTTAAGGCGATGCCTAGATTTTTGCTTAGTTAAAAGGGATATGAATTGATAGCTAAAGGTAAAAAACCGTTTAATGTGGCGTGGTGTGCATTTTATATATAATAGTTATTTTCTAAGTAGTAATAAGCATATAAAATGTTTAATTGATTGTTTGCTTTAAAATAACCATTCTACCTAGTATGATGGTTGTTTTAATAGCCGTAGATTGTTGATTTCAGTATTGGGTTGAGGTATTGCGTTATGGTTCAGATTGATTCTTCTGTAGAGGTGGAGACACGGCGTTTTCGTTGGGTATCTGGTTGGGTGTGGTTTATGAGCTTGTTAAATTTGCTGCTCATTATCACGCTTGGGTTTGTTTTGTGGAAGGTGGTGCCCGGTGTTGCGCAAATGAGAACCGCTATCCAAGAGCGTGATCAATCTTTTTTGGAACGTGATCAGGCCTTATTACAACGCAATCAGGCGGTTATTGAAAAAGAACATGCTGATAATGAACGCAAACGGACGCTGGATAAACGAGATGTGGGTGTGGTTGCCGCTGAAACAGAGCGTGATCAGGCTATATTACAGCGCAATCAAGCCATCATAGAGCGTGATCAGGCCTTTAAAGAGCGTGCTCAAGCTTTTGATAAGCGCTTTACAGAAATGCAAAAACGTTTTGATGAGGCGTCGCGAACTTTAAATGCGCTTGATAGCCAGCTTACGTTAGCGCAAGAAAATCAAAAGAAATTAGGTGTATTGATGCAAGCTCAAACGGATGCATTCCACGGGGCTGTGAATAAACTTGAGGAGTTGATCAATGGGCGTGTTCAGTAAGAGTTTTGGTCTTGGCATTTTTATGACGTTTTGCACGTTTTTGAGTGCATCGGCGATAGCTGCAGATGATTTGGATGAAATGGTGGTTACTTGGCAAAAGCTGAATGAACGCATTCAAAATTTGCGTGTCCCGCCACCTGATTTGACCAAAGTGATTTATCGTAAAATTCCCTTTGAATATGTAGAAGCTGTCGAGATTACTGATGACCCTACACGGGTTCCAATTCGCGGCTTTGCTTTTGACCTTCCTAAAAGCCGCATTGTCATCATTCAAAATTTATTTGATACGGCGGGTGCCTCTCTTTCTGATTTGGCTAAATTGCAGTTTGCTAAAATGTTACGCTCTTTATTGCCGCGCCCCGCTTTGCAACGGGCCTTTGAGATTGAGGTGAGGGGGTTTACAGATATTCAGACTTTTGGAGATCCGGTCAATTTAAAAAATTGTAACATTAGCCGTCCTAATAATAATGCTTGTCTTGGTAAGGCGCGGGCTCAAAATACAACGTCTGTTTTGCAGACCTATGTTCAACAAACTTTGGGGTCTCCATTGCCCCTTATTCAAAAATATGACCCTGATCCTTTGATGCTTAATCTAAATATTCAATCTGAGGGCAAAGTATGGACGGCGACGGGCGCTGAGGATAACGCAAGGCAAATTGCTAAGTTGTTTGATCTTGAGCCTTATTTAGACAATGAGATTTCTGAGAGTGAAATTTTGTTGATTAGGCAAAAAGCTTCTAAAAAAGCCAAACGAATGAAGAAAGATATAGAATCTATTTTGCAACCATTTCGTTGTGCTATTGTGATTGCTTGGCGCAGCTAGGTCTGTGTACTTTCCTAGATTACTAGAGTGCTAATGAGTTGTTGGGCGCATTGAATTGATGCTTTGATCATTAGCTTTGATTATTGGCTTTGATCTATGGCAATGATGTTTCTTTAAAAATCATATCTATATAGAGCCGCATATTTTTCTTCTTTGAGGGGGGTATTATTGTGTCGCCTGATCCCAAATCTATAGGTAGTGGCTTTGATGGACCTGAAATCTTGAAACATGGATTTGGTCCTTTTTTTCTAGGTGCTGGCGTCTTTGCGTTTGCGGCAATTCTCATTTGGATTTTTTCATTTTCCACCGCATGGTCTTTTCTTGAAGGAAAGGACCTGCGTGGTTGGCATGCGCATGAGATGATTTTTGGATTTTTGGGGGCCATTATCTCAGGGTTTGTTTTGACGGCTATGCCTAACTGGACGGGCCGTATTCCTATTGCTGGTTATAGGTTGTTGGTTTTGTTTGGCTTTTGGCTGGCTGGTCGTATTGCCATGATGGTGGGGGCTGATGGATCCATTAGCGTGATCGCGCTAGAGGGTGCATTTTTGATTTTGCTTAGTTTGGTTGTGTGCAGAGAGGTGTTGCTGGCTAAGAATTGGCGCAATCTGCCGGTTGCTCTTTTGATCTCATGTTTTGCGTTTGCAAATCTGCTTTTTCACTTTGAAACTCTGCACTGGTATGAATTGGGGCCTGATGCTGGTTATGGTCAGCGCTTGGCGCTTGGTGTGGCTATGATCCTTATTGCCTTGATTGGCGGGCGAATTATCCCAAACTTCACATTGAACTGGATGAAAAAACAATCGATAGAGGCCG
>JAJFHF010000098.1 GCA_021775775.1 Hyphomicrobiaceae bacterium
AAAAGCTATCTAAAAATATACCAACGTCCTTGCATCAGCAAGTGGTTATGACTCTATATTAGTCTTGTGAATACGTTTGCATAAACTGATTTAGAAGTCCATTACTCAAGCGCAAATGACACTTTCCTGACAAATCAAAAACCTCCGTTTCGAAGAAGATAGCAAACTCACCACTCATTGCGTTTACAGAGGCCTCAATGACCCAAATGGCCAAGAGTTTTTTATACAGATAACAAATGTGTCTCCAACAAACAGATCAAAGAGGAGCTGGGGTAAACTTAAAATACCCAACCTATAAAGAGCGGATAAAGGCTTGTCTTTAAAAAGGTAAGGGTGAAATTTGAGAGGGCAGCTTTTGACCCTAACCAGAAGTCCGGGTTGGTCAAGAATGTGTTAAGACTCAACGGATTGTCCAAAAATAACAATCAACACACCAAGTAGTGTGAGCGTTGCAAAGCCGAGACTAGTCCAATACCGTCTTTGTTTCCAAGATGTTATTGCTGCAATTGAGGCCTGAAGAGAGTAGTAGATAGCAAATGCGCGCGATGCATAGCTGATTATTTCAAACACATTAGCTGACCATGTCAAAAACAAACCAGTCAGAGTTAAAAGAAAGTAAGCCATCCGAGGTGTTAAGCGATTGGCCGACAGTTCTGTAATCAATCCACCTGAGCCACTTGTGTCAGCGACTGCAGCACTGAATTGTGCAGCTAGCGCTGCAGCGACCAGTATTACCGGCAAGATAGGTGAGACGACGGCCATCATGTCCACGATCGCCGTTTCCGTAAGTTTAAGTTCACTTTTTTCAAACACAAATGCCATCAGTAGAATGTAGCTCATATAGATGGCTGTTGAGACCCACTGGGACCACTGCATGGAACGTATGCGGGTTTTTAGATCATAGTCAGCCCCGAGGTAGCGAGACGTCTCAAACCCTTGAACGGTCACAACAAGACCAAAAGCCAATGTTATTGCAGACCAACCAGTTCGTTCAGGTACATTGAAGATCAACCCGCCATCTGCTGCCCTACCATAAAAATAAACTGCTAAGCCTACCAATAGTCCGGCAATAATCGCTAACTTTGCCGTGACTGAAACATATTCCATGTGTTCCAATGATTTGAAACCGCGCGTCCACCCGACAAATAGAATAACGATGAAAATGGCCGAGGTGAGAAGCTTGCCTAAATATGGTTCGTTAACTGAAGTGAGGCTGACGCCAAACGCTCCGAATAGATTTAGGTAGTAGGCAACAGAAACAATGTAAGCAAATCCAAGTGACCATGATGATGCAATTTCCAACTTGGTAATAAATCTATGTGCGTGAATGCTACCGTTCTCAACTGTAGCCATGTTATTGCGAATGGCTGCGCCATAGAGGTAGGCGCCAATACACAATACAGCCATTACTAAAGGTGCATACTTGCCATACTCTGAATTCAGTATGGGGCCAAGGACAAGAAATCCACTCCCAATGATAGAAGCAAGTGGCGTGGTCATTGCTTGCCAGGTGATTGATCCATGAACTCTTGGTGACCAAAGCAAGAGAGCAGTGATTAGTACCGTTAGAATAATTGTTAAATTTAACAAAAACATCTCAAAATGAAATCCTAAAAAGGGTCGGTAATAATCCGAGACACAGAAATAGCTGAATCAACATAGCATTTTCAATTTGCTTGATACCCGCAAAACTTATGACAGCTCCTGGCACAAAGCTGATAAACCCACCCATCCACCTGAAGAAGGAAGCGAGCCTTAGCAAGCGCACATGACGCCTCTGGCGTCCGGCGCTTAGCGCCGCGCTTATCGCAGGGCTTTTCGCTTTTGCGAAAAAACGCCCGTGAGACAAAACTAGTGCCGAAAGTGCCGCATGCCGGTCATGACCATCGCAAGACCAGCTTCATCGGCCGCTTCAATTACCTCATCGTCGCGCATGGAGCCACCTGGTTGAATAACCGCAGTAGCGCCTGCCTTGGCCGCCTCCAGCAACCCATCGGCAAATGGGAAGAAGGCATCAGAGGCCACAACACAGCCCTTCGTGAGAGGTTCCGCAAGGCCAGCTTCTTTGGCCGCTTCTTGCGCTTTCCAAGCAGCAATGCGCGCGCTGTCAATGCGGCTCATTTGGCCAGCGCCAATGCCGACGCTGGCACCATCTTTCACATAAATGATGGCGTTTGATTTCACATGTTTGCAGATTTTAAACGCAACTTTCATGTCGCTCATTTCCTGGTCTGTGGGCTGGCGCTTCGTGACGACTTTAAGATCAAGCTGTTCAACACAGCCATTGTCACGTGCTTGAGCCAGAAACCCACCAGAGAGCATTTTGGCAGTAAACCCAGCAGAGTGAGGGTCAGGCAAACCGTGGGTGAGAAGCAACCGCACATTCTTCTTCTTGGCCAGAAGGGCTTTGGCCCCTTCGCTGGCTTCAGGCGCAACAACCACTTCTGTAAAGATCTTGGTGATTTCCTCAGCCACCGCTTCATCCAAAGGTTGGTTCAAGGCAATGATGCCACCAAACGCGCTAACCGGGTCACATTGCAAAGCTTTAAGATAAGCGTCCTTCAAAGAGCTCCCAAGCGCGACACCGCACGGGTTGGCATGTTTGATAATGGCAACAGCGGGGCCGTTGGCCGGCGCAAATTCGGCAACCAATTCAATGGCGGCATCGGTGTCATTGAGATTGTTATAGCTAAGCTCTTTGCCTTGGACTTGTTCCGCGCTGGCCACGCCCGGGCGCTGGTCGCCGGTTTTGTAAAAGGATGCTTGTTGATGGGGGTTTTCACCATACCGCATGGTTTGGGCCAGTTCACCTGAAAAGCTCACCCATTTGGGGGCCTCAATCTCAAGTTCTTTCGCGAACCAGTTGGAAATGGCCGCGTCATAATTGGCGGTGCGCGCATAAGCTTTGGCCGCAAGTTTAGTTCTGAACGTTAAAGAGGTTTGCCCCTCATTGGCGCTCATTTCATCGAGTAATGGTTGGTAGTCATCCGCGTCGACCACAACACAAACGCCATCATGGTTTTTGGCCGCCGCCCGGATCATCGCGGGGCCGCCAATGTCAATGTTCTCAATCGCGCTGTCATAATCAGCACCCTTAGCAATGGTCTCTTCAAAGGGATAAAGGTTGACAACAAGCAGATCAATGTTGGCAATGCCATGCTCAAGCTGGGCTTTGGTATGGGCTTCATTATCGCGCTTGGCAAGTAATCCCCCATGCACGCCAGGGTGCAAAGTTTTAACCCGTCCATCCATCATTTCAGGAAAGCCGGTGAGATCTGCCACATCCTTCACATCAAGCCCGGCTTCTTTTAACAATTTAGAGGTCCCGCCAGTGGAGACAAGCTCAACCCCGCGCTTGCTAAGCTCTTGGGCAAACGCGGCAATGCCGGTTTTATCTGAAACTGAAATAAGAGCACGTTGTATTGGGCGAAGCATAGGGAGGGTAACCTTTCTTAAAAATTCAAAAAGCCCTCATCTGTTGATCACAAACAAAGGCCACTTTGTGTAAAGTATTAGAACACTTCCTGAAAAGTGGAAACCGGTTTTCAGATAAGAAGTGTGCAAAAAAAGTCACTTCCTGAAAAGTGCCAAACCGGTTTTCATATAAGAAGTGTGCAAAAAAAGTCACTTCTTCGAAAAGTGCCAAACCGGTTTTTAGATAAGAAGTGAGTAAAAATCAAACTTTATGTCTCGTCTTTAGGTGTTTTATCAGTAGGTTTATCATCAGAAGGTTTCTCATCAGACAGTTTTTTAGAATTGTCCCATGGTGTTTTTGATGGTGTTCTAGATGGTGTTTTGGGTGATGTCCTAGATGATGTTTTTGATTTATCACCAGCCATTTGTTTGTCATGAGTTTTCGGTTTTTTTTGAGAAACCTTTTTATCATCAGACCCAGAAACAGGTTTTATGGATCCACTTTCCTCATGCAGATGATCATTGCTTTTTGGCTTCATCCCCTTGGGCAACGGGGGCGGGGCGGGGGTCGTTGCATCTAAAGTGGGCAAAGAGGTGAGGCCTGATATTGTCGTATCATCTGTTGTTGAGGGATGATCTTTGCTATCTTTTTGTTGGTTGTCTTTTTTGCTCTGGTTTTTATTCTTAGTTTTTTTGTTGTTGTTCTCTGGTTGATTGAGCTTTTCTTTAGCCGGTTGTTCCTTGTCGGTATTTAGATGATCATCTTCAACCAAATCCGTTATTTCAGATTTAGAAGATTGATCTTGATTATCTATATCAGCTTGGTCCTTCGGCGAGCTCTCAAGTGGCACAACATTATCCAACAGCCAAGTTGGAATTTTGCTTTTATCCCGGGCTTGCGAGGCAATAGGTTTGCTCAATTGCCAAGAGATGCTAACAGGTCCAACGCAGTTACCGCGTATAACAGCTTGCACAGAGCGGCAAGGGCCGGCAAAATCAGCATAAAAAGTACTTTCTTCCAAGTGGATGACACTACCACTAGCGCTCAAAATCCAAATTTGGCTATCGGGCAGTCTCAACGTAATGCTTTGTCCATCACTAGCGCGCGACGGTTGCACATCGGGGTGGATGTGAAAATGCACAGCAAAAGGCCAACCTAAACCACGTTGGATTGTATCATGACCAGATGGCAATTCGATCCAATCCTCTCCGCTGAACTTATAGCCATCATTTGAAAGGCTAAGCAAGCGGTGATGCACCAAC
>JAJFHF010000099.1 GCA_021775775.1 Hyphomicrobiaceae bacterium
TACAAACAATTAAAACGATGTGGAATTTAGTTGGCTTCATGCGCTCTAACACATTGTCACGCCACAAAACACGATGCACAACAACCGCGCCGACATGCCCCAAAAGCAAAACAAACAACAAAATAGCGCCAATCTCATGCAGGAACGCCAGTTGTTTTGATAAATCTTCATCTTTGGCTAACAGATCAGGTATCGGGATGAATTCAAATAAGACAATTTCAAACCCAGCACTCGAACTTCTCAGCCAGCCAATAAGCGGTAAGGCAATCAACAAACAATAAAGCGCAACATGCCCAACCTTAGCCAGCACAGTGATTGCAAACGGGACACCATCATGAGCGCTTGGCACAGGTTTGGGGCTGATAAATCGCCAAAGCAGACGCAACAAAACCAATCCAAAAACACACAACCCAATCCATTTATGCCACGCATAAAGGGTGAGCTTTAACTGTGAAACCGGCAGCTCAGTCATCACAACACCAAGCGCAAACAAAGACACAATCAAAGGAACGGTGAACCAATGAAACTGTCTGGCCAGCCAGTTATATCTCACCTGGTCTTTGTTCATAAAACTTAAGCTCTTGGTGCTAATATTAATCTTAATACATGCTCACTTATACATACGCACTTACAAACAAATTTCTGTCGAAAAAAAGACTACTTTTTTATAACCATAAACACATTAAAAAAAGCCGCTCTATGATTAGAGCGGCTTTTTTTTATTTAAAGTCTTTCAAAAATAACAGGCTATTCAGCAGGAGCCTCATCGCTGGCTGGCGCATCAGGAATAATAACTTCCTCCATCTCCGCTTCAGCCTCAGATGCCATTTTCAAATCCATGCTAGCTTGTTTTTCTTTCAAAATTAACTCATCACGATTTTGGCTAACCTTGCGCAACCGAGACAACATGCCCCCAGTACCAGCAGGAATAAGCCGTCCAACAATCACGTTTTCTTTCAAGCCTTCTAACGTATCAGACTTACCAGAGACAGCCGCCTCAGTGAGCACACGCGTGGTTTCTTGGAAAGACGCCGCTGATATAAAGCTCTTCGTCTGCAAGCTTGCTTTGGTAATCCCCAATAACACAGGGCTGCCCTTTGCAGGTTCACGGCCCGCATCAATGGCTAACTGGTTATTGTCTGCAAAATCGTGGCGGTCGATCTGTTCACCTTTAAGCATGGTGGTTTGACCAGCATCTTCCACTTCAATTTTTTGCAGCATTTGGCGAACAATCACTTCAATGTGCTTATCATTAATCGTCACCCCTTGCAGGCGATAAACATCTTGAATTTCGTTCACCAAATAGGTCGCTAACTCCTCAACGCCCTTAATGGCAAGAATATCATGCGGAGCCGGGTGCCCATCAAGCAGATATTCACCCTTCTCAATACGATCCCCTTCTTGAACAGCCAAATGCTTGCCCTTAGGAATCAGATATTCTGAAGTATCCTCGTTCTCATCATCAGGAACGATAGCAATCCGCCGCTTATTTTTATAATCACGACCAAATTCAACCGTGCCAGAGATCTCTGCAATGATCGCATGATCTTTAGGACGGCGCGCTTCAAACAACTCAGCCACCCGCGGTAGACCACCCGTGATATCCTTGGTTTTCGCACTCTCAAGCGGAATACGTGCCAAAACATCACCAGCTTTAACTTTGCTACCAGGGTCAACAGAAAGCACCGCGTCAACAGAAAGCAAAGCACGTGCCTCGCCGCCCCGTTTTAGTTTTTTCATATTGCCTTTATCATCATTCACGATAATAGCCGGTTTCAAATTATCGCCGCGCGGGCTCGCACGCCAATCAATAATCACCCGGTTAGCAATACCCGTTGATTCGTCAATCTGCTCATCAACTGAGATACCGTCAGTCAGGTCTTCAAATTCAGCAACACCATCAACTTCGGTTAAGATCGGGCGGGTATATGGATCCCACTCAGCAATTCGCTGACCACGTTTGATCTTATCACCATGATCAACTTTCAAATGAGCCCCTTGCAAAATCTTATGAGCAGAAAGTTCATTCCCATCACCATCAACAACACAAATAACCATGTTACGTGACATCGCAACAAGGCGTTTTTGGCTATCACGTGCAATGGCTTTGTTCTTAATTTCAATGGTGCCGTCAAAGTTAGCTTCAATAAACGAGCTATCCACAACTTGCGCCGTCCCGCCAATATGGAAGGTCCGCATTGTTAGCTGAGTACCAGGCTCACCAATTGATTGCGCCGCAATAACGCCCACAGCTTCGCCTAGATTAACAGGAGTACCGCGCGCCAGATCACGTCCATAACACTTACCGCAAACACCGTTTCTGGTCTCACAAGTTAGAACCGAGCGAATTTTAATCTCTTGAATGCTCGACGCATCAAGAGCAACTGCATGATGCTCTTCAATAAGCTCATTGGCTGGAATGATCATGTCACCACTAACCGGGTCAACCACATCGGCAGACACTGTCCGACCAAGGGCTCTGGTACCAAGCGATACAATCACTTCACCAGAATCAACGGCAGCCGAAACACTAATGCCTTTGTCTGTGCCACAATCATATTCATTAATGATGCTATCTTGAGCAACATCAACAAGGCGGCGTGTTAGATAACCAGAGTTGGCCGTTTTAAGCGCTGTATCAGCCAGCCCTTTACGAGCACCGTGAGTGGAGTTGAAATATTCCAACACGGTCAAACCTTCTTTAAAGTTTGCTATAATTGGTGTTTCAATAATTTCACCAGATGGTTTCGCCATCAGGCCGCGCATACCAGCAAGCTGTTTCATTTGGGCAGGCGAACCACGCGCCCCAGAATGAGCCATCATATAAACCGAATTGGTCGGCATGACCCGGTCTGTGTCTTTATCGATATGAACCGCAGAAATACGATCCATCATTTCAGCCGCGACCTTATCCGTACACTTGGCCCAAGCGTCAACAACCTTATTATATTTCTCACCTTTGGTGATCAAACCATCATTATATTGCTGTTCATATTCACGAGTAAGGTCAGATGTTTCATCAACAATCTTGCCCTTCGTATCAGGAATAACCATGTCATCCTTACCAAAGGAAATCCCAGACAAACAAGCATGTTTAAAGCCAGTTTGCATAATCCGATCACAGAAAATAACAGATTCTTTTTGACCACAATTACGATACACCGCATCAATCATCCCAGAAATTTCTTTCTTAGTCAGTAAGCGGTTCACAAGGTCAAAAGAAACACCTGGTTGTTTGGGCAACATTTCACCCAACAACATCCGACCAGGTGTGGTCTCATTCACTTCGTAAAATTCATTACCTTCCTCATCAAGCGCTTTATAACGCCCTTTGATTTTGGTATGCAATGTCACAACTTTATTATCCAAAGCATGGCGAATTTCGGCAACAGACCCAAAGATCATGCCTTCCCCCGGCTCATTGTCATAAATCAATGAAAGATAATAAAGACCAAGGACAATATCTTGAGACGGCACAATAATCGGCGCACCGTTAGCTGGATGCAAAACATTATTTGTCGACATCATCAAGACACGCGCTTCTAATTGTGCCTCTAGCGACAACGGGACGTGAACCGCCATTTGGTCACCATCAAAGTCGGCGTTAAACGCCGCACAAACCAGCGGATGCAATTGAATGGCTTTACCCTCAACAAGCACAGGTTCAAACGCCTGAATGCCAAGACGGTGCAAAGTTGGTGCCCGGTTAAGCATCACTGGATGCTCACGGATCACTTCATCAAGAATATCCCAAACCTCTGGTTTTTCTTTCTCAACTAGCTTTTTGGCTTGTTTAACCGTAGAGGCATAGCCCTTCGCATCAAGACGCGAATAGATAAATGGCTTGAACAACTCCAAAGCCATTTTCTTTGGCAAACCACATTGATGCAGTTTCAATTCAGGACCAACCACAATCACAGAGCGGCCTGAATAATCAACCCGTTTACCAAGTAAGTTTTGACGGAACCGCCCTTGCTTACCCTTCAACATATCAGACAAAGATTTCAACGGACGCTTATTGGCCCCTGTGATAACCCGGCCGCGGCGCCCATTATCAAACAAGGCATCAACAGATTCTTGCAACATGCGTTTTTCATTACGAATGATAATATCAGGCGCGCGCAACTCAATAAGCCGCTTCAAACGGTTGTTCCGGTTAATCACCCGGCGATAAAGATCATTCAAGTCAGAGGTCGCAAACCGGCCCCCATCCAAAGGCACCAACGGGCGCAGCTCAGGCGGGATAACCGGCACAACAGTCATGATCATCCATTCAGGACGATTACCAGAATAAATAAAAGCCTCAACAACTTTAAGACGTTTGGCAAGTTTCTTGGGTTTTAATTCTGTGGTCGCTTCAGCAATCTCTTTACGCAACTGATCGGCCGTTGACTCAAGATCAATGCCCATCAAAATCTCACGAATAGCTTCAGCGCCAATGCCGGCGGTAAAGGCATCCTCGCCATACTCTTCTTGAGCATTCATAAAATCTTCTTCAGACAAAAGCTGTCCTTCATTGAACGGTGTAATCCCCGCTTCAATGACGATATAGCTTTCAAAATAAAGTACCCGCTCAAGATCCTTAAGCGTCATATCCAACAGCTGACCAATACGAGATGGCAGTGATTTCAAGAACCAAATATGCGCAACAGGCGCTGCCAGTTCAATATGCCCCATGCGCTCACGGCGCACTTTGGTCAAGGTCACTTCAACGCCACATTTTTCGCAAATGACGCCTTTATATTTCATGCGTTTATATTTACCGCACAAACATTCATAATCTTTAACCGGGCCAAAGATACGTGCACAAAACAAACCTTCGCGCTCTGGCTTAAAGGTTCTATAATTGATGGTCTCTGGTTTTTTTATCTCACCAAAAGACCAAGAGTGAATTTGCTCAGGACTCGCAATTGAAATTCGAATTTGATCGAATGTAGCTTGCGGCGTTTGCGGATTGAAGAGATTTACGGCGTCGTGGTTCATCCCAATTCTCCATTTACAAGGAAACCTTGTTTCCTCTGGTGGCGTATCAAGGTTTATCTCCCTTGATACGATTAATTATAATAACGTCTTAAAACAACAATCACTCAGCCGCTGGCGGCTCAGGCAATTGTTCTTTTGTTTCCTCAAGCTGCTCATAGCCAGGCTCATCCTCATGCTCAATGTCCTTGAATTGCTCCAATTCAACATTGAGACCCAAAGCTTTCATTTCTTTGATAAGAACATTAAAGCTCTCAGGAATCCCCGCTTCAAAAGCATCATCACCGCGTACAATCGCTTCGTAAACTTTTGTACGACCAGCAACGTCATCAGATTTAACGGTTAGCATTTCCTGCAAGGTGTATGCAGCGCCATAAGCTTCAAGCGCCCACACTTCCATCTCACCAAAGCGCTGACCACCAAACTGGGCTTTACCACCAAGAGGTTGCTGGGTAACCAAGCTGTAAGGTCCGATCGAGCGCGCGTGAATTTTGTCATCCACCAAGTGATGCAGTTTGAGCAGATATTTATAGCCCACAGTTACCTTGCGATCGAAAGGCTCACCCGTTCGTCCATCATGCAGCGTTACCTGGCCACTGGCATCAAGCCCAGCGCGCTCAAGCAACTCAACGATGTCCGCTTCATGCGCCCCATCAAACACAGGGGTCGCCACAGGCACACCATTGCGAAGATTATTACCAAGTTCCAGAACCTCATCATCGTGATAATCATCAATGATGTCTTTATCTCCATAAACTTGGGCAACAGCTTGCTTCACCGTCTCAAGGTTTCGCTCAACTCGGTAAGCATCCATCGCATCATCAATGACCCGGCCAAGACCACGGCACGCCCATCCAAGGTGAGTTTCCAAAATCTGACCAACATTCATTCGGCTCGGCACACCAAGCGGGTTCAGCACAATATCAACCGGCGTTCCATCATCAAGATAAGGCATATCTTCTTGCGGAACGATTTGTGAAATCACCCCCTTATTACCGTGGCGACCAGCCATTTTATCACCAGATTGCAACTTCCGCTTCACAGCAACAAAGACTTTCACCATCTTCATCACACCAGGCGGCAACTCATCACCGCGCTGTAGCTTATCAACCTTATCAACAAAGCGTTGCTCGAGAAGTTTTTTGGCTTCTTCATACTGCTTTTGGATAGCTTCAACTTCAGCCATAGCTTTTTCATTTTTAAGCGCAATATCCCACCATTGTGAGCGCGGCACTTCATCCAAAGCCTCTTGCGTGACCTTGGTGCCTTTTTTCAAAGATTGCACACCCTTGATAACTTCTTTGTTCAACAACGCATCGGTCAAACGACCATATACGTTACGATCAAGAATTTGCATCTCGTCATCACGGTCTTTCGCCAAGCGTTCAATTTCTTCGCGCTCAATCGCCATCGCCCGTTCATCTTTTTCAATGCCGTGCCGGTTAAACACACGCACTTCAACAACCGTACCGGCCACACCAGGTGGTAGTTTCAAAGACGTATCACGAACATCAGAAGCTTTCTCACCAAAGATCGCACGAAGAAGTTTTTCTTCAGGCGTCATTGGGCTTTCACCCTTTGGTGTGATTTTACCCACCAAAATATCGCCCGGCTTCACTTCCGCGCCAATATAAACAATACCAGCCTCATCGAGATTCTTTAATGATTCTTCTGATATATTGGGAATGTCACGGGTAATTTCTTCTGGGCCCAATTTCGTATCACGCGCCATCACTTCAAATTCTTCAATATGAATTGAGGTGAACACATCATCACGTTTAATGCGCTCAGAAATAAGGATTGAATCCTCAAAGTTATAACCATTCCACGGCATAAACGCGACAAGCACGTTTTTACCCAAAGCCAAATCACCCAAATCAGTAGACGGGCCATCAGCAATAATATCGCCAGCTTTCACTCTGTCACCAACCTTCACCAACGGGCGCTGATTGATACAAGTGTTCTGGTTCGAGCGTTGGAATTTACGCATATTGTAAATATCAACACCAGGCTTAGAAGGATCTTGCTCCTCGGTTGCTCGAATAACAATCCGCGTACCATCGATCTGATCAACAGTACCAGTACGGCGCGCCGCAATGGCCGCCCCACTATCGCGCGCCACAACCTCTTCCATACCTGTGCCAACAAAAGGGGCTTCAGGTTTTAAAAGCGGCACAGCTTGGCGTTGCATGTTAGAGCCCATCAAGGCACGGTTCGCATCATCATTTTCCAAAAACGGAATAAGAGCCGCCGCCACAGAAACAAGCTGTTTTGGTGAGACGTCAACATAATCCACTTTTTCAGATGGCACCATTAAAGCATCACCACCATGACGGCAATTGACCAGATCTTCGGCAAATTTGCCATCCTTAGTCAAAGACACGGAGGCTTGCGCAATATAGTGGCGGGTCTCTTCCATTGCAGAAAGATATTTCACCTCTTCACTAACCTTGCCTTTAATCACTTTACGATAAGGGCTTTCAATAAAGCCATATTTATTCACCCGCGCATAAGTCGCCAATGAGTTGATCAAACCAATATTTGGTCCCTCAGGTGTCTCAATCGGGCAAATACGACCATAGTGAGTTGGGTGCACATCGCGCACTTCAAAACCAGCACGCTCGCGGGTCAAACCACCTGGCCCAAGCGCCGACAAACGCCGCTTATGGGTAATCTCAGACAAAGGATTGGTCTGATCCATAAATTGTGACAATTGGCTAGAGCCAAAAAATTCACGAACAGCAGCGGCGGCTGGTTTGGCATTGATCAAATCTTGCGGCATCACGGTATCAATATCAACAGAGCTCATACGCTCTTTAATAGCCCGCTCCATCCGCAACAAACCAACCCGGTATTGATTTTCCATCAGCTCACCAACCGAACGCACCCGGCGGTTACCAAGATGGTCAATATCGTCAATTTCACCCTTACCATCGCGCAGATCAACCAGGGTTTTCATAACCCCTAAAATATCTTCGCGGCGCAGCGTGCGCACAGTGTCATCACACTCAAGTTGCAAACGGATGTTCATTTTAACCCGGCCAACAGCAGACAAATCATAGCGTTCACTATCAAAGAACAAACCATTAAAAACCCCTTCAGCCGCTTCAACGGTCGGTGGCTCACCAGGGCGCATAACGCGGTAAATATCAATCAAAGCTTCTTCGCGGTTATTGGCTTTATCAACCTTCAACGTATTGCGGATAAAAGCACCAGTGTTCACATGATCAATATCAAGAATAGGCAATTCTTTTAGGCCAAATTCTTTTAATTTCTCAAGCACCTCTTCGTCCAGCTCATCACCAGCTTCGGCAATGATTTCACCCGTTTTCATATTGATAACTTCTTCGGCCAGATAATGAGTGAAAAGCTCTTCATCTGTATAAAGCAAATCTTTCAAACCATCCTCAGCCAATTTCTTAGCTGAGCGCGCGGTAACTTTTTTACCCGCTTCAAGAACAACCTTACCCGTTTTGGCATCAATCAAATCAGCCAAAGGTTTCACACCTTTAAAGCGCTCTGGTACAAACGGCGTGCTCCAGCCCTTTTTGCCCAACTTATAAATAATCTTGTCATAGAAAGTCTCAAGGATCTCTTCATCATCAAGCCCAAGCGCATATAACAAAGCAGTCGCTGGCAACTTACGGCGCCGATCAATGCGCACATGCACAATATCTTTGGCATCAAATTCAAAGTCCAACCATGACCCGCGATAAGGGATGATCCTAGCGGCAAACAACAACTTACCAGAAGAGTGAGTTTTACCCCGGTCATGATCAAAGAAAACACCAGGAGAGCGGTGCATTTGGCTAACAATAACCCGCTCGGTACCATTCACAACAAACGTCGCATTATCCGTCATAAACGGAATGTCGCCCATATAGACATCTTGCTCTTTAATGTCCTTAACGGACTTGGCACCAGTTTCTTCGTTTATATCAAACACAATCAGACGCAAAGTCACCTTAAGAGGGGCGGCATATGTCATGTCACGTTGCTGACATTCTTCCACATCATATTTTGGTTTTTCAAATTCAAAAGACACAAACTCAAGAGTTGAACGCTCTGAAAAGTCAGAAATAGGAAATACAGATGTAAAAACAGATTGTAGGCCTTCATTCTCACGCCCCTTCTCTGGTACATCCACCATTAAAAATTCATCATAAGATCTTTTTTGAACTTCAATGAGGTTGGGCATTTGTGCAACTTCTGCAATAGACCCAAATTTTTTCCGAATGCGTTTGCGACCTGTGAACGTCTTAGCCATGTGAACTCCTCAAGTGCCTTAAGCGCTACCCATTGTTTATTCCAGCAATGGTAAAGCGTTATCATCAGCTTTAATGTTTTTTCAGGCTTTGGGCTTTCTATTCGTTTCGCCCAGTGCCTTGAAACGCCTTTTGACGGTTCTTCAAAAGAGCAGGTTTTTCTAGTAAAAAAATCTGCTCTTTTGAGGAAACGTCAACCAAGTTAAAGCCAAGGAAAGAGTGCTCTTCCCCTGGCTTTAAAATCAATTACTTAAGTTCTACTGTTGCACCAGCAGCTTCAAGCTTGGCCTTAAGCTCTTCAGCTTCAGCTTTAGGTGCAGCTTCTTTAACCGCTTTAGGCGCGCTTTCAACAAGCTCTTTTGCTTCCTTCAGGCCAAGACCTGTAATCGCGCGAACTTCTTTAATCACGTTGATTTTCTTGTCGCCTGCAGAAGCAAGAACCACATCAAAATCGGTTTTTTCTTCAGCCGCTTCGCCGCCGCCACCAGCAGCTGCCGCCACTGCAACAGGAGCTGCCGCTGAGACACCCCATTCTTCTTCAAGACGCTTTGAAAGATCAGCCGCTTCAATAACGGTTAAGCTTGAAAGTTGTTCAATAATTTTATCTAAATCAGCCATTTTTATTTCCTAAATTCTAATTTGGTTTGTTTGTACAATTTAACTGGTTCGTACAAGCTTTAGTCACTTAATCAACCTTAAAGCCTCATTCACTAGAGGCTTTTGCCGAAATCACACGCGCCACCTGAGTACCAGGTGCACTAAGAACCCGCGCAATATTGCCAGCTGGTGCTTGTAGCAAGCCAACAATTTTACCGCGTAGTTCATCAAGTGATGGCAAGGATGCAAGTTGTTTCACGCCAGAAGGATCCAAAACAGTTGACCCCATAATCCCGCCTAAGATAACAAGTTTGTCATTACCTTTAGCAAAATCTGCAGCAACTTTTGGCGCACTGACAGGATCTTCAGAGGTCATAATACAAGTAGGACCTGTAAAAAGATCAGTAATTTCAGATGCGTCTGTTCCTTCAAGCGCTCGCTTGACGAGCCGGTTTTTAGCCACTTGCATGGTACCACCAACTTTTCCTAAATCACGACGAAGCGCCGTCATCTCAGAAACAGTGAGACCTGCATAGTGGGCCACAACGATAATATTGGAATCACCCAATTTTTCGTTCAAGGCATCAACGAGCTTTTGTTTGTCTGCTCTATCCACCAGCTCACTCCATTTTTACAAAAATCATCAAAACAATTTTGACAATCTTTGCGGCTTACCTTTGCCGCCTATCGTTCTTCTTAAAGATCACTCTTACAAGAACAACCACAAACGACGCTCACTTGCCTGCCCAGCATCTCAATTAAGGTCAAACCTTTCACTAAGACACCTTCAAAGAAGTTCAAACCAATTAGACCAAAGGTTACCCCAAATCTAAATCTTTCAAACATCTGTCTATGCAGGCCCATATTGATTAAACCGCAATCGCGGCACCTGCAGTCTTGGACAGGACAAAACCTTTTTGCTCATATCAAACCTCAAATAAAAAGGTTATCTCTTTACAAAAAGGATCATCCCTCAAGGGAACATCCCTTGAGAAAACTCATAAACTCAAATTCAGCCTTGTAAGGCTGAACTAATCTCAACTTTAAGGCCAGGGCCCATCGTTGAAGACAATGCGATCTGTTTCATATATGTGCCTTTTGCACCAACTGGCTTGGCTTTACTAACCGAACCCACAAAAGCGCGGATATTTTCAACCAAATCACCTTCGCTAAAGCTTGCCTTGCCAATACCAGCATGAACAACGCCAGCCTTCTCAACACGAAACTCAACGGCACCGCCCTTGGCGCTTTTCACCGCTTCACCAACATTTGGTGTCACAGTTCCAACTTTCGGATTTGGCATCATACCGCGTGGCCCAAGCACTTTACCCAACCGGCCGACAAGTGGCATCATATCAGGCGTCGCAATACAACGATCAAAATTGATCGTGCCCTTCATAACTTCATCAACAAGCTCTTCTGCGCCAACCACATCAGCACCAGCCGCTTTCGCTTCATCAGCCTTTGCATCGCGGGCAAACACACCAACGCGCACAGTCCGACCAGACCCTTTTGGCAACTCACAAACACCGCGAACCATTTGATCAGCGTGACGAGGGTCAACACCCAAATTCATCGCAATCTCAACGGTTTCATCAAATTTAGCAGCAGCCCCCTCTTTCAAAATCTTGACAGCTTCTTCAAGTTGATAAACTTTTGTGCGGTCAACCAGTGCGATGGCTGCTTTATATCTCTTACCTTTTGCCATTATACTATCCCTTCACCTCAAGACCCATAGAACGGGCTGACCCAGCAATAATCTTAGCTGCCTGATCAATATCATTCGCATTCAAATCAACCATCTTCTTTTCAGCAATCTCGCGCACTTGCGCCATTGTGACAGAACCAGCAACCGCGCGCCCAGGCTCGGTGCCACCCTTTGACAATTTAGCTGCTTTTTTCAAAAAGAAAGAAGCCGGCGGCGTCTTCATTTCAAAGGTGAAAGACTTATCTTGATAAACTGTAATGCTGACAGGTATAGGAGACCCAGGCTCTGCATCACCAGATGCAGCATTAAACGCCTTACAAAATTCCATAATATTAATACCGCGTTGTCCCAAGGCTGGGCCGATGGGCGGTGATGGTGTGGCTTTACCGGCTGGCACTTGCAGCTTTAAATAGCCTTCTACTTTTTTCGCCATTTCAAATTCCCTTCAAAAGCAAATTCATTTGCTATTCTTACGTGCAAACATCTAACCGATCACACATTTCACTTAAGGGGGCGTGGTACAGTATCTTTGCACCTGGCTTAAGCACAAAACACCTCCCACATCCTTATTTATTTTAAAAAACACAAGGCTTTTCAAAACTCGTTTGCCACTCAAATTTTTTAAAGAGTGGCAAACAACAATCAAGCATCAACTTTTTTCTGAACTTGACTGAATTCCAATTCCACAGGGGTCGCCCTGCCAAAAATCTCAACCGCAGCCTTCAAGCGTTGACGTTCATCATCAACTTCTTCAATTTGACCACTAAAGCCCTCAAAGGGCCCATCCATAACCGACACAAGCTCACCAACTTCATATATAATCGTTGATTTAGGCCGCTCAACCCCTTCTTGCACTTGCTGAAGGATACTCTGCGCTTCCTTCTCAGAGATCGCAGTTGGCTTGCTATCATTTCCTAAAAACCCAGTAACCTTGGGTGTATCTTTAATAAGATGATAAGCGGCATCGCTCATTTCCATCTTCACCAACACATAACCGGGGAAAAACTTGCGTTCAGAGGCGACCTTACGTCCGCGGCGCACCTCAATAACCTCTTCGGTCGGCACCAAAATTTCCTCAAACTGATCTTCCAACCCTTCATTTGCCGCGCGCTCACGGATAGCCTCAGCCACCTTTTTTTCGAAATTCGAATAGGCGTGAACAATGTACCAACGTTTCGCCATAGACGTCACCAACCTTTTAAAACCGCCCACCAATAAGGATCTTT
Organism: Hyphomicrobiaceae bacterium; assembly: GCA_021775775.1. GTDB lineage: Bacteria > Pseudomonadota > Alphaproteobacteria > Rhizobiales > HXMU1428-3 > HXMU1428-3. Next base: position 12,777 of record JAJFHF010000099.1, read on the forward strand.
GTTAATCTCACGCGGATACAACAACTAAAGAGAATAAAATTAACAAAAACCCCAACAATTAACCTTGCCGCCACACTGTTGACAAGGCAACACCACATCAAGCCTAGCTACTACCGGCACCAATCAACAACTGAACCAACAAATTCAAAACCTGATCAGCCGCAAAGAAAAACACCATCGCCATCGCCACCAAGATCAAAACCATAATGGTGGTAACAATCGTTTCCTTTTGCGAAGGCCACGTAACTTTTGCCATTTCGGCACGAACTTCTTGGATAAACTCAAACGGATTCGCCATTTATAAACCTTATGATGCCTTAATTTCTCAGTCTAGAAAGACGCACTTAAACGTCAGACAAACCAAACCACGCCTACAACAACCAAACGACACAGTGAAATACACTACCAACGAAACACACTACCAACACGATACCGCCAAATTAGACAATCCACCTAAAATGGCAGGAGTGGAGGGACTCGAACCCACAACCCCCGGTTTTGGAGACCGGTGCTCTAGCCAATTGAGCTACACTCCTAAAATTCCAACAATTCTGAATGCCTCTTTAAGCCTAAATTGCGCAAAAACCATACCTAGGCATCTTTTAGCTGACCAAAACACGACCCCAACCTCACGAGGAAAACCTCATAAAAACACTATTGAGCACGAACAAAGAGGCCCCACCAACCGCTTTTCGCGATTAATGCAGCCCATTTTCTTGGAAATTAAGAATTGATTACGACATATTATCGCCAAGTTCAATAAAAAAAAGCAGATTCAGCTTTATTTTTAGATTTTTAACAAACTCACAAACC
>JAJFHF010000100.1 GCA_021775775.1 Hyphomicrobiaceae bacterium
TTATCACTCAAATTTTCAGGTTGAAGAAAAGGCTGATACCAGCCCTGTTACTGAGGCTGACAAAGCAGCTGAGCTTATAATTTTAGAAGAATTATCAAAATTATGGCCCTCTATACCTGTGGTAGCTGAGGAACTGTCCGCGCAAGGGCAAATTATTGATGGGGGCTCACTTTTTTTTCTGGTCGACCCCTTAGATGGGACCAAAGAATTTATTTCTAAACGCAATGAATTCACTGTCAACATCGCCCTCATTCAAGATGGGGTCCCCGTTTATGGGGTTATTTTTGCGCCGGCCTTGGGCGAACTTTATGTATCCCTATCTCAAACACAAGCTGGCATGATTAAGTTAACACCCCCTTTTGATGTGAAAGACATTGCACGGCTTTTTAAAACTGGCGCGCTTCGTTTACGCGACATTAGCGTTCGTGATTGGCCTGGACTTAATGAGGGGCCTGAAGACGGGGCGATCGCAGTGGTTAGTCGCTCACATATTGATCAAGAAACACATGATTTTTTGGATAAAAACAAAATTACTGAGCGGGCTGCTTCTGGCTCTAGTCTAAAGTTTTGCTTGTTAGCCCGCGGCGACGCTGATCTTTACCCTAGATTTGGGCCAACTATGGAGTGGGATACGGCTGCAGGGCATGGAATTTTGCTCGCAGCGGGTGGCTGTGTCATTGATGAACAAGGTGATCCATTTGGGTATGGGAAATTTAACAAAGACTATCGCAATGGTAGCTTTATTGCTTGCGGCGCTCGTTCCTTGCCGTTCATTACCACTTAATGCTTTAAAGAATTTTGCCGTTCGGCCATCACTCAATTTTATAACGGGGTAAGTCCAAAGACAGGGATTGCCAATTTTCATTTGTTTTTTGTTTTATGTTCTTTGCGTTTTCACTCCACAAATAGAGGTTCACCTCAGTATGGAAGAGATGCAGCCGTCCTTGATGCATTGTCCATAAAGAGGGATAGCCGATAGATAAGATCCCTTGAGACAAGGCATAAGCATCGTATCCGGCGTATACAGGCGCATAGCGAGAGGGACTACGCTTAAACGCATTTAAATTACCCTGATTCATAAAACGCCACGATACGCCGTGCCATACATATTCATAGTCTTCATCACCCGGTTTGGGCTTGCTAAATTCAAGATAGGCAATGGGGTCAAACCCTCCTAAGGCCAATCCTGTGGCCGGATCTGTCCAATGGATTGGGACATATAGATTATTTAAAGCGGCTAATTTCTCTTCAACCCTGGTGGCATTTTTTACAACAACTTCTTTCTTGGGCTGTTCGGGCTGTTCGGGCTGTTCGGGCTGTTCAGCCTGTTCAGCTTGCTTTGTATCCTTTTGTTCAGGTTTGTTCTCTTGTGCTGATAGTGGAGACACCGGTTGTATTGATGCAAAAAGCAATAGAATCCCCAGAACAACATACGTCCAAGAGGGGTGTGGATTGCTCCTATTGTTCAAATATCTGATTAAGTTAAAAATCATCTGAGATCTCACCTGCACAGCCTTCTCAAGAGTGGTCTATTATTTTGCCTTAATTCCATACTAATGATTATTCTTAAAGATTTTGGAAATGACCTGAGTAATTTTATGTTTTGTGCGTTTGTGCCCCTCTATATTTTGCTATGATATGCAATCAGTTAACTTTAGTGATTCGTTTGATTTATTCTTGTGCTCGGGCTTTTGGCTTACGGCCCCATTACTCTCAATGCTTTGGTTCTCAGCCCTTTTAAGTGCGTTTTAAGATCTATTAAAGGAACTTTGGATGACTTTTTTTCATAAATTCTCTGTTACAATTTCTTGGTTTTTACGAGTGATCATAGTTACCTGTTTTTCCAGTGTGCTGCTTATCACAGCGCCGCTCTATGCTGAAGATTTGCCCTGGGAGGAGCCTCCTCAAGATCGTGGTTATATCCCTGATGACACTGGTCCCGATTACACGAAAGAAGCCCCCCAATCGATTGCGCCTGAATATGAAGCGCCTTCGCAAAGACAATATCAGGGACGTAATGACGGGCCCCGTCAAAATTATGATGATCGCCCGGTGACGCAGGAAGAATATAGCTCAAATGAAATTCTTGGTGCGGGCCGTGGTTTTTTTGGTTCTATCTCAGTTGGAATGGCTAAAGTTGTTGAGCATGCCTTTAAAAGCAAGGGGCGGCCCAATGGTTATATTTTAGGGGAAGAAGCGGGCGGTGCGCTTATTGCTGGCCTGCGTTATGGGGAAGGCACGCTCTACACAAAAAGCGCGGGCCGCCATAAAGTATATTGGCAAGGCCCCTCAATTGGCTATGACTTCGGGGCTTCAGGTTCTAAGACAATGATTTTAGCTTACAATCTTTATCAGCCTGGAGATGTTTATCGCACCTTTGCTGGGATTGCTGGATCCGCTTATTTTATTGGGGGGGTGGGAATTACTTTCTTACAGCGCGATCATGTAAATTTAGCGCCCATTGTTTCAGGCGTTGGTTTTCGTGTTGGGGCAAATGTTGGTTATTTGAAATTTACGCGTGCCCCAACTTGGAATCCTTTTTAAGCTAAATTATATGGTTTGGGTTTGAAAAATGCCCATAAATTGGTTGTTTTATTGAATAAGTGTTGCCCTCTTTGCTTGGGCAGGCCACACTATTGAATTAAGGTAGGGTTTCAACTTTATCAGTGCTAGATTTTATTAATCTGTAGGCTTAATCAATCTCAAGCCTCGTTAGTATCAAGTCTCGTTAGTATCAGGCTTACTTCATATTGAGCTTTGTGCACCTGAAGATATGTAACACTAGTACCGAGAATGGTTGGAACATGAACACGATCATCAAATACGATCATCAAATAGGGTCATCAAACAAGATCATTTCATGATCTGTGTGATTTTTAAAGCATGATATTCCAATCCGTTATGATATTTTCCTTAGGGCTTTTGATTGCAGGGCTGATTGCCGTTGCTTTCGCCCCTCTTATATGGGCGCGCTCTAGCAATGTGACCCGCCAAGAGCTTATTTCAACATTGCCACTTGATGAATTTGAAATTAGAGCCTCGCGGGATCATTTGCGCGCTGAACATGCTATTCGTGCTCACCGGTTAGAAAGCCGGCTGGAACAAGCTGAACAAAATAATACTCGGCAATTGATCGAAATGAACAAACGAGAGATTCAAATTAACGCCCTGAACAATCAAATTGTTGAATTGCGCCAGGAAATGGCCGAAAAAAATAGCCAGAACATTGTTTTGATGCAGAATATTGATCGAAAAATTCCCCAACTCGAAGATCGCTCTAATCGACTAATGAGCGTTTTGATCGAACGTGAACAAGAAATTGTTTCGTTAAAACGTTACGGTATTTATGGCGTAGTACAAGAGCAAGAAGATGTTGACCTTAAAGGGTATTACAAAACACAAGATGAAATTGAGCAAATGCGTTATGAGCTTGGCGAAGAAATTGAATCTGATGGCCCCCAGCGCCGCACTATCGTTGAAAATGCAGAAAGCATTCATGAAGAAAACCTTGAGCTGTATGCCACAGTGGCCAAATTACAAGCGCGTCTCATAGAGCTTGAAAGCCGTGAAACGGAAGAGACAGCTCTGTTGCGTTCTGAGATGCAAAATATCGCAATGGCTCTTATGGAAGAGCATGATGAGATCTATCGCAGTCATTTTCATAATTTATCAGCCTT